>CAYWIS010000200.1:0-10401 GCA_964458385.1 uncultured Pirellulaceae bacterium
ACTTGGGAGCGCTGCCGCCCATCGGCTCAAACATGCTTACGCCGCCGGGATCGGGATTGATATTGCCGCCCGCCGCCACGCCCATTCCGCCTTGAAGGATGCCGCCAAGGTCGGTGATGATGTCGCCAAACATGTTGGTGGTGACGATCACATCGTAATACTCGGGATTCTTGACCATCCACATGCAGCAGGCGTCCACGTGGTTGTAGTCGGCCTGCACATCGGGATAGTCCTTGGCCACCGCTTGGAATGTGCGCCACCACAGGTCATGGCCATAGGTCAAGACGTTGGTCTTAGCGACCAAGGTGAGCTTCTTGCCCTTGGGGTTATTGCGTTTCCGGGTGAACTCAAAGGCCCAGCGGATGCACCGCTCGCAGCCTTTGCGGGTGTAGACGGCGGTCTGAGTGGCCACTTCGTCGGGCGTGTTCTTCTTAAGGAAGCCGCCCACGCCGCAGTACAGATCTTCGGTGTTCTCGCGAACCACCACAAAGTCGATGTCTTCGGGCTTCTTGCCCGCCAACGGCGTCTCGACGCCAGGATAGAGCTTCACTGGCCGGAGGTTGATGTACTGATCCAACTGGAACCGCAACTCCAGCAGCAAACCTTTCTCCAGGATGCCCGGCGGCACGTCGGGGTGGCCGACAGCGCCCAGGAAGATGGCGTCGAACTTCCGCAGTTCGTCGACGGCGCCTTCGGGAAGGATTTCGCCTGTCCGCAAGTAGCGGTCGCCGCCGAAATCAAACTCCTGAAACTCGACAGAGAATCCTTCCAATTGGGCGACGGCCTTTAGCACCTTCACCCCTTCGGCGGCCACTTCGGGCCCTGTGCCGTCTCCGCCGATCACCGCAATTTTCAAGTTATTCTTCTCGCTCACGGTACGCCTTCCCCTTGATGCCGGAGTAAAATCCGTTTTCCAAACTGGCGATTCTACCGGTGCGAGAAAAGCCTCACAAGTTGGCGTCCGAGGCCTTGTACGGCAATCCAACGGGCAAGTAAGCGGCGCCGGCCCTAAGCCATCTCCTGGAGCGAGCACGTTTTGCACGCGGCGATTGGTGCGTTTTAGGGCGCTACCAACGCCGGCGGAAGCGGCGGCGTTGCCGGAGCGGCGGGCTCACTCCAAGTTGCGGGGGTCGGCGTCGCAAACGGGGCGGCGGTGGGCGCCTGGCGGCAATTGGGGCAAAGGTGCTCGACCACGCAGCGGTATTTGGGAACCTTTTTCACCACTTCATGCTTGACCAGCTTGCGCCGCGTTCGCACTTCGCCACAGGTGCAGATCTCGCGGCAGCCGCACCGGTGCGATGGCCCCGGGATGCAGAAGTCCTCGCACACGCAGTCGTAAGCGACGGTCTTGACCTCTTCCATCACACAGACGACACGGCAAACCTTGCGGACTTGATCGCAGCAACCACAGTGGTCGCACGAAAGGGGCTTTGCCGCGTGCGATGGCGCGGCGACGAACGCTCCGAGCAGCACCAAGCTAATCAGGGGCAACTTCATGCGTGGTCCCTCCCAAAAGGCAAACGATGGGGCATGGGTAGTCCAGACCGCTGGGCTGCCTGGCCTCTCGATTCCTCGTCGTTTGCGTGGCCGATCTTGAACGGCCTGCTTCCGAGCGCAAGGTTGGCCAGGCAGGGGCCTGCCGACGGGGAAGTGTGCGAAGCCTGGGTAAAGCGTTCCGTTGCTCACGATATTGTTAGGTGGAGGGGGCTTGCAAAAACGACCGATGACGTAGTCCAGCGTTCTATTCCGCAAACGCTAGAGTGTTTGCGTGATCGCCCCGATTCGAACCTTCGACCGGGCCAGGATGAACTTGAGGCCGGTGACCTCTGAACCGGGAGCCGAGGATGACCCGACCGATGCTGATGTGCTGGTTAATTGTGGGCTTGGGCGCGCTTGCGGCGCCGCATCCCGCCGCGGCGCAGCATGGCCCTCTACCCAGCGGCGTCCTCGTGGCGCAAGACGAGCCCGTGCAAATCAGCTCCCAGCAGTGGCGCGAGGTGCTCTTACGCTTGGAGCGCGCCGAGCAAGAACTTAACGCGGTTCGAGCGGCGCAGGGGAACTTGGGCGTCCCGCTGGGCGGCGAAGGGCGACTTCCGGCGCCGTGGGCGGCCACTCCGCCTTCGTCTCCGCATGTTCAACAAGAGAAGCCCGCGCCGACCGCCGAGGTTTCTCCAACATCCGCTAAGTCCGACGCTCCCGAGTTCCCCAAAATCAAGGTTACGGGCTTCTTTCATGCCGATGCGGGCTGGTTTGGCCAAGACGATGCCAGTGTGGCTTCGGTGGGCGATATCCAAGATGGTGTGGGATTCCGCCGTGCTCGCTTGCAAGCGGTAGGCAGCGTGGCCGAGTTCACTAACTATTCCATCGAAATGGACTTCGCCGCCGCGGGCCGCCCTAGTTTTATGGATGTATGGCTCGAACAAACACACTTGCCGGTCTTGGGCGCGGTGCGGATTGGTCACTTCCGTCAGCCCATTACCATGGATTCCTACACGTCCATTCGGCAACTGACTTTTTTGGAGCGAGCATTGCCGTTCCAGGCTTTCGATCCGTTCCGCCGCACCGGGGTGATGGCGTATGACGTGTCCGAAAGCGAGCGGACCACTTGGCAGAATAGCATTTATCGCACCGGCGGGTTTTTCCAGGGGCCGCTAGGCGACAGCCGTTTTGGAACCGATATTGGCGACTTCGGCGGCTTTGCCTACGCCACGCGCGTGACGCATTTGCTTTGGTACGACGAAGGCGCCGACGGCCGCTACTTGCTGCACGTAGGCGGCAACTTCAATTACAGCCGCAACACGGGCAACGACTTGCTGGACGATACGCCGTTTTACCAGGCCCGTGTAATTCCCGAGTTCTTTGTTGGCGATCCAGCAGGAGGCGGAGCGGTGGATGCGGGCACGCCCTTCTTTGCCGATACGGGACGCATCCCTTCACGCCATTTTCAGATCTACGGTGTCGAGTTGGCCGGGCAATATGGCCCCGTACATTTCCAGAGCGAATATGTTGTGACGACCGTCGATCAGATCGGCGGCGAAACGCTCTTCTACGACGGCGCCTACGCGCAGGTCGGTTATTTCTTAACGGGCGAGCATCGCAGCTATAACCGAACCTTTGGGGCTTTTGATCGTGTGACGCCGTTTGAGGAGTTCTTCTCGCTGGAACACCTGGGGGTGTGCGGCTGGGGCGCGTGGGAAGTGGCGGCCCGGCTCTCGTACGTCAATTTGAATGATCCGGACGCCGCGCCATTACCGGGTTTTGCTGGCAATCCTGGACGCCTGACCAACAGCACGTTGGGGCTGAACTGGTACTGGAACGCCCACACCAAACTCCAATTCAACTGGATTCACTGTTGGCTTGATAACGACACCGAAGGCCGGAGCGATACCGACATCTACGCCGCCCGGGCCCAGCTAGAGTTCTAACGCGGACGATTCATCGCCCACAAAGTGGAGCAATGAAACCACTTCCTCAGATCGGTCCGCGTCTCTGACGCGGACCGCGATCCAAATGCAGCGAACATGGGGCGAGCGGCCAGCGCATTTCGCTAGGGCTAACGCTGTTCCGCTTGCGTCCCTTCGTTCGGTTGGCGGGAAGCTCGCCGCACACACGAGGGCGCCTGCGCGGCTACTTGCCAAGCGCCGCCTTCGCCTGGGCGATGACGTTCTCCGTGGTAATGCCGTAGAGCTTATAAAGTTCTTGGTAGGGGCCCGAGGCGCCGAATTGCGACATCCCCACAAACCGGCCTTGGGGGCCAAGATACCGGTCCCACGATTGCCGAATACCCGCCTCGACCGCCACACGTGCAGTCACCGCCGGAGGCAGCACCTGGTTGCGGTAGGCTTCGTCTTGGAGTTCAAACAGCTCCATCGACGGCATGCTTACCACACGAGCCTTAATGCCTTCCTCCTTCAGTTTTTCGTAGGCTTCAACGCACAGGTGCAGTTCGCTTCCGGTGCCAATCAAGATCACTTCGGGCTGGCCTCCTGGCGCGTCAGCCAAGATGTAAGCGCCTTTCGCCACTCCTGCGGCCGAAGCGTACTTGCTGCGGTCCAGCGTCGGGATGTTCTGGCGGGTGAGGACCATGGCCGTTGGCCGATTCTTGATCGGCAGCACCGCACGATACGCCTCGGCCACCTCGTTTGCATCGCCCGGACGCATCACAATCATCCACGGAATCGCGCGGCAAGCAGCCAAGTGTTCAATCGGCTGGTGCGTTGGACCATCCTCGCCCAAGCCGATCGAATCATGCGTTAGCACGTAGATCACCGGCAGGTGCATGATCGACGACAAACGCATCGAGGGCCGCATATAGTCGGTAAAGACAAAGAACGTGGCGCCATACGGACGCAGGCCGGCAAGCGCCAAGCCGTTGCAGGCGGCGGCCATTGCGTGTTCGCGTACGCCAAAGTGCAGGTTGCGGCCAGCGTAGTTCTCGGCCGAGAAGTGCCCTGCATCCTCTTGCTCCAGCAGGGTCATGGTCGAGGGAGCCAGATCCGCCGATCCGCCAATGAGCCAAGGCAGGTGCGGCGCAAGGCCATTGAGCACTTTGCCCGAAGTCACGCGGGTGGCCAGCCCTTTGGGATCGGCGGGGAAAGTAGGAATGCCCTGGTCCCAGCCCGGCGGTAATTCGCGGCGGAAGATCGCCTCGAGTTGGGCGCCTTCTTGGGGATACTTCGTCTTGTATTCCTGGAACTTTTGGGCCCAGGTTTCGTAGGCTTCCTGACCGCGGCGGCCGATCGTTTCGGCGAAGTGCTCGCGCACTTCGTTGGGAACCAGGAAGTGCTCGTCTTCGGGCCAACCGTACACGGCCTTGGTAGCGCGGATTTCGTCGGCGCCCAGTGGAGCGCCGTGAGCGGCATGAGAGTTGGCCTTCTTGGGCGAGCCGTAGCCGATGATGCTCCGCACCAGGATCAGCGTGGGTTGATCATCGGTATTCTTGAATTCCTCCAGTGCAGCGGCCAGGGCCTCGGTATCGTTGGCGTCGTTGACGCGGATGGTCTTCCAGCCCAACCCCTCAAACCGTTTGGCCACGTTCTCGCTAAAGGCCAAATCGGTGTCGCCTTCGATCGTGATGTGGTTGTCGTCGTAAATCCAGCATAGGTTGCCCAGCTTCAGGTGCCCGGCCAGGGAGGCAGCTTCGCAACCCACGCCCTCCATGATGTCGCCGTCGCTGCACAAGGCGTACACGTCGAAGTTGAACAGGTCGAAGCCCGGCCTGCCATAACGTGCATCAAGCCACTTGGCGGCCATCGCCAAGCCCACGCTATTACCTACGCCCTGCCCCAGCGGTCCGGTCGTGGTTTCAATGCCGGCGGCGTAGCCATACTCGGGGTGGCCAGCGCAAGGGCTATTCAACTGCCGAAAGTTCTTGATGTCGTCGAGCGAGATTGAGGGCTTGTCTAGCACGTTCCCTTTGTCGTCGGTCGCCTTCACCCCGGCCAGGTGCAGGACCGAGTACAGCAGCATCGACGCATGGCCGCACGAGAGGATAAACCGATCGCGAGCGGGCCATAACGGCTGCTCGGGGTTGTACTTAAGGAACCGGGTCCACAAAGTATGCGCGACTGGGGCCAACGCCATCGGTGTGCCAGGATGGCCGCTATTGGCTTTTTGCACCGCGTCCATCGAGAGCGTACGAATGGTGTTGATCGCCAGTTGTTCGATACTGGTGGTAGACGTAGACATGAGCCTCTTTTTCAAGCAAAACGACGGCAAACCTATTAATACAATCCGCCGATTGTAGCCCGCTAGAGAAGCTGAATGAAGGGGGCAAGGTGAACGGCCGCCCGGCGCCGCATCGCAGTTGGGGGTGGTATGGCGAGGAAGGGTTGTAGCCCGCAGCCTTCTTCATTTTGGGGCCAACGCGTCGTTGGATGCGAGGGCCGTGTTCGGCGGGCGGTGGATCGCCTGCGGCTGGCGCGCTCCTTTGAAAATGGGAAAATCGCCACAAAGGGTTTCACTTCAGCGGCAAGAGGCCTACGATGGCCTCTGAGCGACAAGCAGCCTCGCTTGCACTTTATGTCCTGGTTCGCGGAGGCGAATGATGACGCGTTCCGACGCCGAATCCTTGGAAGTTCATGTGCTTCGGCAAATGCGACCAGGAGCGCCAAGTTACTGGGAGGTGTTTCACGTTGCTTATGAGCCTGGGCTGAACGTGACGAGCGTTCTACAAAAGATCGCCGCCCACCCCGTCACAACCGCGAATAAGAAAGTCGCTCCTGTCGCCTACGACGCCAACTGTTTGGAAGAAGTGTGTGGCGCCTGCACGATGCTGATTAATGGCCGCGTCCGTCAGGCGTGCTCAGCGCTTGTCGACTCCTTGCTTAGAGAAGGGGTTGGACGCATCGAACTGCGACCCATGACGAAATTCCCCGTCGTGCGCGACCTCGTTGTGGCGCGGCAACGTCTCTTTCGGGCGCTGGAGAAGCTTCATTGCTGGATTGAGGTGGATGGCTATTTTGACCGCGGCCCAGGGCCGCGTCAGGCGCCGCACGAGCAGCAAATGGCGTATCCGCTCAGCACGTGTATCAGTTGTGGGTGTTGCCTGGAGGCTTGTCCTCAGTACGGCAAGGTGGAGCTTACGCAACGCGCCAATGAATCTGAGAATGAGTTTGAAGCACGCCAGCGGGCCGAGTTTGATAAGCGGTTCATTGGCGCCCACGCCAATAACCAGGTAGTGCTTATGAATTCCCATCCGACAGGGCGAATGACCGCGTCAAAACGCTTGGAGGCCCTGACGGGCCAAGGCGGCATTCAGCTCTGCGGCAACGCCGCGAACTGCCAAGCCGTTTGTCCGAAGAACATACGGCTTATGACTTCCTGGGCGCGGGCGGGACGAGCGGCCACGATCCACGCTCTTAAGAAGCTCTTTGATGGCTGAATAGCGTTTGTTGCGAAGTGAGCCGGCGTTGTCTGCCCTCGCGCGGCGGAAATGGCCTCGCTTCGGGCGCGAGGCGTGGCTGCTGCACGATTCCCTAGACTGCGGAACAAAAATCGCAGGAAATCATCCTGGTTCGTCCTGACCGGCGGGCAGGGCGAACGATGGGTTCGCTTGTCCTTTTAGAGAAGGAGTCGTTGTCATGTCCCACCAGGACCACGTTTATTCTGCGGCCACCAAGGAGATTGCCGAGCAGCGCCGAAAGTTGGCTCCCAAGCAGGCCGAAGCTTTCCAGGCATTCAGCCAAGCAGTGTTCGCGGATGGAGCGTTATCGGCAAAGACCAAACAACTTATCGCGGTTGCGGTCGCGCACGTGACGCAGTGCCCTTACTGCATTCGCAGCCATTCCAAGACGGCGTTAAAACAAGGGGCGACGCCCGAGGAAATCATGGAAGCCATCTGGGTTGCGGCCGAGATGCGCGCCGGCGGCGCTTATGCTCATTCGGCCTTGGCGCTAGACACAATTGCCCAAAGCCACACCCCCGGCAGCGCAGCCTCGTGAATCGGATTTCCAGGTCGCACTTGTCTTCGGGGCTTTCAAACGCTTGGGAGGGACTCCCTACTCTGAATACAACACCCCGTCGGTTGGGCAGACGCCTGCTACTGGCCCGCGGCCGGGCGTGTCGTAGAATAGCGATGGAACGCTACGATCAAGCTCGGCAGAAACTCATGACACACGATCTGGAAACCGATCTTCCGCCGCCCCGAAAGCCTGCCCGTTGGGCTTGGGTGGCCGTGCTTTTGGCGGGCGGCTTGTTGGCGCTTTTGGTCCTGGCGTCAAAAAGCGAACCCGGAAACCGTGGCGCTGCGTTTCCGGGAGTGGGGGTCGAGTTATCGGTGTTGCGGTTCGCGCCGCTCACGGGCGAACCGCCCCCGGTGGAGAAAGAGGATTTGCGCGGCAAGGTGACCGTGATCAACTTCTGGGGGCCGTGGTGTTACTTCTGCCGCGAAGAAATGCCGTATCTACTGGACTTGCGGCAACAATTCGCCGGGCGCGATGACTTTCGGCTACTGTTGGTTTCGTATAGCGGAGGAGCGGGAAGCGACGTTGCCGCTCTGAAGCAAGACACCGCCGAGTTCCTTGGGCAGTTTCCAACACCGCCGCCCAGCTATCACGATCCCTACTCGCGAAGTTTGGCGGCGCTGGCCCGCGAGGCGAAGCTGCCCAATGTCGGCTTTCCGATGACGGCGGTGCTCGACCGTCAGGGCGTGCTCCGCGGGTTGTGGATCGGTTTTCTGCCCGGCGACGCCGAAGCGATGGAAGACCTGGTTGCCAAGTTACTCAAGTCGTAGGTTAACCGGCGCTATCTCGATGCGTCGATTAACCGCTCTTGAACCAGCGCGAGAATAGCGCGGGCCACTTCCTCTTTGCTCCCTGCCAGCGAGGCCAAAATCTTGCCCGAACGGTCCATGACCTCCACTTGGTTGTCGGCCGCGTTCATCGCCTGAGGACCGTTCAGCACCATCAGGTCGCAACTTTTGCGCTCCAACTTTACCAAGGCCCGGAATCGCTGGTCTTCGGTTTCCAGAGCGAATCCCACGAGCCACTGGTCGGGGGACTTCTCCGAACCGAGGGTGGCGCATACATCGGGAGTTTCGATCAAGTGCAGGGCCAGCGGGCCGCCTGTTTTGGTGATTTTTCGGGTGGCGACCTTTTCGGGACGGTAATCGCACGGCGCCGCGGCGCAGATAGCGCCGTCGCACGTGGCGAACACTCGCCGGCAGGCCTCCAGCATGTCCTCCGTCGAAACGACGGGGATGACCTCGGCTTGGCTGGGATACGTTACCTCGACCGGGCCGCTGACAATGACGACCTCGTGTCCTGCCTCAAGGGCCGCTTGCGCAAGGGCCCGACCCATCCGACCGCTTGAAGCATTCGTCAGGTAACGCACCGGGTCCAAGTACTGACGCGTGGGCCCAGAAGTAATCAGAATTCGGCTCACGGCGCTCACTTGGCCAAGGTTTGGCGCGGATCGGACGACAACGCCTGCGCCTTAGCGGCGGCAAGACAGGCGGCAAGGGTTGGGAAGCGGTCGCGGTAAAGCCACCGTTCAAACCAGTTGGGGCGCCGCAAGGCGGGGTTGTTACGGTTCACCACATGGCGCTTGCCTCGCCGGGTCATCAGCACCAGGCTGTCATCTTGAACTTCCGCCACGACCCAGTACTTGTCGACTTCGTAAACGTATTGCTCGCCCTTGGGCGCCGGGTGGACTTTCTTTGCCCGCGGGCCGGGCCGTTCGCTGCGTTTGATTTTGCGGTAGATGACCGGATCGCCCGGCCGAACATTGCTGTGCGCCATGCCCAATTCTCCTGCTGACACCTCTAAGGCGATGAATTTTATAGCACGGGGGCCAACGGGATAAGCCGAAAAGTCGGTAGAAAACTTACCAAGTTCCCTAGGCTCAAATGTTTACAGAAGCATCGATGTTTATTTATAATTTTTTCCCGGCTCTTAAAACCGCTGAGGTTTTGCCCTGCGACATATCTTTCCTGTCCTTTGTGAAAGGGTTTGTGCCATGGTGAAAAAGTCGTTGGCGGCGTTGGTAGCGGTTGCTGCCTGCTTGACGCTTTCGCTTCAAGCGGAAGACAAAGAAGTGAAGTTTGAGCCGAAGTGCCCGGTGTCGGGCAAGCCGGCTATCAAGGAACAGGCCGTGGATTACAAAGGCGGGAAAGTCTACTTCTGCTGCCCGGGTTGCCCCGGCGCCTTCCAGAAGGACACCGCAAAGTTTGCTGCCAAAGCGAACCAGCAACTGGTAGGCACCGGCCAAGCCGTGGAAAAGGCGTGCCCGCTTTCGGGGCGTGCGCTCAATGCGGAAACCGCGATCGACGTTCAAGGTGTGAAGGTCGCCTTCTGCTGCAACAACTGCAAAGGGAAAGTTGCTGGCGCCGAGGGCGCTGAACAACTGAATCTGGTCTTTAGCGATGCAGCCTTCGAAAAGGGTTTTGAAGTGAAGAAGGCCCAAGAGTAAGCCCTTGGCGGATTCGGCTTTCCATTCAAATTAGAAAAAGGCGCCTTGCAAGAGGCGCCTTTTTTGTTGTTGACGGTTGCTGCATGGATCGGACCATGTTTCACAAAGGAATTTCCAAGAAGCCGCAGGATAGACGGATGCTCCCCAGGCGAGGGTTGGCGTTATACCGCCTTTTTCTCAGCTCGGAAGGATACGGGGCCCGTTTCGGCTGTATCCGAAGTTGACGCCACCCGCACTTCCAACGGCTGCTGAGCATACAGGTGCAAGCCCCGCTGCGGGAAGGCAATCACGATGCCCGCCTCGTTCAAACGGTCATGGATTCTTGCGTGCAGGTCATGAATGACGGCGAAGCGGTTATCCAGATTCGGCAGCCAAGCGAACAGCACCAGGTTCAGCACACCTTCGCCAAAGGCGTTGAAAGTGACGGCCGGCGCTGGATCGTCCAGCACGTCGGGGTGCTCCAGCAGCACGGCGAAGGCAGGATCCTTGTTG
>CAYWIS010000201.1:0-10363 GCA_964458385.1 uncultured Pirellulaceae bacterium
AAATGGTGGATGCCGCGGAGAAACCACCCCAACGTTAACTCGTTCTGAATGTAGTAGACGCTCTCCCAAGCCGTCTGACTACTTGGACTGTAAGCCATCCACAAGAAGAAGCCGGTGACTGCCTGCGTGATGAAGCAGTAGACCAACATGCTTCCCGTGACAAACCGCCACCGCGAGCCGCCGGGGATGTTCTCGTAGAGCGCCTCATGCATCGCAGCGCCCGCGCCGGTGCGATGCTCGAGCCAGTTGCGGAATCTATTCATTGCTTCGGGATCTTTTCTTCCACGCCGGTGTAGAAATCCTGGAACTTAACCCAAACCTCACCCGTTTCTTGAAGCCGCTTATCATCTACCTCTAGTTCATCCAGCGGGCGAGGACTGGGATTTACCCGACCTTCGCTCTCAATCTTCTCGCCGTTGATCGTGAAGGCGCTATTGTGACAAGGGCAATAAAATTCATTGCGACTGGCCACGTAAGAATAAATGCAGCCCAAATGAGGACAGACGGCATTGAAGCATTGCACGCGATCCTTCTTCTCGCCGACGCGCCGCAAAAACACGGCGCCGACGCGTTCGTTGGGGTACTGGTTCCAGGCGTCGGTCCGATCCGCAATAACAGGAAACTGCTGAGCGCCGTCAACGGGAACCGATTCAAGTGAGGTTATTCGTACAAACTCCGCGTCCCCTCCCTTATCGCCTCTCTTCTTGCGACGCAGCACTGGATCGAGAAGAACCGCAAGACCCGGCACGAACGGGAACAAGGAGATAATTGATCCGATCGTTACGGCCAGGAACGAGACCAAGAAGTTGCGCCGAGGGGGCGGCGTTTCAGCTGCAGAACTATTTTCAGAGTTAGATGGAGTTGAGGTGTGCGACTCGTGGGTATCGGCCATTACAATGGCTCCTCATCGCTTCTGGCAGGGCGCGTTTAGGCGGGATTGGCAGGTATGCAAGGAACGGCAAAGCGCCGTCTCCTCGGTCGGCGTGAGAACAGGACAAACCGAGTATTTGCCCTGCCGATGGTGGCCAAGATTATTGCATGGCGGCGCGCACAGCGTCAAGCACGCGGCGTCTTACTTCGTCGAACGAACCGTCGAGAAATGCTCCGGCCGCCGCTTTGTGCCCACCGCCGCCGAACTGCCGTGCGAGTTCATTGCAGTCTAAAGAACAACGACTCCGGAAACTCATTTTGAAGCCACCGGTTTGCTGTTCAATCATAATGACCGCCGCCTGAACCCCAGCAATCGCCAAGGTCATGTTGATTACATCCTCAGTGTCGCTGGGAAGGGCGCCGGTTTCCGTGAAATCGCTTTTGACGACGTACGTGTGAGCCAGACGTCCGTCCAACTCAACCTCAACGCGTTCAAGAATACGCCCGCGAAGTTTGACGCGGCCTAACGAATCTTGCTCGTAGAGTTCACGGTAAATCGCAGGAGGCGAGGCCCCACCTTCAATCAACGACGCCGCAACGCGGTAAGTCTCGGCCGTCGTCGAGGCAAACCGAAACCAGCCGGTATCGGTGGCGACCGCGGCGAATAAGGGGGTGGCGATCTCTGGTGTCAGGGGAACCTTTAGGTGTTGCGCCGCCTGGAAAACGAGCCGTCCAGTCGCCTCGGCTGTTGTGTCTTTGAATAGCTCTGCATTCAGGTCGTCTTCACCAACGTGATGGTCCATCAAGACTTTATGCGCCTTCGAGGTACGGACCACCTCCGCCATCGGGCCAAGCTGAGCCCAAGCGCTGGTGTCGAGCACCATGATGACTTCAACGTCATGAAGATCGTCCAACTGAACATCTTGACCGATCGCCTGAATCTTTTGTTGCGGGTCAATAAAGGCGAGGTTAGGTGGAGTCGCCTGACCGTTAACAATGCGCACCTGTTTGCCGAGCGACCCTAATATGCCCGCCATTCCCAGCTCGCTACCTAGCGCGTCGCAATCAGGTCGCACATGGCTAGTCAACAAGAACCGATGATGGCTTTGGACAATTTCCACAAATCGTGGCCAATTTATAGGCATGACGTCGTCCTTACGAAACACTCCGCGTTCCACGCCTACAAAAACATAACTGGTCGAGGGGCGGGGTGTTAGTGTAGCTCGCTTGCGCGTGACAAATACTATTGGGCGATCTCGCGCGTGCGGGCAATATCCCGATGCAACTGTTCTTTCAACTCGTCAATCGAGGAAAAATGGTGAATGTCCCGCAGCCGAGCGAGGAAGTCAACCTCAATTGCCTCACCATAGAGTGGGCCGTGAAAGTCAAGCAAGTGCGCTTCCACCTTGATCCCTTGATCTCCAAAAGTCGGATTAGGGCCAATATTAATCGCCGCCGGGCGAGAAACACTTTGAACAGAAGCTCGCCCCGCATAGACACCAGGTCCAGGTAGCAGTGTGTCAATCGCCGCTACATTGGCCGTGGGGAATCCTATCTTTGAGCCACGGCCGGCGCCGTGGGTCACCATTCCGCGAATCCGATATGGTCGGGTGAGCAACGCAGCGGCCTCTTGCACCTTACCCGCGGCAATCAAGTGGCGAACCCGACTACTAGAAACGATACTGCCGCCAATTTGAAGCGGCTCAACCACCTCCAGCGTTAGGCCTTGCTGATCACATAATCTCTTTAAGAATTCGACGTCTCCAGCGCGTCCGTGACCAAAGAAGAAATTGGGGCC
The DNA here is from genome assembly GCA_964458385.1 of uncultured Pirellulaceae bacterium. Lineage (GTDB taxonomy): Bacteria > Planctomycetota > Planctomycetia > Pirellulales > Pirellulaceae > JAHWKS01. Next base: position 2,669 of record CAYWIS010000201.1, read on the forward strand.
TTCAACGATTGCCCGAGCTTCTAACGCCTCAAGTAGAATTCGCTGAAAGAACTCTTCGGGCGTGAGCGACAATAACGCATCGTCGGTCGGATAGGCGAGCATCGCGTCCACACCCAACTCCGCCAACAATTCCGCCTTGCGGTCCGTCCACGTCAGAGGCGGCGGACAGTCGTCGGGCCGGAGCAAACGCACGGGGTGAGGGTCGAACGTAAACACCACGGCCGGCCCATTCACCCGTCGTGCTTGCGCCAGCAAACGCTCAATGATTCGGGCGTGACCGCGATGAACACCGTCGAAATTCCCGATCGTCACCGCACCGCCACGGAGGTCGGCCGACAATTCATCCAAGCTGCGCAGCAGTTTCAATGCAATGGTCGCAAAGAGAGGGGACGAGATGTTTTCCGCCAATCCTGATTATCAAGGTGCGGAAAAAACTCGGCAATGGGTTGTCGCCTCTCCACTCTAGCGGCGAATCGTTTTCCTCGTTCTCAACCCCTACGACCCCTCAAACACTGCGCACGGCAGGCGCCGCCCCATAGAGAGTGCTCGCCCCCAAATTTCGTTCACTTGGCCGTTTCGGCGGTGCGGCGCCGGTGACCTGATATGTCCCCAACTGTTGAATAACGGGTTTGGCCCTCAATGGTCGTCCTGGCGCATCTGAACTTGCAAAGCGCCTAGCATGCGTGTGAGTTGCTCTTCTTTATGACTAATGAACGGCACATTATCGAGAATGATCGCCCGTCGCTCGCCACTAGGGTGCAAAATAAGCCGCCCCGAACGAAGCAGGAGATACTCAAATACGTCGTTAATCTCTTTGTCGATTCGAAGGTTCGGCGCCGAAAACCGCTTCAGATCGCTTAGAATCCCATGGTGGTGGAGAAGTTCGTTGGGGCGAACTTCCCAATAATCAAATCGGACAACAATTAACACCAACGCACAGAGCAACGCAAACAGCGCCGAGATCACATAAAAGAATGTCGCGTTAGCGACCGGCCGCACTTCCTTGAGCCAATTGCCAACCGCAGGAAGTAAATTCGGCTTAAGGATGAATAGTACGGTTAGCCCCAGCGCTAGGGCTGCGATGAAAAAGAAGAGCGTTAGCGAGGTTCCTCGGGGAAAATCAAACGCCAACACGACCATATTGATGGCCACGACCCCCAGAAAAACCACGGAGCAAATCACGGCCACCGTGTCATCGGGGCCTACCGTTGCACCGCTCGTAAAGGTAAGGATCACCGAGATCACCAGCGCCGTAATGAAGCTCGGATAGAGGAAAACGACCTTGGGGTAGGGGACCAAATAGATGCACTGAGGCGTTTCCTTACTTGGCGCCTTGGAAATGTCGGATTTTCCCTTGACGACCTCACCCTCGGTTGCGTCTGCCATAGCGATCTCCTGCCTGTGATGACACTCCTGCCAACGTCAGCAGAATACCGTTTTTGGCGGTACGTGGCCAGAAGAGGAACGTCCCGCCCTGGGAGATCTACTTGTCGATATGGTCCCAACGCTGGCGCTCGCAGCGCCATATCGCGCAGAGATACGAGTGCGCCATCGCTCGATTTCAGCGATTTCTTGGCGAACCGGCTACAATCGTCTACCGTCCGCCGGTCTTCTCCAGCAGGGGCTCGGGTTGCCACATGTAGAGGAATGTGGGCATTTGAGCACGGTCAAGACCGGGAATACTCAAGGGGAAAAGGCCCGTGTGCGTCGGGATATTCGGCGTTACGTCATAAATGGTCAAGGCGCGGTCATTGCAACGCCGAAACAACGCCACCCGGGCTTGCGGCGGCAATCCCGCCGATTGCCGTGCAATCATAATTGCGTCGTCAAGATAGCCGATTTGATCAATCAAGCCCCGCTCTAAGGCTTCACTCGCAGGGAAGATCCGACCGTCAAAATCTTCGAGCTGTAATGCCGGACGGTGGGGCCGCGCCGCCTGGACCGCGCGACGGAACCGCGCGTGATACTCGTCAGCAATAGTCTGAAGAATATCCCGTTCCTCCTCTTCGGCCAACTTGGCCGCCGAACCGAGGTCGATGTAATCGCCAGCACGCACCGGTGTGGGAACCACATTCTGCAGATTCATCGCCTCCACGAGATTGTAGAGGTTCAGAATCACGCCAATTCCTCCCGTGACTGACGTGGGCTGTGCAACAATTACATCCGCCGAGAGCGCCAGGTAATAGGCTCCGCCAGCGCCGACGTCGAGGATCGAGGCGACGATGGGCAAGCCCGTGCGCGCCTTGAATGCTTCCAGATCGTGCCGCATGGTATCGGTCGCCGCGACTCCGCCTCCCGGGCTATTGATTCTTAGCACAATCGCGCGGATGCTTGGGTCGGCTGCGGCGGCCTCTAATTTCTCGCGAAAAAGGGCCACGGGGTTTTCACCCATGGACCCTAAGCCCGTCATATTCTTATTCAGTAATACTCCATCAATATCGATGATGCCTACCTTAGGGTCTCCATAGTCGCATGGATCGCCCACAGGCACAGTGCGCATACGTGGAGCGGTATTATTAGCCGGCGTATAGGTAAATGCATTGGCGTTCAAATTGCCTTGCATCTGCACCTTCACCGGGTGGTGAGCACATCCAGCCGAAGCAAGCAGCAGGAGAATGAGCAAAGGTCGCATTCGATTTGATCGCGGATTGAGGAATCGCTCCACCGCGCACAGGCGCACCGAACCTCATCATCGGCGCAGACCCTTCAACAGCTTTGCCAAACGCTACCAGCGCCGGTGCATCCTTCGCCATTTAACGCCAAACTGCGCTACTGGGCGCCAAACAAAGAATCGGTAAGGATTACCGAAACGAAACACTTCGCCGGACGACGGAAGCGCATTGATCAACAATGAAACAATGACGGCGAACGCCGTTTCGCAGAGTCGGCAGCGAATTGCCAAATGCCTACTGAGAGACCGTCCGTCAGCCCCGCGATGTAGAAGAATCAATCTGCGGAGGTGAGCAGGCAGCGCGACAGTGTACGGCGTGCGTTTCCGTGTGGAACGCACCGCTTTGAGCGCATAGAAAAAGGCCACGGCGGGCCGATCCATCGGCAGGCCATGACCTTTAATCCTCATTCGAAGCCGTTCCGTGGCTTGTCCTCCCGGCTGGGTGGTAGTATGGGTATCGGTTGTTCGCACCATCCTTCCCCAGCCGATTTTGCAACTTCTGCCAAAATTCGGTGCGGAGTTTCCATACTAGTGAGATGCCGGCCGAAACCGCGGAAGCGGCAGCCAACCCTGCTCCTTCTCATCGGGCAATTCGGCGGGAGGCAACTCCGGTGGAGCATCGCTAGGAGGCGAAACCTCCTCCAAAGAAGGAGGAACCGGCGCTTCAATCACGTCCGGCAATTCGGCCGGCTCGGGCTGACCAAGTTCTTCAAAAGGAGTCGCATCGTTGGTCGCTTCGCACGAATCGCAGTGCACGTTGGGAAGTCGCTTGAGCCACACACGGTGCGGAGCGGAGTACGAATCGTGGCAGTCGTCGTGGCACGGTGCGACGTTTCGAGGAAGTTTACCTAACAGGCGAGGAAACTGAATTTTGGGAAGTCCGAAACCGCGAGGGGCGGCGTCGCACGCGGTGCACGGCGGTGCAGTAACGGGACAGGCCGGTGCGGGCGCCGGGCAGCAGTCCCACGAACCGAAACGCTTGACATGGAGCGCATCGAAAAGCGTATGCGTTGGGTTGTGACACGCCTTCTCCCGGCAGTACCCTCCCCAAATTCCGTCAAGCGGCGAATACTCTCGCTCGCAGCACACAGCGATTCCGGCGTCGTACGCATTACCTGCCGCCGGGAAGGCCACAGAGCGGAAGCTATGATACGGAACGGATGTAGCAGGCAGAGCCGGCGGAAGTGGAGCCGCTGGCGGTTCGTCGACTTCCTCCTTATCGGATGGCGAAGGAAGGGCGAGTTCCGGCGTATCCTCCCCGTCGAGCCAGGCAATATGCGGCCCTTCGTCTGCCGTCACGGCCGTCACCCCCGTGCCCAACAAGACCACCGCCGTCCATAAACTTTGCCGCTTCATAACGAACACCTGCACATCGAACGTAAGTTAGTTGAGTACGCTGTTGACTTACGTAAACATGCCTTACGGTATCCGTAGAGCAAACGCCACCGTTGCATTTTTGCCACATTCACTCGGCCCCATCACCGTTACAATCGGACCGAAATGCGCAACTCTAGGAAAGCAAATAAGATAGTGATAAGATTCGCGTCCAACGGAAAACAACCCATTAAGGATGTGACTTTGTACGCTGTCGATATACGGGGAATTGAGCCGGCTAAATGAGTGGTGTCAATGCCACAATCTGGGTATTCGCCGCGGTCGTTCTGGAACTCGTTCTCTTGTTGGAATACCGTCGCCAGTTGCGGGAAACAACGCTATTAGGAGCCTGGTGGTGGGCATTGGGGGCGACGATGGGGCTCGCGGCAGTTGAGATCGCAGCAATTCTTGGTGTATCGCAAGTAGCCGCCAGCGTCGAATCCCTTCGGTTTCTTACCGGCGCCATGACATTCGCTCCGCTCATGTCCGTGTTGGGGGCAAAGCGACCGCAGCACCGGGCTTGGCATTTCGTAGTCCTATCGATGTGGGGTGTTGTAGCCCTGCCTGCGATTGAGAATCTCGTGCTGCACCCTGAGCAATCGCTAACGCTTCCGGGCGTGCGCTCACTTTTCCTTATGGGCCTCATCATGGTCGGAGTAATCAATTGGTTGCCAACCCCACTAGGGCCCGCTGCTGTGCTATTTGGGGCAGGCCAGGTTCTTTGGTTCGCCCCATATACTCCTTTTTTATTGAACGCCGCGCCTGACTGCTCGAACGCATATGCTAGCGCGTGCTGGGTGTCCGCCACCGCCGTTGCGCGAGTGATAGAAGTCATCACACAGCGCATGCGCAAACCTGGCTACAACCGGCTTTGGCGTGATTTTCGGGATCGATTTGGCGTACTTTGGGGGGTGCGAGTGCTAGAACGAATCAACGCCGCGACCATTTCCAATCGGTGGGCAATACGACTGACTTGGGCCGGGTTTCGCCAGACCGACGGCGGCAGAACTAACGACGAAACGCCTATTGCCCCCGAAATCGCTCCGACGATGGACACGGTCATCGACAACTTGCTACGCCGCTTTGTGACGGCCGAGTGGATTGCCAAGCGGCGGGGACGGCGCGTACACTGAACCTACCTGGCCGGAAACGATCAGGAAAACCTTGTTGAACCTTCGGGTTCTCCCCCAGGAGGAATGTGCCCATGATTGGACGATGGATTCTGACGGCGGCCGTAATGGGAGCAGGCTTGCTGATCGCCGCTTGCTCACGCAACGAGGCGACCGACTCTGTCTCGAGCGCCAGCGGAGAACAGGCGGTTCCCCAATCAACGTTGGATCAAACGCCGACTGTCACCACGCCTTCGCCCAGTAGGCCAGATTCGCCAGCGTTTGCACCTGCTGCTCCTGGAGAGGAAAAGGCCGCGGAAGTCGTTTCCCAGGAGCCGGCACAAGACTATCCCGTTGCAGAAGACGAGGCGCCAGCGCCTTCGATTTTTCGGTCGCTGGGGCGTGCTCTGGGCAAAGGCCTAAGCGAGGCAATTTCCCGCGACGCAGACGACGGGGCCCTCCAACCCTAGACGCTGGATTGTTGAGCGTCGTTGAACACAGGATCGCGAAGATCAGGAGATTAGCAATTATGAGTCGTTTTTGGATGGCGGTGCTCGTACTGTTCGCCGTCGGATGTCAAAACACTAATACTCAAACAACGTCGACGGACGCCGACCAAACCAAGCAAGATTCGGTAGCGTCGGCGAACGAGGGCGCGGGCTCCGCCACCTCATCGGCGGTTCAAGCGGACGACCCCGAGGCTGCCGCCGCAATCAAAAGCATTTCGGGAGTTGATCTTACAACCGATTCAGCGGGAAACATTATTAAAGTTTCTCTTACGCGCAATGCCAACTTCCGGACGGACGATTTGGCCCACCTCGCAGGTCTCCACAGCCTTCAAGAGTTGCAGATCGTCGGCCCTGAAGCAACTGACGAAAGCCTGAAACATTTGACAGGTCTGCAACATCTTAAAAAGATCGTGCTGGAAGGCCCCAGCGTTGGCAAAGAAGGCATCGCCCACTTGGCGCAGATTAAGAGCTTGGAAGAAATTCGCATCCGGCGTGGCAATGCGGCGGACGCCGAGTTTCAGCCGTTAACTCAGCTCCCGAAACTTAAGCGGCTGTTTCTGCCGTTCACCGATATTACCGACGCTTCGTTCGAAATTTTCGGCCAGATTCCTACGTTGGAAGCGATCGACGTTAGCGAGAATTTCGGACGGCCCACGGATCAAGCACTGGCGCATATTAAGTCGCTCAAGAATTTGCGTCTTTTGAAGTTGTATGGAGAACAGTTCACGGACGCGGGCCTTGAGCACCTGAAGGGACACCAAAACTTGCAAGTATTGGCCCTCAACCGCACGGGCGTTACCAACGCGGGGCTTGTGCACTTGCAAGGCTTGAAGAAGCTGCGGGACTTGTCTTTTCACGACCGTCCGCTGACCACCGACGGATTGCAGCACCTGACCGCGCTGGAGAACCTCGAATTGCTCAATCTGCGCGGAACCTATGCGGATGATGAAGCCATGAAGTCGATCGCAAAGCTTCCCAAGCTTTACGATTTGGACCTTAGCGAAACGATCGTCGGCGACGAAGGACTCAGCCATCTCACAGCGCTTAAGACGCTGAAATTGCTCAATTTGTGGTCCACGCGAATTTCTGACGAAGGCTTGGTGCATTTGGCGAACATGCCGTCGCTTACTTGGCTGAACCTCGACAACAACGAGGTTTCCGACGCTGGCATGGACCATGTCGCTAAGCTAACGGGTCTAACATTTCTTCATCTCGGCCGCACGCGCATTACGGACGAGGGCTTGGCGAAGCTCCACGGCTTGAAGAACCTCAAGGAATTGCACGTTTCGAACACGTCCGTCAGCGAGGAAGGCATCAGCGCGTTCAAGAAGGCGGTTCCTGACTGCCAGATTGTAGGTGGCGTGTTCTAAATTCCGTCACCAAGCAGCGGCGGCTTAGCCGCCGCTGCACAAATTTGGGAAGCCACGCCATGGCAAAGTTGGCCTTTCGCTCCAACGATTATCCTACGCTGGGCGTCGAGCTCGAACTTGGCCTGGTCGATGGCGAGACAATGGCTCTTTCCAGCTCCATTGAGCCATTGTTGCATTTGCTAAACGCAGGCGACTCAGCCTGCTTCAAACCCGAGTTAATTCAGTGCTGCGTTGAGGTGAATACAGGAGTCTGCCGAACTGTGGCTGAGGCAGAGTCCGACTTACGTCGCAAACTCATTGAGCTTCAAAAAGCAGCCGACCAAGTGGGGGTCGCGCTCTGGTGGGGCGCGACGCACCCATTCTCGCTTTGGCAAAACCAACGTGTTACGCCGAACGAGCGCTATCTCAATTTAGTCGAGTTGCTTCAGGAGATGGCCCGTCGGCTTGTGACGTTTGGCCTCCACGTTCATGTGGGCGTCGACTCGGGCGACAAAGCCGTGATGATCTGCGACCGCATCATGGCGCATTTGCCCATCTTTCTCGCGCTAAGCGGCAGCAGTCCCTACTGGGAACGGCGCGACACAGGGCTCCATTCGCACCGCTCCAAGGTGATGGAAGGTTTGCCGACGGCCGGCCTACCAACGGTAATGCGCAATTGGAGC
>CAYWIS010000202.1:0-5804 GCA_964458385.1 uncultured Pirellulaceae bacterium
CACGGCATCCCTATGCGAATCGCGAGTTCCAGGAAATCTATCACGGTCTGGAATAATTTTGCGATTATTCGGCCTGGTCGGAATTTTCGATTCAAGAGGCGCAACCCTCAAAGTCGATGTCCTGTCTTAGTGCGTATCCCGCGTTAGGGTTGTGCGTCCCGAGTCCTCCAGGCGATGAACGTGTTGTCCCAACATCCTGGAACGCGAAGAGACGGCGACCGAGCTTGGCGCCGGTGCGACCGCATCATCCTTGCGGCCGCCCTGGGGGCCGGGATCGTGGGGAACACTTTAGGCTTCGCACAGCAACCTGGCGGGGCGTCACACGCGGCGCCCGTTCACACGGAGATTTGGTACGGAACGCAACGCGTCACCCCGCCTCGTGGCGTTGAACGGCCGACGCTAGAGCAGCCGCCGACCGTAGAATCCCAGCCGGCCATGCGGCGCGAGGAGCAGGCGGTTGTTCCGGCGACGCCGCCGATCATGCTGGAAGAGCCTCCGCGTCGACTGCCGATCGCGCCCAGGGAGAATCCGTTGCGAGGGCCGTCTGATGGGGAAACGCTCCCCGAGATGCATCTTCCAGAAGGAGCGCTGCCTGGGCCCGCGGACGAAACCGAATCGGTTGTGGCTACGCACCCTTACGGGGTGCAAGACACGTCGCCGATGGCGCTTGGTTCGGCCTCTTTACGTGACGAATTGCCCGCCGAGGGAGTGCAGATCCATCGCGCGTCGTTATGGCAGAATGCCGGAACATCGTCTACCGTCACTCCGGCGGTTGTCGCCGATCCCGCTCCCGAACGTACTTCAAGTGGGTTTGCTCCGCTCTCTGGTGAAACCAAAGATGTGGCAGACGAACGTCTTCTGGCCGTCCACGAAGAAGGTTTAACCAGCGACGATGATTCGTTTGGATGGCGACACTGGACGTTTGGGGTCGGGCTGTTCTTGAGCGGCGCGATTCTGGGACCGGTCGTTGTAGCCTTGGCGTTGGTGCGGTTTTTGCGGCGTAACCAAGGACCGCTGTTCCGCATCGAGATTGTGAACGCACCGGGTAGCGGAATTCCCTTTGTAAGTTCCGTGCGAACGTCGGAAACGCCGTCAGCCGATACGAACCATCATGTGGAGCCTTCCGAACACGCGCAGCCTGCGCGGCGCGGTGCGGCATCGCTCGAACCGCCTCCGTTGGAGTTGCCGGCACAAGAGACGTTTGTTGTCCGGCGTCGGCGCGAGCAAGAGCAGCAACGCGAGGTTGAGCAGCAAATCCTCGAGCAGCTATTCGAAGAAAACTTGGAGTTGCGGCGGCAAATGGAGCAGTAGTCGACCAGGTATGGAACGGCCGAACCGAAGTGTGCTGGCGGCTTCGTATGCCTACCTCAAAAAAAATGACCGCTCCCTCCAACGACGAGTGGCGCGAACTGAATTCCCGACCATCCTTCATTCAACTTCAGTAAGGAGCACGGCATGTCGGACCAAGTGGTGTATATCGGGATGGACTTGGGCACGTTTAAGACCTCAGTTGCTTCGTCGAACGGTCGACGCGACGTGCTATGCACCGCGGTGGGTTGGCCTAAGGATCATGTCGCCCGCGCGATGTTGGGGTGTGATGTCGTATTCGGAAACGACGTATTTGAACAACGGTTAGCGTTGGATGTGGTCAGGCCGTTCGCCAAGGGCGCGCTGAAGTACGCCGATCAAGCCGAGTGTGGCCTTTCGGCCGACGACGTGCGGAAGCATCAAGAAGCGGCTCGGCTGATTGTGGAGCATGCCGTCCAGCTGACGCAGCCGCCTGCAGGGGCGACGATCTACGGAGTCATTGGCGCTCCTTCGCGGGCCACTGTGACCAATAAGAAGTTCATTACCGAGGCAGCCCAAGGGGCCTTTGACGGAGTCGTGATTGCCCCTGAGCCATTCACGGTGGCCTATGGTATGGGCCGACTGAAAGATACGTTGGTCATTGATATTGGGGCTGGCACGATCGACATTTGTCCGCTGTTTGGCGCTTACCCGCGCGAAGAAGATCAGGTGACAATTCCCCTAGGGGGCGACGCCATCGATGAACGGCTTTTAGAACTGGTGCGTCAAGCCTATCCCGAGGCGCGGCTTTCGCAAAACATGGCCCGCGAAATTAAAGAGAGGTACGGCTTTGTTCATCATCTCAACGAGAAGGTCGTGATTACCCTTCCCACGACCGGCCGGCCGCAACCCTTTGATCTGACCGAATTGCTTAAGGAAGCTTGTACGACGATTGTCCAGCCTATTGTGGACGGCGTATGCGAATTATTAGGAAGGTTGGACCCCGAATTCCAACGTCCGCTCTTGGAGCACATCATCCTGGGGGGCGGCGGAAGTCAACTTAAGGGCTTGGATCGTCTGATCGAACAAGCGTTAGAGCCCTACGGCGGCGGAAAGGTGACGCGCGTTTACGACAGTGTTTTTGCTGGCGCGACGGGCGCTCTGCGATTGGCCATGAGCATGCCCGAAAGTTATTGGGAGCGTCTGGCCGCTACCGCTGCGGCTTAACGTCCGGTTTACGGCAATGGGATATTTTTCAGCACGAAGGGAACAGGCGTCTTAATGATTGCGGCCGGCGTCTTGTAAATAAATTTGTACCCCGTGGGGGCCGCTTCCAAATCGAAGCGATAGACGACGCCGGCCTCGTTCGCCGACTGTAAGAAGCCCTCGTGGCCAATGCTCTCGATTTTCTTACCCTCGGGGGTTTCCACGTACGCCTCGTTGCTGAAGATCCAGGCGGCCAGATGCGAAGCCAGAGCTTCGTGCGCCTCGTCTAGTCGTACGCGCATGCGCACTTCGTACAAGTCCTGGTTCTTGCGCATCTGATCAAGCGTTACAGTGACGCCTGCTTTGCGGTTCTCTACGCCACGAGCCTGTTGGAGATTTTCAAACACATAGGTTTCCGTCAGACCGGGCACCAACGCCGTAATCTCGCCCTCCAGCGTGGCAATTTCGTTGATGTCGCGGTCGGGCAGTTGAAAGGGAATCTCCAACTCCACAGACGAAATGTCGGCGTTCGTGGAAGCGGTTAACGACCCGCGAGGGTTACTAACGGCCAACTCTTGGCCATTGGCGGTTGTCGCTTCGATGGCGCCCAGCGGCAATTCGATCGAAAGCGGCGTGACACGCGGCTCCCAACTCACTTCCAGCGTAATCTTCATCTGCTGCACATCGGGATTACGCAGGTTGCGGACCGCTTCGACGCGCAATGGTTCAAAGCGAAATATCCCTTCATACGCTGCGCCTTGATTTCGCGGGCGCTGTCCCTCGGGAGACGCCATAGCGGTTAGCGCGCCTGGGACACCGCCAAAGGCATTGATCGTCAAATTCGCCTGGCTGAGCAAGTCATCTAGCGCAAACCAATAGGGGGTGTCCTGAAAGTTCGCCTTAACTGCGATCTGTGCACTTGCAGGACGCACTCCCAAGACTCGATTGCCCGTTTGCTCTTCGAGCGAGGCTAAGGCGTCGCCAAGGGACATCTCGCCTTGGAGCGTGACGCGTGAAGCCTCGGCGGCTTGTTCGGCTGCTTGGCGCTCCAAGTTAGTGCGAACGCGGCTTAGCCGGTCTTTTACCTCAGCGCTCGTTCGGGGCGTGATCGGCGGCAGAAGGCTGAGCGCCTTGGGACCGAACTCAACGAGCGCTTTTTCCGCGGCGACACGTTCGGTCAAGACGTTGCTGTCCAGTTGACGCACCAACCGATTTACTTTCATTTGCAACGCCGCGTCGGATGCTTCGGCCTGCGACAATGCAGCGCAAGTCAGGAATATAAATGACGCCAGCATAATTCGCTCCCTGCGACCGAGATCCGCCCTGGGGGAACACAGATCCATTTCTGCATATTCTACGCGGCGCCACGTGTCTTCGCCATAATCGCCGTCGCCGTACGCATCGATCACTCGCCATCGGATTGGCAAGCCGCGTTAGAATTTGGCGTCTTATATCATTTGGGAACCCGGTTAAGGGAACGTGCCGCCGTAAGCATGCGTCTAGCGTACGATTGTATACAGAAGTCGAAACGGCCCACGCCTTGATATCCGACGCGGACCGGCGATCACCAGAAAGCAGCACAGCGTTACGGACGCGGGCGAATGGGGAAGTCACGGCCGGGTGGAGGCGCGATCAGATCGTTCGGAGGCGGCGCTTCACCGCTAGCAATTTGGCTGCGAACACCATAGTCGGTCATCATATGGTGCAGCGTCTCGGAAAAGTTCTGCATTAATCGCCGGAGATTTTGGCTCTGCCCGTGAACGGCGCCATGGTGGAAGTGTTGTTGCGTAGTTGCAGGAGTCCACCGCGCGATGTCTTCTTCAATATGATGGAACAACTCATCCATCGCATGTAGGTCGCGAGCAATATGATCTTCGCCTTCACGGCGAGAGCGATGGTAGTTGTTATGCACTAGTTCATGGATGTGTTTAGCATCCTGCAAAACCTGGTACATCTCGGCGTAGGTTTCGCGAAAGCCAGGATTGTGGCGGTAATTCCGGTGCATTTCCAAGCAGATCGCGTTGGCTTGCTGGGCCAATTGAACCGCCAGCGCGTCAGCGTGGTTGCGCGCGCCAAACTTGTAAACACGTACTTGAGGAGTAACAATTACGCGCCGGGGTGGTTGAAACTCAAAACGAATTTGAGCCATCACAGGGGTGGCGGCTAACGCGGCGCCCGCAGTCAAGAACGCTAGTCCATAGAGTGTCGCCCGCGACCTGGGGTATTGGATCCACATCATAGCGTTTTCTCCTAATGGGTTGGGCAAAGGATCCGAGCGCGGATGGGGAGCGCGCGATGTAGTTACAGTGCAAGCCCCGTACCGCAGCGGTCGTAAAGAAAAGCAAGGCATTCTCCTAACCGTAGCGTCGGGGATTAGCCCGCCAAAATATCTTGACGCGCGATTTAGCGGAAGGATCTCGCAAAGGGCTACCTAATCTTCCTAGCCCACCCAGTTGGCGGCGTTCGTACAGACGCCCTTGCTGGTTATATCGCAACGGTTTATGATACCGCGCTACAGTCTTTTGTTTTCTCTGTTTTGACTGCCCTGCGCGTGTCGCGCTTGCTCGTAGTTCGACGGAACGGCTTGGCGGAGGGCGTGCTTGGGCCCTGCCGCATGGTGTCGTATGTTGGAAGTTGTTGATCCGTACTCTTGGCTTCTTTTGGCGCAGAACGGAGGGGGAGAAGCGCCGCCCGGGACCGGCTTGCTCACCAGCCCTCTGACGTTGGTCGTCATTCTCGGGCTCATGTTCTATTTGTTGGTGTTGCGGCCTGAAAGCCGCCGTCGGGCGGAAATGCAGAAGCTGTTGGAGGGGATCAAGAAGAACGATGAGGTCATCACCGTAGGCGGCATCTATGGGGTGGTGGTTAACCACGACCCTGAGTTCGTCTATTTGCGACTGGATGAAGACAGCAACACTCGTATCAAAGTGCTACGCAGCTCGATCGCACGTGTGCTGACAGCCGAGAAAGCGGCGGAGAAAGACAAGTCGGTCGAGAAGAAGCCAAAGGACAAATAGGGCCTGCGGTCCGGCGCCAGGTCGGTGGTTATTTTACTTGAGGATTTCCGAAGATGGATTTGCCTGTATGGGTAACGCTGCTCATTTTGAGCGCGGTTGTAGCGTTGTCGCTGGCGTTGGGCCATTGGTTGGCCCGTCGCTGGCGAATGGACGACTATGGAATGTCAATCAGCCTGGTCATCGGATCGATGGCCTTGGCCGCCGCGATTTGTGTGCTGCTATGGCCGCCCAAGCTTGGTATCGATCTGAGTGGCGGCGTCATTACGCCCGGCTTCGGCCTGCCGCCCATTCCGG
>CAYWIS010000202.1:5814-10088 GCA_964458385.1 uncultured Pirellulaceae bacterium
GATCTGAGTGGCGGCGTCATCTTGATTTACGAGATTGACGAAGAGGCAACGCAGCGCCAGCAAGTGGCGCAAGACGGCGCCGTACGGAAAATCACCGCGGCAGATATCGTCCCCTCGATCCTGATGCGTCTTAATCCCAGCGGGTTGGAGGACGTGGTGGTTCGCCCCTATGGCGACGACCAGGTGGAAGTCATCATTCCGCACGTTGACCAGGCCCAAATTGATCGCATCAAGAACATCATTAGCCAGGCTGGGTTCCTGGAATTCCGTATTGTCGCCGAGCCACGCGATCCAGAGCACGATTATGTAATCGAAGCTGCGCTTGATGAAGCGAATCGAGGCGTACGGCAAATTCGCGACGAAAGCGGAGAGGTCATCGGTGTCTGGGCCCATCTGGGCGTCGAAGAAGGCGGCGTGTGGCGCATGTCGCCTTTGGGCACGATTTTTCGTAACGGCCAAACGGGCGAGGTGCTGACCGATGAATCCGGCGGGCTGCGTCCGGAGATCCTCCCCGCCGATCCGCAAGAACGTAACTCGCTGATGGAGCGGATGCAAAACGACCCCACGGGGGTTGCCGTCCTTCAGGAGTATCTCCAGCAAAAGCTGAACATCGGTCCGGAAGATATCGATGTCCTGATGGTCGCCGACGATGGCTACAACGTCCGGGGCAGTCACGTTGACTCCGTTTCGGCGGGATTCGACGAGCGCGGTTATCCAAGCATCAACTTTACGATGACCGCCGATGGCGCCATCCTGTTCCAGGGACTGACCGGTGAGAACGCGCCGAATCCACAGACAGGACTTAAACGCCGGTTGGGCATCTTGATGGACAACCGCCTGATATCGGCCCCTGAGCTGCGCAGCATGATCAGCGACAGCGGCCAGATTACCGGGCGCTTCACACAAGAGGAGGTGGATGATCTGGTGCAGATCATCCGTGGCGGTAGCTTACCTGCAGCGCTAACGCCGCAACCCACCAGTGAAAGCCAGATTAGTCCTCTTCTCGGCGGTGTTACGATTCGCCAAAGCGCCATCGCGCTTACTACGTCGATGGCGATCGTCTTGTTGTTCATGGTGTACTACTACCGCTTTTCCGGCCTTGTGGCGTGTTTCGCTCTCCTGGGCAACCTGTTGCTCACGGTAGCGGTAATGATTCTATTAAAGGCCAGTTTTACGCTCCCCGGCATCGCGGGCTTGGTGCTTTCGGTAGGTATGTCGGTGGACGCGAACATTCTGATCTTCGAACGCATTCGCGAAGAACTGGCTCGCGGCTCGAAGATTCGTATGGCCCTGCGGAACGGCTTCGCCCGCGCGACCACCACCATTATCGATTCGAACGTCACCACCTTGATCACTGGCGTGGTTCTGTACGCCATTGGAACCGACTTGATTCGCGGTTTTGCGGTGACACTGATTTTGGGCATCCTGATGAGCATGTTCACTGCGGTGTTCTGCTCGCGGGTGATCTTTGATGTTGGCGAGCGGCGCTACTGGTACCGCACCTTGCATATGGTGGAATGGGTTCGCAACCCGCGTTACGACTTTCTTGGGAAACGTTATCTTGCCGTGGGCGCATCGGCAGTTGTGATTGTTCTCGGGCTGGTGGCCGCTGGCGTGCGGGGGACCGACATGTTTGACATCGACCTCGTTGGGGGTACGTCGGTCGATGTGTTGCTGACTGAACCTTTGACGGAAACTGAACTGCGCGAGCGGTTGGAAAAAGACAAGTTCCTGTCGGTTTATCACGATGTCGTCGAAGAAGAACGCGCCTCGCTCGATCCTCGCGATCCGGCGAACGCCAAACGCTTGCGCGAACTCGAAGAGGAGCTTCAAACGGCCGATTTGGATTTGAACTTGCTTGGACTGCCCGAATACGCGAATGATGCGGGTGAGCGTCTGCAATTTGGCCAAGCGTGGAAGATCGTTACTTCCATCCCTAGCGTCGAACACCTGCAGAAAACTCTTCAGCGATTGTTGACCGAGGGCGACAGGACCTTGCTCGTCATGCGTGAGGTCACTTTCACGCCTCCCGAAGAGGTGAGTGCTGCAACTCCGCAGTCGTCGGGCGATTCCGAGGAGAAGACTCCGTTGGAGACGGAGGAACCTGCTTCGCAACCGGACGACGAGTCTCAGCCTAAGCCTTCGGCGACGCCGGCGACGCCATCCGAGCCAGCGGCTATGCCAGAAGAAACGCCGGCTACGCCTCCCGCTTCGGAACCGAAAGCCGAGGAGCCTACAGAAACCGAGGCGCCCGCGAATGCTGATCCTCGGGCGGCCGACCCCAAACCGCCTATGGCGCCCGGTGATACCGATGCTGACGGGGCACGCAGGGGCCTTCCTGGTCCCAACGAAGTGGCCATGGTCGGCCTAAGCGATTTCTTCCTGCTGGCGCAAGCTGATGGCGCGCCAGCTAAGGACGAAGCGCAGGAAGAAAACCAGGCTGCCACAAAGGATGAAGGGGAGGCTCCGAAAACGCCGGCGAAGATCAGTGGAGCGTCGCAAACGGTGCGATCCAAGTCAGAGTTGACTTTCCGCTATGGAATTGAAGCGGACGCCTTGAAGTTCCAGATTCAAGATGCCGCCCAGCAAGCAGGTGTTGAACTGGAAATCGAACGTGTCACCGTCGAAACGAATGACGTGACAGAGCGCACTTGGACTGTGGAACTGCCCTTGCCAGCAGACCAGGCGGCCAAAGTGCTGCAACGTTTGCAGGCAAGTTTCGCCAATACGCCGGTGTTCCCGTCGGCTAGTAAAATTGGTAGCAAGGTAGCGGCCGACATGCAGCGCACCGCCATTACCGCGATCCTCTTGAGCTTGTTTGGGATCGTGATTTACCTGTGGGTGCGATTCCAGCGCGTGGCGTATGGGTTGGCGGCGGTGATCGCCACGGTTCACGACGCCCTGATCGCCTTAGCGGCAATTGCGCTCAGCGCCTGGCTTTCGAATATCTTCGGATTTCTCCTGGTGGAGAACTTTAAGATTAGTCTATCGGTGATCGCGGCATTTCTTACGTTGATCGGTTACTCCCTCAACGACACGATCGTTACCTTTGACCGTGTGCGAGAAATTCGCGGCAAGAGTCCGCATATCAACTTTGGTTTGGTTAACGAAAGCGTTAACCAAACCCTCAGCCGCACCTTACTAACGGCTGGAACAACGCTAGTCACGATTTTGATTCTGTACATCGTGGGCGGGCAAGGGATTCGCAGCTTTGCGTTCACCATGTTAGTAGGCATCGTGGCGGGAACGTATAGTTCGATCTATATTGCCGCTCCGGTGCTCCTGTGGCTGACCGAAGGAGTCCAGAAGATTCCCGAAACTGCCCCCGCGGACGAGAAACTAGCCAACGTGCCTGCGGACCGGCCGTAGAGGTAACGGTTGGTCTTCGCCTACAACTGATCAAGCGGAATGAGAGACGGAGCGATGCCGTCCTCATTCCGCATTTTTGCTTTCAGATGTCGGAGTCGAAGACCGCACCGTAAAACGTGGCGACAGAAAGCCCCGTGCGCCGGCGGACAAAGGCGGCGATGGCGTCCACCTCGGCGGTCTCAAGCGACGTGACATAGCTTTCGGCGGGACGGCGGGCAACCGTGTAAACCTGCACCAGCTTGATTCGCCCTCCAGCAGCAAGGATCTCGTTGAGCCGATCGCAAAATGCTTCCAATTCGGCGACGGGGGGCGATTCGCCCGCAATCCGCATAAAGAGCGCCTGAATCACAATGGGCCGCACTTGTGCAGCTTGAGTCAGGTTTTCAATAATGCGGCGGAAAGGGATCAAGGTGCGATCCACCTGACGGAAATACTCTTCCGATCCCGCATCGAGCTTGGCCCAGATTTCTCCCTGGTTGGCGTCAAGAATGGCCAAGCCCCGTTGGACGTGAGGGCGGTGGAACATGCTGGCGTTGGTAATGAGCGTCATTTGCACGTCGCTCAGTCCCAATCGTTGCTTCAGCGCCGCGCAGGACTCGACAATTTCGTCAAAGTTGCGGTAGGTCGTCGGCTCGCCATCTCCCGAGAACGCAATATCCCGAAGTTGGCGCAGGTGAGAAGGTGTATCGCGAAACTTGCCAAATTCGTAAAGCCGTCCTGTGATCGCCAGCGAAAGCGCATCTTCTAGTTCGCGTAGGAGCGCGTCGGTTTCGACGAAACGCGTTTCGCTTTGTCGCGTGCGATTAACTTGGCAATAGATGCAATCGAAATTGCAAATCTTATCGGGGTTCAAGTTAACCCCGATCGAAACGCCCCCCGCACGGCGGCTAAGCACCGGATAGACA
>CAYWIS010000202.1:10098-10307 GCA_964458385.1 uncultured Pirellulaceae bacterium
GTTGGTTTCAAAGGAACGCTCGTGGAGCGTGTGTAAACGATGAGAAACCATGAAATTGCGGACCAAGAATGTTAATTACTGCTTCCGTGAATCCGCAATTCGCAATCGCTAAACGTCGTCTCAGGCTGATTGGGGGGACGCTGTCTCGGAGAGGAGGCGGATTTCGGAAAACTCGTCGAGAGTAACCGTTGTTAGCTCGCCATCATCAC
>CAYWIS010000203.1:0-10262 GCA_964458385.1 uncultured Pirellulaceae bacterium
TGGCCCCGCGGTGAGCAGCACGCGCCGCTCAGGGCTTGCGCGGCGACTCGCGAAAGTAGCGTTCGATGGCCATTGCCAATTGGCGGCCGATCGCCTGGTATCCCTCGGGCGTGGCGTGCGGCGTATTCCAGGGAGTTTCCAAGGTCACGGCCACAACGTGTTCTTGCGTGTGGGTAGTGACCCAGTTCTTGCTGATGCGCGTCCAGTTGGGGTCGTAACGCTGGCCCGACTCATAGGTTTGCCCCTCGAACTTTGGCGGCCCAATCATCTCGATCTGGCACAGATTGAGAAATCGTTCAAGGTTTGCGCGCCGCCGCGGTGAAACGAGTTCCGCCGGCGCCAGGAAGAAGAACGGGTTCTTGGTGGTTGGCGCCGGGTTGTGGAGATCAATGAACAGGTCAAACCGCCCTGCTTTGTCCTCGCGGCGAATATGGTCGATGGCGGCCGCTACGGCAGGAAAGTGCGGCGAATCGCTCCAGTCGCGGTTGTGATCGTGCGGCTTCTGATCCTTGCCGCCGCCGCCGACCGCTACGTTGTCGATGTCCATTACGGGCACGACGTAGATCTTCGACTTTTTGCGAAGCGATTCCGCCCGTGGATCGTCTGAGACCAGCCATTCCACCATGCCGCGGCAAACCCAACTTGAGCCGGATTCCCAGGCGTGCTGTCGGGCTTGAAGCCAAATTCCATAACGCTCGTCGTCATCTGCGCCGGGCTGATGAATGAGAAGGGCGGGCGTGGTGCGCCCTTCGCGGGTGCGGCACAGTTCAAAGGGGACTGCGGACGGCAACTTTTCGTTGGCCGCGTCCACCAGTTTTTGGGCGTCTTCATGCGTAAAGGGCGGGCCCCAAGCGAACCAGGCTTCGGCGCCGTCGACGCGCTGTTGGTAGACCATGCGCTTCTCGACCTGCCGTCCTGGCGGCGTTTGGGTCCAGGTGCGATTATCGAGACTAAACGCGGCTCGCTCGGGAGTGGACCAGGGCGGGTTGCCAACGTCGATCGTGAGCGTTTCTCCTGGCTTGACGCCGGTTACCTTGAAGTACCACCACACCACCCATCCGCGACCTTCCAGGCGTGGCGGCTCCAAGCGAATCACTCGCTTTTCTTGGTCGATTTCCTGCACCGCGACCGCCCCGCCGGGAAAGTCACTGACGACTTGCAATTGAGTCTCGGCGGGCGGGTCGGCATGCGCCTGCGTCGCATAACCCACCAAGGCCAAGCACAACAACGGCAACCACAAGCGCCGCTGCCGCGCACCGGTAGAGTGGATGGTGAGAAACCTCAACACGATCTTGCTACCACAAAGAAAGGAATTCAAACGACGAGCCATTCTCTCATTCTACACCATGCCCTGCGCCCCTACACCCAACGCGCTAGCCCGCCTCAACGGCGCACAGGTAGGAATGAGCATACATCGAAAACCTCCGATGTTTGCGTTGCTTAACGCAGGAAGGGGGCGCCAGTGGTGACAACATGGGGCGCAGCTTTGCGAACAAACGTTGTCCACGGCGTGGTTTGCAAACATGGCTTCAATCCTCGCGGTGCGGCTCCCATCTGCTTGTTCCCGCGTTAGAGCTTGCGGACGGCTTTCTCTAACTCGAACAAGGCTTGGTGGGCGATATACTGCTGCACTTGAATGCGGAAGTCGTCTTTTTCCAAGCGGCCTTCAAACAGAAGTTCGCCTGCACTGGGGCCGTGGGCTCGCCAGATTGCGATGTGGGCGAAGGGAATCGTGACGTTATGTTCGGGATCGGGTGACGCATAGCCGGTCGTCGCCACGCCCACGTCGACGCCCATCCGGCGGCACACGCCTTGGGCCATCTCTTGGGCGACGCGGGCCGAAACGCAGTTCACCGCGACGGCGTGCTCGCGGTCGACGCCCAGCAGGTCGACCTTTTGCCGCAGGCTGTAAGCGACGATTCCACCCTCGAAGAACTCAGAGGCTCCGGCCGCCGTGGAGATGAGCGACTGCAAGTAACCGCCTGTCAGACTCTCGGCGGCGGCCAACCGTAAACGGCGTTGGGTCATGCGTTGGCGCAGCTCGTCGGCAATGGCCAACACTTCAGGAGGAGGTGTATTCAAGGCACTCTCGCGCACAAGGGAAAGGCATCGCCGGCGCGCTAATTCGCCGCCGGCCAGAGGCGCCACACACTCTTGCAAAATCCGTTCCGCCGCGGCGAGAGCCAGTTGCCTGTCATAAGCAGAAACGATGGCGGACCAACAAGGACCAAGGGGTTATCTTGGCCGCTCATTACTTTACGAGCGACAGGCAGACCAACTGGCCGCTGCGGTCTTTGCAGTATAGCCGACCTTCCGAGAGGACCACGTGCGGCCAGGCGTCGGTGTGATCGAGTACTTGGACCTGATGTAATTGCTGGTGCTTGGCGGGGGAACGTGTGGCGGTCTCGGATAGTGTTAGGGCGCCGCGGCCGGTCCAGGCGATGAGCCGGTCGTCGGCAGTGATGATGCAGCTTCCCGCCTCGCCGAGGCGGTTGCTTTTCCATAATGGCTTGCCGGTTTCCCAATCGACGCAGTACAGGTGTTCCCACGACCAGTAAACGCAGCCTTGGTGAATTACGGGAGTGCAAATCTGCGAAACATGCGGCTGCTCCCAAACTTTCTCGGCGCCGGCCAGCGTGATCCGCAGCTTACACATCTTGTTCTGGTTGTAGTTCGAAGTGATCAACACATAGTTTTCGTACACCGCAGGCGAGGCGATGTTGTTGGCGAAGTCGGTCGGCCAAGGGTGCTCGGCCACGGTTTCGCCTTCGTGCCCGACGTCGATCCGCGTTACCAAGAGCCCGCCGATGTGCAACGCCGCCACGCAGGGCTTGCCGTCGACCGTCATGCGAACTGGCCCCGCGTTATGGCCGGCCGGGTGCTTGGCTTGCGACGACCATTGCCAATTGCCGGTGCGTTTATCAAACGCCATGAGTGTGCCCGAGGCCGCGCCGACTTCAACAAGCAAACGCGAGCCGTCGACCAAGGGAGAAGACGTGTAGCCGTAATCGCGCAATCCCCGGCGGGTCACCTTGGGACGCTGCTTGACGTCAAAGCGGTCGTACAGGTTGAAGCCCCACACGTGCTTGCCTTGCTGGCGCGTGTCCCAGGCGTTCAAGTGACCATCGGTGCTGAGCGTGAACAGCAGGCCGGTTTCCCCATCGTATTCGGGCGTCGATGTGACACCCGAATACAGCCCTTCGTCGCCCGTGGCGTAACGGCCGTATTGGCGACAAGCATACGACACCGTCCACTGCGGCTGGCCTGTGGCGGCGTCCAGGCAACGCAGGTAATCGCGGCCATCGGCCCAGCCCATTACGTACACACGCCCGTCGACCACCACCGGCGACGTTGAGCCGACACCCACGTTCGCCCGCCAAAGAGTTTTGGGAGGCCAGACCTTCTCGTCCCAGCGCGACGACTCTTGGCTAACGCCATTGCGCCGCGGTCCGCGCCACGTGGGCCAGTCCTCGGCGACCGCAGCGGCCGACAACCCCGCCAATGTGACCCACAACGCGTAAGTGAAAGTCGAGGGCATAGAACGAGAGCCTAAGGGGGAGTGTTGAAATGCGACGATCCATCGCCGCTTTCCTTTCTGCTGTTCCAAGTTCGCTTATCGTTTCGATGCCTGCCCGTGGTCGCGGCGTGCTGGCGAATTGCCGGCCCAGTTGCAACAAACGCGAGGCCGGCGTGCCACTCCCCTAAGACGCGTCCCTTTGTTGTCGCTCCATGCCCTAACACTCTGCACGCCGCTTGGTCGGTGAATCGCCAGACCTGTTGCGGGCAGAGTGACGAGAACGCTTGTCCGAAATGGGCTTCGGCAACGCTGCTCCATGTCACCGGTCGCGGGCACTTTGAAAGTGAGTTCAACGTGCAGGCGGTGGATGGTGAGCGGCTGGCAGGTTAATCCTCGAGCGTGATCTCGAAGCGGTTTTCCTCGTCTGGTCGAACTTCAACGGTCAGGGGCGTGGTATTGGTGTTGGCGTACTTGATGGGAATCTCGGATTCAGGAGGCTTGGTGGGCGTTGCGATTTGCTGCATAGCCTGTGCGTAGGCTTCGCCCTCGAGGTCCGTTACTGGAGCCATGCCTGTCGCCTTGGTGACCGCCACTTTGTTGAGGCCCGGCGCGGCGCCGTCGTTCGTCTCAAAGGTCGTGAGTTGGAATTCGCCCTGCTCGTCGGTTACGCCCGTCGCGGCGCGGACCGCCGACTCGTTCATAAAGGTCACGTGGGCGTTCGCCACCGGCTGGCCGCGATACATCACGCGACCTGAAACCGGCGTCACGGCGGGATGGTCCTCCGAGCTGCACCCCGCCACGCCGGCCAGCAACCCCAACAGTCCCAAGACAAGGTATGCGATCGAACGTTTCATCGCGATGCGTAAGAAAGAAGGGAAAGACGGCAGACACAAGAGAAGAAATTCGCCGCCGACACAATCTGCCCCCCCAGGTAATGCCGAATCATGACGCGCCTCGATCCGCGTTTGTTCTTCGGAGGGACGTCTGAGCCGTTATCTGCGGCCGCCTTGGTCGGCGGGAGAGTTGGTTCGTTAGTAAGGCTGGATGATCTCGCCGTCGCGGCGGTCGCCCAGACGTTGATAGTTACGGTATTCAATATTCTGGCTGAGGAAGTGGACCGAGCCGTCGCAGAACACGAACATCGCCCCGCCCGGATGCAGCGACTTGAAGCCTCCTTCGGTCGCCCAACTGTTCCACGAGTTGCAGTTCAAGGGGTTGCCATCGTTGCCCGGCGGGCGGTCGATGCACGTTGGGAAGTTAATGGGGATGGCGGTCGACCAAATTCCGCGGTGGCTGTTGTACCAACCGAGCGTCGCCGCGTGAGCGCTGCAATTGGCCCGCACTTCGCCGGCGGCGATGGTGTTGGCTGTACCATCGGTGATGTCGGCCAGCCGCGCTGACCAAGCGGCCCGGCCAGCAAACACGCCCGAGATGTTAGCGCCGTTGGGAAAGTTCGAGTGGGCGTCGGAGCCGGTGCCAAAGGTGTTGCCTGGGTACGTGGTGCACACGCCGCCGTTAGAGGCCGTAGCCTGAGCGCCCGGCGAACAGGCGTAGTTGGAGATTGCCCGGCCATTGGACCAGACGCCCGAGTGGTTATCGCTGGGGCAGATGTAGGCTTCAATCACATATCCCATTAACGTCGGGTCGCTTTCGATTTGGGCTACGGTGTCTACGTTGAAATCGAGCCGATTGTAGAACGCCTCTTGCTCGACGTAAGGAAGCAGCTTGACCAACCAGGTTCCCTTGCGGTGCGCGCCGACCTGCCAAGCGTGTTTGTCGGTTCCTTCGCCTGCGTTGATGGGAAATCGCTTGTAGGTGTCGTGATAGTTATGTAGCGCCAGGCCGAGCTGTTTGAGGTTGTTGGAGCAAGACATTCGCCGCGCCGCCTCGCGCGCGGCCTGAACGGCGGGGAGGAGTAAGGCCACCAGGATGCCAATAATGGCGATGACAACCAGCAATTCGACCAGCGTGAAGCCCGAGTGTCGTTGCATCATGGTAAGGTCCCCCCGAGGTTGGAGCGCAAAGTGCGCCACTTACGTTGCCTCAACCTCTGTCCCCTCCGCTCCAACTTGCCGTAATAGCACGTACTGTCCGACGCTGCAAGAAATTGGTCGTAGATGTCACTTCCCCTTGGGTGGTGGGTGCTTTCCGCCAAACGTGGCTCTGAGGCGAGCGGCCATCGAGGAGAACCGCGGTTGCGCGCGAAGGTGGGTGGGGGTGCTCCTCTTGGAGAGCGGGGCGCATTTTGCCATAATGCCGAGTTTAATCGCCCCAACTGTGGCGACGGTCCGTGGGGATCGGCTGGCCTCCCCTTCGGCCTTCTCTTTTAAGCAAACAAACCAACTTGGAAAGGAGTTTTCATGTACAAGAACCTGGCGCCACAAGCCATTGGAGTCTCGGGGCGGCAAAGCGAATTGATCGAAATGGCCCTCACCTACGGGTTTAAGGCCTTTGAGCTGGACATGGCGGAGTACATGCGGAAGGTCAATAGCCGTGGGGCCGAAGCCGCCGCCCGCTACATTAACAGCGCCCGTCTTCGTTTGGGCTTCCATGTGAGCGTGTTTCCGCTGCCCGTCCGCTGGACCGAGGGCGACGCGACTTTCAAGCAAGACCTGGAAAAGCTGGGGCAGATCGCGGAGATTGCCGCCTCGCTGGGCGCCCGAGGCGCCTACACCCACATTCTGCCCGCCAGCGACACTCTCCAATACCACGAGAACTTCGCTTTCCACCAGCAACGCCTGGGCGAGGTGGCCGACGTGCTGGCTAAGAGCGGCTTGAAGCTCGGCCTGGGGCTGATTGCTACGCCGTCGCGCCGCAAGGATAAGAAGTACGAGTTCGTGCATCAGGTCGACCCGTTTTTGACGATGGTCAACAACTTGGGCATCGACAATGTGGGCCTGGTGATCGACCTTTGGCATTGGCACTTGGGCGGCGGCACGATCAAGCAGTTGCAGGAGCTGCAGCGCGATCAGATCGTGGACGTCCGCTTCTCGGATATTCCCGCCGACGCCGATCCGGCCCGTATTACCGAGGAGCAGCGCGTGCTGCCGGGCAAGGGAGGCGCCATTGACGCGGTAACTGCGCTGCGCATTTTGGGCGAGATGGAATACGACGGCCCCGCCACGCCCGCCGCCAGTCCCAAGACCTTAGCCGGCATGACGCGCGACCGGATCGTCCGCCAAGCTGGTGAGGCTTTGGACGCGGTGTGGAAGGAAGCGGGCCTGAACCGCCACGGCCGCCTGGCGCCCGACGAAGAAGAGCCCGCGCTGGTAGGAGCGCCCGAGGAAGAAGAAGACTTTATTCCTCCGACCGACGACGAGGACGAAATCGAGTAGTCTGCTTGACCCTCCCGCGAATGCACTTTGAGCGAAGGGTCGTCTTTGCCCCCTTCGCTCTTTTTTTGTGCACGTTCCCGCTTGGAAGCGAAGGCGCCGGAGCGTTGCAACGCCTGCTGGACGTTGAGGAAGGGAATGGAGCGTCCATGATCGCAGGGCGTTGGACGCTTGGATTCATTAACGATCGCATGGGGGCGGCGGCGTGAATCTGGCCGCGTTTCCAGTGGCGTCTTTCCTTCTGAGAAGGGGGAGTAACAATTCTGCGGGCGATGGTTTAACAGTAAGCGAGCGTACTTCTGCATGTTTCATTACGACGGCGGCCTCAAACTAACACGCATTGATCTGGCGATTGACGTTTGCCGCCGTCAGCCGCGGGGATTTATCTCTCACGCTCACGCCGACCACATTGGCCGGCACGAGCTGGCGTTCTGCACTCCCGCTACATCGCGGCTCTATCAACATCGGTTGGGGCCGCGGCCGGTCAAAGAGATGCCCTATCGGCAGCCGCTCGAGTGGGACGGACTACGGCTGACGACGTTCCCGGCGGGGCATATTCTGGGCTCGGCGATGCTTTTGGCTGAAGACGATGGCCGCCGGCTGTTGTACACGGGCGACTTCAAACTAAGTCCCTCGGCCACGGCTGAAGAAGCCGATCCGCCGAAGGCCGACGTGTTGGTGATGGAAAGCACATTCGGCCATCCTCAATACCGGCTGCCCGACCGCGATCTGGTAATCGAACAACTCTTGGACATCGTGCGCGCCGCGCTCCAGCAAGGCGCCACCCCCGTGATTCAGGCTTATGTGCTGGGGAAGGCGCAAGAGGTTACGCGGATTCTGACTCTGGCGGGTATTCCGGTGTTGCAGCATCCGGCTATTTACGCCATCAGTCAGATTTACGAAGCATGCGGCTGTTCGCTGGGGCAGTTCGCTAAGTATCCCGGTCATCCGCTTCCCGATCATGCGGTTGTGGCGCCGCCCCCTGGGCAACGCGTGGCGCCGTTGGAAGGCATTCGCCGTAAAGTGACGGTGGCTGTAAGCGGTTGGGCGGCGGCCCCGCATACGCGCCGTTGGCTGAAGGCCGACTTCGCCGTGCCGCTATCGGACCATGCCGATTACGACGAACTGTTGGAACTCGTCGAACGCGTCGATCCGCAGGTGGTGTATTGCACCCACGGCCCTGAAGGTTTTGTCGATCGACTCCGCGAACTTGGCTACGACGCCCGCGTGTTAGGCAAGGCTCATCAACAGCGGTTGTTCTGACTGGCTCCAAGACGCAGCGGTGGGCCCCGCTCTGTTCCTGTTCCCTTCGCGGGGGAAAACTCGCATTGCATGCGCTGGCGGGCGGAGGAGACAATCGGAAAAATTTTCTCGATTGCCGGGAAGAATTGCGGCCGTCGTTCGTTATCTCTCTATGGAACGCATGTTCACTTAGTGGAGGTGTTATGGCTGAAGATGTGGCAAAGCTCGCGGCCGCTTTGAGCGATTCCGACTTGGCTCACCGACGCAGCGCCGCCGAGCGACTGGCGCAATTAGGGGAAGAAGCTCGCGCTGCGGCTGTGCCCCTGGTGCGGCTGGCGGGGGATGAAGACGAAACGGCGCGCGAATGGGCCGTGGCGGCGCTGGAGGCTCTCGGCCCGCCATCCGCCGAAGACGCGGGCGCGCTGATAGCCCTTCTTGATTCCCCCCAAGCGGATGTAGGTTATTGGGCTGCAACGCTGTTGGGGCGGTTAGGTCCCCAAGCCGCCGGGGCGACCGGAGCGTTGGCTCGCGTCTTGGCTGGCTCACGGCACATGGCCGTGCGTCAACGAGCTGCGTGGGCGCTGGGGCAGATAGGGCCGGGGGCCAAGGGTGGTCTGGAAGCGCTTCGCATGGCGGCTGACTCAGAGGACCCCCGTTTAGCAAGGCTGGCGCGGCAGGCGATTACCAAAATCGAGGGGGAAGGATCGTAGCAGAACGCTGGTGAAAGCGCTGTTGAAAGAGGTGAGCGGTTTCCCAAACAGCCTAAACCTGGAATTCGATCGGCTTTTCTTCTTGTTTTTAAACATGTGTTTAATATAATCGCTCAAACAGGCGTTTAGACCTGTTGTGCGCTGGGGCTTTCTCATCTTATGTCCATCGACGACACCCGCACTCGCCTGCTTCACGCTGCCGGACCGATCTTCGCCGACAAGGGGTTCCAAGGCGCCACCGTGCGCGAGATTTGCGAGCGGGCCGGGGTCAATGTCGCCAGCATCAAGTACTACTTTGGCGACAAAGAGCGACTGTACATCGAGACCGTCAAAGAAGCTCGGCGGATCAAGGCCGAGCCGGCGCCGTTTCCTCAGTGGTCCGACGATGTGCCGCCCGAGACCCGTCTGCAGCAGTTCATACACACCCTGCTGACGCGGATGTTCCTGGTCAATGCCGCTCCGTGGCCGACGCGGCTCATGCTGCGCGAGATTCTCGAGCCGACCACCGCCTGCCAGGAATTAGTACAAGAATTTTTCCGTCCGGAATTCGAAATGCTTTTAGAGATACTGGACGCCATGCTCCCCCCGGGCACGCCTCCGTATCGCCGGTATCAATTTGGCTTCAGCGTTGTCGGGCAATGTGCGTTCTATCGGTTGGCGGGCGGCGTGGTGTCGACGCTGATCGAGCCGCACGAATTGGCCGACGTGTGCCAGGTTGATGCGCTGTCGGATCACATTACGCGATTTACTTTGGCCGCCCTTGGCCGAGTGCCGCCACTTGGCGCGCCGCGGCCGATGCGTCCCCACGGGTGCGAAATCCTCCCACGAGAATCCGAGAACTAATGAGCGAACGTCGTTCCTTTATCGGAGAGGCTGTGCGCATCGTCTTGCCGCTGGTGATCCTGGCGGGGGGGGTTGTGGGCATGGTCTTTTTATGGAGTTTGAAAGAAGCGCCCGCGGTCGCCACGCCCGAAGAACGGCCGCCGCTGGTCGAATCGGTGGAGGTGGAGCCACACCGCGAAGGGTTGGACATTGACATCGACGGCCTGGTGGTTCCGGCCCGCGATGTGACCATTGCTACTCAGGTGGCGGGGAAGGTGGTTTACAAGTCCCCTTTGTGTGAAGCGGGCAAGTTCGTAACCGCGGGCACGGTGCTGTTCCGGATCGACGCCCAAGATTACCAGTTGGAAGTCGACCGCCTGACCAAAGAGCGAGCGCAGGCCGACGCGAACTTGCAGGAGGTCGACCTGGAGCTGCGCAACACCGAAGCCTTGATTGAGTTGGCTCAAGAAGAACTCTCGCTCCAACAGCGTGAGCTTCAACGGCAACTCCAACTGCGAGGGCAAGCGGTCAGTCAATCGTCGATCGATCAGGCTCGGCGAGCCGAGTTAGCGGCGCGAAACGCCCTGCAAACTTTAGAGAACCAAAAGCGGCTGTTGGAGTCGCGCCGGGCCAATACGC
>CAYWIS010000204.1:0-1082 GCA_964458385.1 uncultured Pirellulaceae bacterium
CGAGGCTTATACCAGGCGGCGTCCAGGGCCGAGTAGATGTGGACGATCCAGCCCAGCGTTCCAAACGAAATCACCCACACTCCAACCGCTAAGAGAAAGTGAATCAAAGCCGCCAGGAGCCGTCCTTGCACCAGTTGCCCCAAGCCGGCAGCGAAGAAGCTGCACAGCGCGGCGATTACATTTCCTGCGGTACCTGGTCCGACGTTCAACCGTGACAATCCTTTCTTGAGCAATGGAGAAGAAACGAACCGACAAGAGTTATTCGCTCTCAACGGCGGGTTCTTGTCGCTCCGCCTGCTCAATTCTTACTTTTCGGGCGCTAACGCTTGGCCGCAAACGCCACAGTAGGTGTCGCTCGCCGGACGAATCGCATCGCAAGACGCGCAGCGCACCACCGGCGGGTGTGGCAAGTACTCTCCGCGTCGTCCCGGCAGCGTAATCGCCAGAGCGACTGCCGCGATCGCCCCCACGCATCCCAGGCCAACCAGCCCCAGGATGAACAGTCCCGCGAAGCTCATACTTACCATAGCGCGCCTTTCCGACTATTCGGCGCTTGTGGCTCGCACGTCGTAACACCACAAGACGCCCAGGTCTCGAATGTAAAGCCTTCCATTTGCGACCACCGGGTACGCCCAGGCCTTGGACCGGCCGCGATCGGGCTGACCGGGCGGAGTGAAACGCCCTTTCTCGCGATACCCATCAGGCGAGGCCTCAATCAGGGTCATATCGCCATTTTCGCCGTGAAGGTAAATGCAGCCATCGGCGTAACATACCGAGCCTGGAGCCGGTCCCCGCTGGGTCCACTTCACTTCGCCCGTAGTAAATTCGGCGCAAACCACCGCTTGGGCTGTCGTGCCGTAGAGATAGTCACCGACCAACACCGAGCCGCCCAAACTGGTCGGAAGCCTTGGGGTAAAGTACACCTCTTCGGCTTTCACCTGCCCCTGATCCACCGTTAACTTGACCAAACCGCCGCCGCTACGGCCGGCGGCGCTGTAGATGTAACCGTTGTGCACAACGGGTGTGGGCATATTAGCGGGGCTTCCTTCGGCGGTGCGTCCATACCGCCAGAGAAAGCGGCC
>CAYWIS010000204.1:1092-10260 GCA_964458385.1 uncultured Pirellulaceae bacterium
GCGTCAACTCCCACAAGCCCTTTGCCGAGGAACTGCACGTACTGTTTAACACCGCCTATGTCAGCCGCCACGATCGAGGCATACGCCGCTTCATCGCCGCCAGGGACCGCGCATTTCCAAACCACTCCGCCCGTTCTCTTGTCAAGCGCCACAATCGTCGCTTCGGCGCCGCCGGGCGTGCACACCACCAAGTCGCCATCAACCAAGGGTGATTCCGAATACGCCCACTCGCCGGGAACCCCGCCAAACTCGCTGCGCAGGTTTTTCGTCCAAAGTAACTTGCCGGTGGCCGCTTCCAGACACACAAGATCACCATCGGAACCAAGCGCATACAGGCGTTCGCCATCAATGGTCGGCGTTGAACGCGCGCCGGGGTACGAAGGAGACTGATCGGGGTTGCCCACTTTGCCAATCCGTGTAGCCCATACCCGAGAGCCGTCTTCGGTCTTCAGCGCTTGGACAAACTCATTCTCGTTCCCCTCATTGCTCAACAGGTAGATCCGATCACCCACCACCGACGGAGTTGAGTAGCCAAAACCAATGTCTTTCGACTGCCAAAGCAGTTTCGGTCCGTTTTCGGGCCACTCTTGCAACAGGCCCGTTTCCTCGGAAACAGCGTCCCGTTGTGGTCCGCGCCACTGCGGCCAGTCGGCGCCGCCGACTCCAACGAAACAGGCCAACCCAACCACCATGAACCACCCGTTGCTCGTTCTCATAACCCACCATCTTTTAAGGACATGCCTGCCATAAATGCGGACGGCCGAAGGCGACAAACTTCGCAGTCTCGCTTGCAGCTTCGGCGCCGTTCGAGCCAGAATCAAGTACACTTCTTGCTATATAAACCGCCCGGGATTCAAAATCCCTCGCGGGTCGAACTTCTTTTTGATTTCACTCATGAGCCCCATGGATCCCGCGCCTCCCCAGACGCTTTGATGCGTCATCTCGGCGCCGCTCGGGTTGGAAAGCATCACCACGTGCCCGCGGCCCGCCGCTGCGGCGGGTTGCAACCGTCCGATCAATGTTCGCGTCAGGCCCTCACGAGGAAACTCGGGCAGTCGTGCAATAATTGCTCCATTGCCGGCGTGAGCCTGCACGGAACAGGTCGGGTCAATGTCGCGTACAGCGGCAATCCACGACGTAACCGCGCTGGGAACGACGCTGGCCTGAAGCACCAGGGCGGCCGGCGCAGCGTCGGGAAACTCCGACAAACATCGCCACAATGCGTCCGCCTCGGCTTCGTTTCGCGTGGCGAAGTCGGTAACGCCCAATTCACGCCACTCCTGGCCCAACTGCTGCACTTGCCAATCGACTTCGCGGCCGGTCCCCTCAAAGCCGACGGCCAACAGAAATTTATCGCCCAGGTCCAGATTCGTCTCTTTCCATTCTGGCCCCGCGAGAAGCTCGATCGCTACCGGCGCCGTCTGTGAATGAACGAGCGCCGCAAGTAAGCGTTCGGCCGTGTCGAGATCCTCAACAAGGGTCGTGACAAATGCAGTTTTCTCAGGGAGCGGCTTCACCTTGAGGGTTAACTGCGTAATCACTCCCAGAGCGCCTAGCGAACCTGTTAATAGCTTACAGAAATCGTACCCGGCCACATTCTTCACCACGCGACCGCCGCCCTTGAAGGCCAGGCCGGCTCCATCTACGGCCGAAACGCCAATCACATAATCGCGCACCGTCCCGTGGCCATACCGACGCGGGCCATTGAAGTTCGTCGCCACCACGCCGCCCAACGTAGCCCGATCGGCATGAGGGACATCGAACGGCAGACGCTGCCGCTCGGCCGCCAACGTTTGGGTCAGCGTTTGTAGGGTGATGCCCGCCTCGACTGTGATGGTCATGTCGCGAGCTGGGTAATCCAACACACGATTCAGGTCCGTTAGCGACAATCCCACTCCGTCGCGCTGCCCCGGAAGGCCCAACCCCAAGCCAGTTTCGCCCCCAAGTGGATACACCGCCACGTTGTCGGTGTAACAGCGGCGGATTACGTCGGCCAGTTCCTCAGGCGTCGATGGACAGACGGTTTCGATAATCGGCAAGAGGGGAACAGTAGTAGCTTTGGCCATCGTGGCAATGCAGGTTCGTAATGCGTCGCCGTGAGCCCCGGCGCGCTAAGTCAGGGTGCGGGAGCGTTCTTGTAACGGTAAACCCAAATAACGCCGTCGTCACGGCTGTCGCCAGCGCTATGCAAGAATACGGCGTTCAGGGCTGGATCGTAGAATCCGTTCTTAACTTGACGGTTGCGCAAACCTTCCGGCAGCGGGCGCAGATCGGATGACCACGTGTTGCGTTCCGGGTCGTACACGTACACGCCCAGGCGTTCTTCGGTGTCATAGTGGAACGAGTGGACGATCAGCAACACGCAATCACTGACCGTATCATACGCCATCAAAGCGTTCAGCGTAGCGTAACGATTGGAGCCGCGGGCGGGCTTTCCCTGCGGCTGCGGATCAATCCATCGATCGGACTTGAGATCGTAAATCCAAAATGCGTGCCCTTCATCGGGCGCCACGGGGTATGAGCCGCCGCCGATGTAGATGCGTTGGCGTTTCGAGTCATAGCACGAAGTAGCGTCAATGCCCCAGGGGGGCTTGGGGCCTTCGGGCTGCTTCTGCTCCCAGCGGTGCGAAGTCAAGTCATAAAACCAAACCTCATCGTTACGATGTGCGAAAAACGCTTGATGTTTGGACGGAATGTAGATCAAGGTGTCGCCGTAGCCGCTTTGCGGCGCTAGCCCGCCGGTGCGACGGCGGCTCCATTTGCCGGTGCGTGTGTCGAACATCCAAGGCCCCGCGTCGGCGGGAGCTTCCTTAAGCCAGCGTTCCCGCTGCGGCAGCGCAGTTTTCCAGTAGCCGTGCAGGTTGGGCATGCTCAGCAAACGCCGCCCCTGCGTATCGTAGGTGTTCATTGAGTAGCCATGAACCTGCGACGCGACCGGGACGAGGTCGCCGTCCCGATCGGCTTCAAACCCTTGCTCGTTGATATGCAGATCCAAGGTCTTTGTATTGGCTCCAGGATAACAGCAAATCCAACGATGCGCTGCAATGTCGTAGAACCACAGGTCGTCCATGTAGTGGCTGTCCGGCTTGGTATAGCCGTGCACTCCCTCGCCAAACAAGAAGGCGCCGCGCAACTCGGGAGCCAGGGGCATAACCGCTGTCCAACTTCGCCCACGGGCGCGGCCCCATTGAGGATCGGGCGCTGGCGCACCCAGTTCGAGCCAAGAGTCGTCTCCTAGCTGCTGAATCTTTTGAATGTGCGGTCCTGGCGCGCTGGGTAAACCGTGGAGCGGGCCGCGAACCTCGGCCGCTGGATGAGAAGCACGCGAGGTTTGGTCGGCGAAGCTTGCCGTGCAACATAGCCAGCCGGCCCCAAACGTCAGCCACAGGCGAGGCCACAAAGAAGTGAAGAACATGCCGTGCGACTCCCGACATGAAGGGCGCGCCGCCGAAGACGCCGGCAGCCGAACGTTGCAGACAAGTGTCTGCAACGTTCAAGCTGAGGGCACAAAGCGTTAATAGAACGTGAGGGCGCTGGGCGCCGTCACGAACATCGCTTCCGCGAAGTGTAAGCGAATGGGCCTACAGTTCACGGATGTAGATGTTGCGGAAGTAGAGCGTGTTGCCGTGGTTCTGCAGCTCGATTGGGCCGGTCGAGTAGATCGGCTTATCACGTTCCCAGTAGTTCTCCATGGTCACATTGTCGACGACCGTCTTACCGTTCAGCTTAACCGTCACTTTATCGCCGACCATCTTGATATAGAACGTGTTCCACTCGCCAATGGGGTTGTCGGCTGTTTCAGTCGGCTTGCTGGGGTTCTTCTGGTTGTTATACAAGCCGCCTGAGCCGATCTTGTGTTGATTGGGGTCCCAGATCTGAATTTGTGGGGTGCCGCGCACATAGATGCCGCTGTCACCCATCGGCTCGATCTTCCAATCGACGTACAGTTCGAAGTCGCCGTAATCTTTGGCCGTCACCAGGTTGTCGCCCTTGCCGTCAAACACCAGAATGCCGTCGACCACCTTCCAGTGCTCCCGCATCTTCTTGTCGGCGGCTTCTTGAGCCTTGGCCAACTCTTCCTTACTCATTTGGCGCAACTTGGGCGGCGGCGCCACAAACCCGCGCCAGTTGGTCAGGTCTTTGCCATTAAACAGTGCGGTAAAGCCTTCGGGCGGCGTGTTAAGCGGGCGTTCATCTTCAGCCCGGGCGGCCAGAGGCGCCACCATCATCGTCAAAGCCAGCAACCCAACGAACGTTCGAATGTGCATAGCCGTTTCCTAAGAGGAAAGAAGGAAAACTTACCAACGGCACAGCATAACTAAGGCCCCGCGCGTTTGCCACAAGGCGCCGCAGGGTTGCCGACCAGACGAGGATCGGGACAGATAGGCAGGAAGAGGGGGCAACACATCAAGGCCCCGCCCGAACATAGTCAGAGATCAACCGCGCAGCGTCGAGAATGAGCTTTTCTTGGATCAATCGGATCGAGAGTTTCTCCAGTGAGCCAATCCCTAAAGTTTCGGCCGAAACACGAACACGGGCGCCTGCCGTATGCGTCGGCAAGCGCCCGCGTTTTCCGATGTCCCCCAAGGATTCCATCAGCCGGCCTGGGCCGACGGATTTCCCCAAAATCGCATTAAGCCGCTCCGAATGAAATTACTTGTACTTCATCATAATTTCGTCCGGACGCAGCTCGGAAATGCCGGGGAAACCGCCATTGGCCACGGCTTCGCCCAGTTGCGTGATCTGGCGGAAGTCGCGGTCGTTAGGACGCTGACCTAAAAGTTCCCGGGTCAGATCGCGACAGATGACGTCGGCCGCCTGGCGGATCACGGCGTCGTCCTGCGCTGCGGCGTAGAGGCTGGTGCACAGAATAACAACCATCTTCTGCACACGAAGCGAAGCCTCCGACATGGCGCATTGCCGGTCAGCCAGCTTCAACTGGTGCTTGCTCATGATGCCGCTAATCCGTAGGGCGGCGCTTTGTAAGCTCCGCACGGCAAACTCGGCATGTTGCCGAAGCGCATCGGGCAGGCCATTGACATCGGGCAGGCGTTTGCCGCGCACCTTCTCGCCCAGCCACCACTTGCCGTAGGGCAAGACCGCTCCCTTGAGCGCCCAGGCGTGGGCCGGATTGAAGGGATTGGGCTTGCGAATGTTGGCCTTCTTCAACGCCTCGCCGATGGCCTGGAAGTACGTCACGCCGTGGTGTTTGACGAGCGACTTGAAGAACGCCATGCCCAGCATCTCGCCTTCGCCTTCATAGATGCAGGGGGCAAGATACTCGTGGACATTATCGCCAAACATATGGCCGTGTAAGAACGAACGGCCGCCGTGGGTCTTCATGAACAGGTCGATGGCCGCTTCCTTTTGCGCCTCGCTACCGAAGATCTTGGCCACAATGCATTCCATTTCGCCTCGGAAGCCTTCGTCCAAGAGCGTCGAGCACCAAGCCACCAACGCGTCGGCGGCCACAATCATGCCCGCCAACTTGCCCAAGCGACGCTGCACCAATTCGCGCCGGGCGATCGGTTCGCCATAGGTCACGCGGTAGTGCGCCCAGGGGATCATGCTGGCCATCATCAGCCGCATCGTACCGGCGGCGGTGGCGCACAAAGCCACCCGCCCCAGGTTCAAACCGTGGTACGCAATCGTCAGCCCATCGCCTCGAGGCACCGTCAACAGGTTTTCCTTGGGGACGCGGAAGTCCTTGAAAATCAACCCGTTGTTGTACGTGTGCTTGAGGGCGTACAGCCCATACTTGCGGAGCCGGAAGTTCTCGTTTTCCTGCTCGGGCAGATCGCACACCAGCACGGCTGGCTTGCCATCGATCAGGCAGACCAGCCCCACGGTGCGACCGGGTACGGCGTTGGTGATGAAGAGTTTCTCGCCATTGACCACGTAGTGATCGCCTTCAAGACGCGCGGTGGTCGTAAGGGCGGTCAGATCCGAACCAGCGCCTGGTTCGGTCAGGGCGAACGCCGAGAGTCGTTCGCCGCTGGCTAGCCGAGGCAGGAAACGCCGCTTTTGTTCCTCAGAACCAAACGTGCGCACGGGATCAACGGCCCCAATGCAACCATGAACCGAGGCCAGCCCGGCTACCGTCGGATCGACCGTCGCCATGCGTGTGAGGAATGGCGCAAAGCTTCGGAACGGCGCTCCCGAACCGCCGTACTCCTTTGACACCAACAGGCCCCAATAGCCGACCTGCGCCAGGTCCTGTAGCACTTGCTCGGAGATTTTGCGGTCTTCGTTATAGATCGTCCCGTTCTCGCGATGCCGGCGCACCACAGCAATGGAGTCATCCATTACTTTTTGGACGTCGGGAGGAGTCGCCAAGGGGGCCGGACGGAACAAATCCAGCGGGAATTCGCGATCCCATACCGCCCGATGGATGGGGCTGTTCACGGTCTGGTATTGCGGCGCAAAAAGCCGCTCTACTTGATCGTCAGCCCGGTCAATCACGCCAGTTCGCCGCGCCTCGTCTTCGCTCTTGCCGGCCAGCTTGAAGGCGGTTTCGGCAAACGACTCCTCGCGTTCTTCCGTCGCGGGCGGGTTCAGCTTATCGGGCGATTGGGTAGACATGGACGCTCCTGCTCGAAAGGTCGTAATGTTCTCCTACAGATATTGTAGGCCGTACACCGCCTTAAGGCACGTATTGAGCGGAAGCGGACAGGGGTGATTGCGATGAATAGCAGAGGTTTGGAATGAGAAAAGGAAAAAGGAGGGAGGGAGGCAGAAGGCAGAAAGGTAGAGTCGCCTTATTAAGCGACACATGGATTCCAGAGGCCGTTCGCCTCGGACTAGCGATTGCTTTATAATTGCGGCTTTCTTTCCTCGTCCTGAGGCTGTATGTCTTTCCCCCAGATTGACCTGCGAAGCGATACGGTAACGCGTCCCACGCCGGCCATGCGGCAGGCAATGGCTAATGCTCCCGTGGGCGACGATGTGATTGATATCGACCCGACCGTCCAGCGGTTGGAACAACTTACGGCCGAGATGCTCGGCAAAGAAGCCGCGATCTTCATGCCGTCGGGCACGATGACGAATCAGGCGGCCGTGCGGGTGCATTGCGGTCCGGGTGATGAATTACTGTGCGACGCCAACTGCCACATTTACCACTACGAGCAAGGCGGTTTCGCTCAACTGACCGGCGCCGTAGCGCGGCCCGTGGCGGGCGAGTACGGCGTGATGCGGCTGGAACAACTGCAAGGCTTGATCCGCCCCGACAACGAACACTTCGTTCGCACACGACTGGTGTGCATCGAAAACACGCACAACCGCGGCGCAGGGCGCATCCAGCCCTACGACGAAGTTGCGCGTATCTGTCGCTGGGCGCATGAGAACGGGTTGCGCACCCATATGGATGGCGCCCGGCTGTTCAATGCCTCCGTGGCCAGCGGCATCTCAGCGGAGCGCTGGGCGGAGCATTTTGACACCGTAAGCGTATGCTTCTCCAAGGGGTTGGGGGCGCCGGTGGGCTCGGCGTTAGCAGGCTCGCGCGACCTGATCCGCGAAGCGCGGCGGCATCGCAAGCTATTCGGCGGAGGGATGCGGCAGGCGGGCATTATCGCGGCCGGGGCGCTCTACGCCTTGGAGCATCACATCGACCGCCTGGCGGATGATCACGCTCATGCGCAAATCGTGGCTGCCGGCGTGCGAGAAATCGAGGGCTTAACCTTGGAACCCGACACGGTCGATACCAACATCGTTATCTTCCGCGTCGATCCACACTTGGCGACGGCGCCCGAATTGGTCGCCGCCTGGAAAGAGCGCGGCGTGCTAGCTTTGGCCATCGCTCCGGCGCTCGTCCGAGTGGTGACTCACTTGGATGTGGACGAAGCCGCCGTGCGGCGAGCAGTGGCGTTGCTACAAGAATCCGTTGACGCGCTGCGCCGTGGTCTGCGCCCTGTGGCGCAAGAAGCGGCGTATTAGCGGACCTCCGCTTGCAATGCAGCGTTCAAAGAAGGGCCCTGGCGTTGGCTTCGCCGGGGAGCTAACTCTACCAGGGCCAAGAGCGCCAGTCGCTTTTGATGGGTTGACCACCGCAGTAGCCCGCTTTGTCCGTAGGACCCACCTATACGATGCCGCCCCAACTACTGCTGACCTGCGAACATGGCGGCAATCGCGTACCGAAGGCCTATGCTCATTGGTTCCGTGACGCCCAAGCCGTGCTGAATTCTCACCGCGGTTATGACCCAGGCTCGTTGGAACTAGCGCAATTTCTCGCAAAGCGGCTTGAGGCGCCGTTGTTTTTCTCAACCACCACGCGGCTGCTTGTCGAGCTGAATCGCTCGCCAGGGCATCGGGCCCTGTTCTCCGAGTTCACCCGCCCTCTGGATCGTGCCACGCGGCAGGCGATTCTGAACGAGTATCACGTTCCCTACCGGCGGCAAGTCGAAGAGTGGATCGGAACGACCATCGCCCGCGGTAAGTCCGTGCTACACGTGTCGGTCCACACCTTCACCCCCGAGCTGAACGGGCAGGTGCGCAACGCCGATATTGGCCTGCTGTACGACCCCGCGCGGGTACAAGAGCGAAACCTGGTCCATGCGTGGCGGATGGCGCTGCGGCGATTGTGCCGAGACTTGCGCGTGCGCCGAAACTACCCGTATTTAGGCAAAGCCGACGGATTTACCACGCATCTTCGTAGGCTCTGGGGAGATGAGCAATACGCCGGAATCGAACTAGAAGTCAATCAGCGCTGGCCACGTAAGCCGAAAGCCGATTGGCGCTGGCTCCAAGAGGCGTTGGCCGAATCGCTTCGAGAGATTTCCCGCAGTTAGTCATACCCCCGCCCCCAGGGTGTGGGTTGTCGAACATCGGCTGCCAATGCGTGAACGAGAAGGTAAACTTCGGGCATGGATCAGCAACACTCTCAATCGCTGGCGGCGCTGAAGGCGGAGCATACCCCGGCGGCCATTCGCAAACGTCTGCAACGCGGACCCGACCACAGTTATCTGCGCGACTTTGTTTATGGGGCCATCGATGGGGCGGTAACCACCTTTGCCGTCGTATCGGGTGTGGCCGGCGCCGATCTTTCGCCGGACATTATTATCGTGCTTGGTCTGGCGAATTTGCTGGGCGACGGCTTTAGCATGGCGGCCAGCAACTATTTGGGCACGCGGGCCGAAGACCAGCGGTACAAGGAAATGCGGCTGACCCTGACGT
>CAYWIS010000205.1:0-10258 GCA_964458385.1 uncultured Pirellulaceae bacterium
GCAAAAACGAGAGGAACTGAGAAAGCCGCTACGATACTTCCATGCCCATGTCGCGCATCAGCATCTTAATATCGTCCCACGTTTTGCGTTTGTCGTCGGGGTTGCGTAAGAGGTAGGCGGGGTGGTAGGTCACCAGTACTTTTATACCCCGGTAGTCGTGAAAACGACCGCGGAGGCGTCCGACTGCCAGCTTAGTCTCTAATACATTTAGGGCGGCTACCGCGCCCAGGCAGACGATGTACTCTGGTTGTAAGATGTCGAGTTGCTGCTCAAAGAACCCCCGGCAGTTCGCTACCTCTTCGGGCTCTGGAGTTCGATTGTTAGGCGGCCGGCACTTGAGCGTGTTGAGTATGTAGACATCGCTCCGGCGCAGTCCCATGCCATTCTCGATAATCCGGGTGAGCAGTTGTCCTGCCGCACCGACAAACGGCTCGCCTTGTTTATCTTCGTCGAACCCTGGCGCCTCCCCCATGAATACGATGCGTGGGTGAGGGTTCCCTACGCCAAACACAGTTTGGGTGCGGGTCTTTGCCAAATGGGCACAGCGCGTACACGCGGCCACTTCCTCTTGGAGTACCCGCAACGCCGCCACGCGATCAACCGGCGCCGCAGCAGGGCGCACCGCAACTTTTGGTTCGGGTGAAAAGAGCGACGGAGACTCGACTGCCGGTGTCGCCGCTGGAACATCAACCGGCGGCGTCACTTCATCCACAGTTCGCGGAGTGGGGGAAGGAGTCTCGACCGCAACTTGCAGGGGCGGCGCGGCGGCCATTGGCTTCTTCGCGTCGGCAGTGGGACGCGGCAAGTGACTCACTCCCGCCCGGCGCAGGCTTTCCAACCGCTGTTGTAGCACCTTGCGAAGACGAATATCGGGTGGAAGTTCGGAATACATAGAGAGCGAAACTCCCTCGCCAAACAGGCCATTGCGCCACGTTCCCCAAGCGCAAGTCGTGCCGAAGCGTGGTTAGCGTTTGCGTTTGCCGTGCTTGTTCTTCGGCTTAGACGGTTGGAGACTCGTCAGCGGCGCGGCCACCAAGTCATAGCCTTGATACGTAACAATCTCGCAGGGAACCAAATCTCCCTCGGACAAGTCAGCGCCCGTTACATAGACCAGACCGTCCACATCCGGCGCATCGGCATAGGTGCGGCCAATCCAGACGTTCTCTTCGCCTTCCAGCGGCCGATCAATCAACACATCCAAACGTCGCCCCACCTGCCGTTCGCACCACGCGAACGCATTCTCTTGTTGAACCGCCATCAATTGATCACGCCGTTGGAGTTTGACCTCGTCGGGCACGTGATTCGGTAAGCGGGCCGATGGCGTGTCGGGTTCAAACGAATAGGTGAACACCCCCATCCGTTCAAATCGCTGTTCGGCGACAAAATCGACGAGTTCTTGGAAGTGCTCCTCCGTTTCGCCGGGAAAACCCGTAATGAACGTAGTCCGCAGCACCAGGTTAGGAATTCGCTGACGGAGCTTAGCAACCAGGTCGTACGTTTCGCGGCGCGTAACCCGCCGGGCCATGCGGCGCAGCATCTCATCATTGATATGCTGAAGCGGAATATCAATGTACGGGAGAATCTTGCGGCTGGACGCAATCACGTCGATCAGTTCGTCAGTGACGTACATGGGGTAGAAGTACATCAACCGGATCCAGTCAATTCCGTCGACCTGCTCTAACTGCTGCAGCAAGTGCGCCAGGCGAGGCTCCCCGTATAAGTCGATGCCGTAGTACGTCGTATCTTGCGCCACGATATTCAGTTCCCGGACCCCGTCAGCCGCCAACTGCCTGGCCTCCTGCAGCACATCTTCGACCGGCTTCGTGGCGTGTTTGCCGCGCATCTTGGGAATTGCGCAAAACGTGCAAAGCCGATCGCAACCTTCCGAAATCTTCAGAAAGGCAAAATGCCGCGGCGTAATGCGCAGCCGGTCGCATTCGGATAGCGCTCGTATCGGCGCAGGCTGAAAGACCGTGCGCTGCTCCGCCAAATTCCCTACCAATCGGTCGGCCACCTTGGTGATTTCTTCCCGTCCGAACACCCCCACCAGGTAATCAATATCAGGGTATTCCTCCAGCAGTGCTTCCTTTTGCCGCTCGGCCAAGCACCCCGAGACAATGACACCGCGTAGCCTCCCTTGACGCTTTAGCTCTAACATTTCCCGAATGGCGCCAAAAGACTCCTGACGAGCCGCTTCAATAAAGCCGCATGTATTGACCACGACAAAGTCGGCCCCATCCGGGTTCGCGGTTAATTGATAACCGTCCAACCGCAGGAGTCCGAGCATACGCTCGCTATCGACGAGGTTCTTCGCGCAGCCAAGACTGACAAACGCGTAGGAGCCTTTCGAATTCGACGAAGACGGTGCAGGGGAAATTTGGAGAGCCAAGGCAAATTGACGGGTGGGAAGGTGAAACGATAAGCCCAGGTGAGACGTTCATTCTACGCCTAAGGGCCGAGTCGGACGAGTGGCAATCGGTGGACGACGACGCGACACACCCCGTCGTCCACCGGGCACGCGTTGGCGAGATGGTGGGAACAGGGTAGAGTTGTGGCGGAACGGCCCAAACCGGGGCCGTAGCCTCAACATCTTCTTTGTAAGGAGGATCGCCCCGTGCGAATTCTTTTCAGTTGCTTGTTATTGCTAACCGTGTTTGCGGGGGGCGGATTTGCGGAACAATCGATCCTGAGCCGCATTGCCCTAGGCTCTTGCGCGCGGCAAAACCGACCTCAGCCGATCTGGGACTCGGTGGTCGCCTGGCGGCCCGAGTTGTTCCTGATGATCGGCGATAATATCTACGGCGACACGGAAGACATGGACGTGCTGCGCGAAAAATACCGGCAACTCGGCGCGCAGCCTGGTTTTCAGCGACTCCGCGCCACGTGTCCTCTCTTAGCGATTTGGGATGACCACGATTACGGCGTGAACGATGGAGGACGAGAATATCCCCGCCGGGCCGAGTCGCAGCAAGTGTTTAATGAGTTCTTTCAAACACCGGCCGACTCTCCGCGGCGTTCACGGCCGGGGCTCTACGACGCTCATATCTTCGGTCCCGAGGGAAAACGCGTCCAAGTGATCTTACTTGATACACGCTATTTCCGCTCGCCCTTACTCATGCGGCCTCCCGCAGAACGCAGACACGGGCCATTCCTGCCGAACCCCGACCGCGAGGCCACCATACTAGGCGACGCACAATGGCGGTGGCTGGCGGCGGAACTACAAAAACCAGCTGAGGTGCGCATTATTGCCTCGAGCATTCAGGTTGTCGCTAATGACCATGGCTGGGAAAA
This sequence comes from uncultured Pirellulaceae bacterium, assembly GCA_964458385.1. GTDB lineage: Bacteria > Planctomycetota > Planctomycetia > Pirellulales > Pirellulaceae > JAHWKS01. Next base: position 3,292 of record CAYWIS010000205.1, read on the forward strand.
GTGGGGCAATTTTCCGCATGAGCGGCGCCGCCTGTTTGACTTGATCCGGCAGCACCGGGCCAGCGGCGTCATCTTTATTAGCGGCGACCGGCACTTGGCGGAGATCTCCCGCATTGAGGCGAATTCGGACGAAAGCGGCGTGAGTTACCCGTTGTATGACCTCACGTCTTCCAGCTTGAACCAGCCAAGCGGCGGCGGAAACGAAAATGAGATCAACCGCCACCGAATCGGTCAAAACTACCTCCAGGTTAACTTTGGCACGATTGAGATCGACTGGAGTCAGCAAGATCCCCCAATCACTTTGGCCATTCACAACTTGGAGGGCGAACCGGTCCGCGTAGAGAAGCTCAACCTAAGCAGCCTGCAATTCTAGTTTCCGGCGCAGTCGGTGGTTTGTGGGACAGTTTTTCGCTGCACCGCCCCCTCCCCATGCCAACGAACAGAACCGTTGCTAACGTGACAAAGGTACAAACTTCTTGGACGTTAACCGGCGCGGGCAGCGGTCAGCCCGCGTTTAAGTGATTGCAGTATGACCTTGCCGGGCCCGGTCAAACGCGTCATGAAGATGCCTTCCCGACCGAACACGATCTTCTTGAGTCCTCCAACACCGCGGATGTTGTAGTCGACTGACTCCGAAAACGCAGCCAGATTGCCGGTGCTTACCAGAAGCTCTTCGCCCACCGCCAGCTCGTTTTCGAGAAAATCGCCGCTTCCATGGATCAAGACTTTCCCCACGCCGCTGACCTTCTGAAGAAACAATCCAGCGCCACCGAAGATCGCCGCTCCCGCGCGTTTCGCGACCGTAGCGGTAATGTCGAGATTGGCTCCCCATGCCGCGAGAAAGGCCCCGCGTGTGGCCAGCACGGGGCCGGCAGTGACGAGATCCCACACGACAATATGGCCTGGCGCATTCGCGGCCAACACCACGCGTTGTCCGTTCTGGTAAGACTGAATATAGGTGAGCGCGATACCTTCGCCCGCCAACGAACGCCGAATAGCACCGCTTAGTCCGCCCGGAACCTTCAAGTCCCAATCGACGCCGCTGGTGTAGCTGACGATCGCTCCCTTGCTGGCCCACAAGGTATCGCCGGCCTCCATGGTCAATTCCGCCGTCTGCGCGATATCGCCGCTGATGGTGTATTCCATGTATCGCCTCCCAGGGTGGAAATTTTGGTGACGTAGAAGATATCGGCGCCAAGGAAGAAAAATAAGTAGGCCGAGTGCAACCTCAAGCTTTGCCTGTGGGACCACCCGGGCGGCAGATGCCCGCCGTATGCTCTACCGTCAGCTACACAACGAAAACGGGACGGACATGACTGTCCGCCCCGGCTGAATCTCTCAATCGCTCGCCGTTCAACGAACCGCAGAGACTTACGGCTTGGGTACAATCCAGATATTCCGGTATTGCAGCGGATTTCCGTGCCCTTGGAGCTTAATCGGTCCGGGCGTGCCTTCTGGCTCGTTGCGATGACCGCCCGTAGGCCCGGTGATCTCTACGTTGTCGTGAATCACCACACCATTGTGTTTGACCGTTATCCGCGCATTCTTCACCTTGTTGCCGTTTTCATCGCGTACGGCGTTGGTGAACTCCACGTCGTAAGTTTGCCAGGTCAACGGCGGAGCGCACATGTTCACCTTAGGATCGGCCTTGGTATAAATGCCGCCACACTCGTTATTGAGGCCCTCTAATCCGAAGGAGTCGAGTACCTGCACCTCGTAATGATCGACCTGATAGAACCCGCTGTTCCCGCGGCCCTGACCGCGAGCCGCCGGCCGGTAGGGCAACATAAACTCCAGGTGCATCGTGTAGTTGTTGAATTTCTCTTTGGTCACAATGTCTCGGCCGTCGGTGTTCAACAACCCCGTCTTCTCATCCAAACGGCCGCCGTTCCAGTGCTGCATACTTTGCGGCGTGCCGTCAAACAGCACTAAGGCGCCTTCGGGCGGCTTCTTGCCGAGCGTCTCGCTTTCGCGCGTGGTCTTCTTCAGTTGTAGCGTTTCTCCGCCTTCCTTCTTCAGCGAAAGGACACCATCTTTCACCGTGCCCGAGTACGGCTGATGTCCTTGCGGTGGAAACCTGCGAGTCGCCGAGAATCTCTCGGGCGCCTGCGCCAAGTACTGTTTCTCGCCCGAGGCGGGCTCAAATACGGCGGTGTCGCCTTCGAGTCGACCATCCATTAGGCTGCGGTTCTCGCCGTCCCAGCCGGCGCCCGGCAGACCGCCGGAATAGAGCACCGCCTGGAACTTGCCATTACCAAGAGCAATAATCTGGCACCCCAAGCTGACGCCCCCTTCGCCCTGGCCTACATACTCGCCTTGAATGGCGAAGTCTTGGGGGAGCGTCGGATCTTTCGGATCGGTCCAAACCTCTTTGTTTTCTTGGGCGACAACGGTCGCCGCGGTAACGGTTAACAACAGCGCCGTTGCGGGCAAAACTCGGAGCAGGCAAATCAAGCGGGCTAACATCAGCAATTCCTCGAGAAAGGTGGATGCCAGAAGACAACGCACGAGCCGCACTTCCACAGAAGGAACGACGCCACGTTATGTTGCAAACGGCGCCGTTCCGGCAGAATCCGCGGCCATAGTTGGAAAAGGGACAACTAGTTCTTGCTGGGCGAGGCGTCGGCCTCCAAGTCGCCCAAAGCGTACTGAATTCCCGCCAGGTAGTGCTGAAGTACCTTGGGGTTGTAATAAATCTCGTCGCGGTGGCCTAGCGAACAATAGAACGTGCGACCGTCGCCGTAGGTGGCCAGCCAACTGATGGGATAGAAGCCGTCCTGGCGGTTGCCCTTGGACAGATCCATCTGCTCTGGATCCAACGCCAGCAGCATCCGACGGTCGCTGGGAAGCGCCGTATCGCCCCGGAACTGGTAAATCTCGTCATTCACCTTGAAGTTTTCGCCCCCAAAGGTCTTATTCAACGGATGTTCGGGCTCTAAATTGCGAATCGGCACTTCCTGATGCCAGGGATGACTGACGAACGCGCCGCCCATCATCTGGTTGTACTCTTTCCAATTGTGGTAGGTGTCGGTGGCCGAGTGCATCCCCGCCAGTCCCTTACCGCTTTTCACGAAGTCGACCAAGCTTTGCTTGAGTCGGGCTTCACGCTCCTCGGCTTGCTTACGCAGCTCGGGGTCTTGCGGCCACTGGTGCGGACGAAAAATGTCGCCCGTGGTGTTCAACATGATCACCGCATCAAACTGCTTGAGGGTTTCCGGCTCGAACATCGAATCGTCTTCGCTATGCACGGCCGTATAAGCGCCGGTCTTCTTGCCCATCTCGATGAGCGACAGTACGCCAACGGGGATCGACGCATGGCGAAAACCATTGGTCTTGCTGAAAATCAGCAACTTGCGTTCTTTCTGAGGCTTCGCAGGGGCGGCGTCGGGCAGGGCAGCCGCAATTTTCTCGCGCACCTCGGGCTTGACCTGTTCGGTAATGTCTGCGGCTAAGGCCAGAACCGGCGTTAAGAGGGCGCACGTAATCGCAACGAAGGATAAGCGGGAACTCATGGTGGGGAAATCCTCCAGGTAGGAATGGCGCCGATTTGTGGCGGCGCAGTTTCCCCATTATGATATTCGACGAGGGCGGTTCAATAGTCGATTCTCAGAGCATCTACAAATAATGAATCTTCTTCGGTGTTTTTGCATAACGGCGATTCTCATCACTCCGACGTGCGGTCTCCTTGGCGATGACGAGGCCCAACGCTTGGCGCCGTTGGTCGCCATTCTCGGCGAAACCGATGACGTGGGTCTGCAAAAAGACCTACTGGCGGGCATACGCGAAGGGTTACGAGGCCGCAAACGCGCCGCCATGCCGGAAGGTTGGCCGGCGGCGTACGCCCGACTGTCGGCCAGCCCCGACGCCATAGTGCGCGAACATGCGCTAGCCCTGGCGTTAACTTTCGGCGATCGGCAAGCGGTGGCCGCCTTAGAAAAGGTCATCCGCGATCCATCCGCCGCCCCAACAGATAGGCAACGCGCCCTGGAAACACTCGCCGAAAGCCGAGTTGTGGAATTGGCTCCGATGCTTCACGGCTTACTCGACGATCGCGCCGTGCGTGGTGCGGTCATCCGGGCTTTGGCCGCCTATCCCCATGCGGAAACACCGCAGCGTTTGCTCTCTCGCTACTCGGAACTGACCGAGAGCGATCGTCAGGACGTCGTCCAAACCCTTGCCTCGCGCGCCGATTTTGCGCTGGCGCTCTTGGACGCGGTTGAAAAGAAGATCGTCGCGCACGACCATATCTCGGCCGTCACCGCACGGCAATTGGCTGCGCTGAACGACAGCAAGGTTTCGGAACGCTTGCGCCAGGTCTGGGGCGACATTCGGGCGACCGGCGAAGATAAGCGACAACTTATCGCCCGGTACAAGCGACTTCTCACCGACGAGTTTCTCCAAGGAGGCGATCCCGCCCAAGGCCGCGTTGTATACCAAAAAACCTGCCAGAAATGCCACCGTCTATTCGGCGAGGGAGGCGCCATCGGGCCAGATCTGACTGGTTCGAATCGATCCAATCTCGATTACATCTTGGAGAACGTTATCGACCCCAGCGCTATCATCCCCCGCGAATGGCGCATGAACACGGTCATAACGAGCGACGGCCGCGTGTTGACAGGAATCATTGTTGACAACGCCCCGGAATCCATCGTCTTGCAGACCGTCAACGAGCGACTGACGATCTCCCGCGAAGATATTGAAGTCATGAATCCCACGCCGTTGTCGATGATGCCAGAAGGGCAGTTCGAAACCCTGCGGCCCGAAGAGATTCGCGACCTGATTATCTACTTACGATCCCCGGCGCAGGTTCCGCTTACGGTCGAAGCAGCGGCGACCGGTCGCTAAGGGGTTGTTCGCGCTTGACGCTGCGGGTTGGTCCTGCCGAAGAATCTTGGATGTGCGCCGTCCTATTCGCAACGAATATCCGCCTCAGCGATCCGCCGTTCCAAATCGTCAACGGCTAGAGACCACTCCGACGTCCGGGCGCGCCAGTCATCGCGCCACGATTCGAGCAAGGCCGCCAATGTCAGGCGATCCGCTCCGTCGTTCAATTCCGCCTGGGGCCACTGCTCCAGGGCCAGGCTCAGCGTTTGTGCGTGGTACTGCGTCCACTCCACATATTCCGCCGCCTCCAGGACCAGAGGAATGGTCGCCAGCGCCCAAATTGCGCGCCGTCCCGGCGCCGCGGCGGATTCGGCCTTTTGGGCCCCAAACGACAGTTGCGCCAAGAACCAAGCCAGCCGCACGGGCTCGGGGAGCGTGGCCCATGGATTGGCTAACAAGGCCTCCATACAAACGATGTGGAACGCAGGATATGCGACTCCGCCGCCCCCCAGACAGGGCTGAACGAGCGCCACTTCGGCATCGGGGACCGCAACCTCCCCACCCGTAAGATACTCGAGCCGACGCAATGTCCCGGGACCGCGCGCCTCCCACTGTTCCCGGAGGGGCCGTTCGCGTAATCGCACTTCATAATCCAGGCGAGGCCAAAGCACGGCGATCGCCCGTTCAAGGTCTCGAATTGCCTCGGCGATCCGCTCGGCCACCTCGGTCCGCGTGACGCCATCGGACGGGGCCAAAGACGCCGCTTTTTCGCCGAGAATAGCGGCGTCGGCGCCGGCGGCGGCCCAGGAAATGGCCGCGGCGAAAAAGCGGTTGACGTCGACCCTTTCGCTCGTCAAGATGTGCGTCAAACGCCGCACGGGGTCTTCGAGCGCTTCCGTCAGAGTCTGGTTGCCGGTTGCCAGATTGCTCCGGACCAGGTTGGCAGCGTACAGGCAACTGACGCCAGGGTTGACAATCCAACGAAGTTGGCAGGTCATAATCGAATTTCAGGGGGCAGCCGCAGATTGGCACAGGTTCGCCGCCGGGGCGTTGGGCCAGAGGGGGCGCCGAAATGTCCCCTTTTGCAAAGAAAGGGGATTATCAAACCGGGGCCGTTTTGAATAAAATTACCTGCTTTGATTCACCGCGCAGCAAACCGCTCGGCATTTGGCGAACGCGAGCGGGTTGATCAAGCTCAATCACCCATACTGGGAACCAACTGACGGACGGGCGATCCGTCGGTTACGTTTGACGGTTGGCACAACCGTCCTTTCATCGCGCATACGCTCTGCTCGACAAGCGACGCGGCGGCGCTCCGCGCCACACTCCAGGCGACAGGTCTTCTTCTTCACGTTTAACATATGGGGTTCAATGCTGCTCAAAACCGACACCCGCTGGTCGGCCAAGTCCGCCGCTGAATTCTACCAGACGCCTTACTGGGGCGCAGGGTATTTTTCTGTGGGGGAGAACGGCAATTTGCTGGTCCATCCCAATAAGGACCCTCAGAAGTTTATTGACCTGAAACAACTGGTGGACCGTCTGCAACTGCAAGGGGTCGACCTGCCGGTGCTGTTGCGCTTTAGCGGAATTCTCAAACAGCGCATCAGTGAGCTCCACGGAGCCTTTCAACACGCAATCAAAGAATACGGCTACAAAGGACGCTACTTCTGCGTTTTTCCGATCAAGGTCAACCAGCAGCGGCACGTGGTCGAAGAGGTGATGCGCTTTGGCCGCGAGTACGGCTTTGGCCTGGAAGCCGGTAGCAAACCCGAGTTGCTCGCGGTGGCGGCGGCCGCCTATCCCGAGACGCCGATCATTTGCAACGGCTTTAAGGACTCGGAATTTATCGAGATGGCCATGTTGGCCCGAAAAATGGGGCGGCCCATCATCCCCGTAGTGGAAAAATACACCGAACTCGGGCTTATTCTCCAGCACGCCGAGCGGGTAGGAGTTCGGCCAGTGATCGGCATGCGGGTGAAATTGGCGTCGCCCGGATCAGGACGCTGGGCCCTATCGGGAGGCTACCGTTCGAAGTTCGGTCTGACGGTCAGCGAAATCCTCCGCGGTTTGGAAGAGCTGCGCGAACGCGGCATGGCCGACTGTTTGAAGCTCCTGCATTTCCACTTAGGGAGCCAAATTACCA
>CAYWIS010000206.1:0-10198 GCA_964458385.1 uncultured Pirellulaceae bacterium
ATCAGATGCTCAATTGCGAGCACGAGTTCGCCCCCGAGGTCGACAAGCTGACCATGGATTCCCCCGCGCCCGTGCAGGCCGACGGCAACGGCAAGTATCCCATTCCACTCCCCGGCATCACCACCGACACGGAGTACTAACACTCCGGTTGGATTGATGCGGTTGTAATTAAGTTTCGATAATAGTTGATGGCTCGGCGTCCTCCCGCCGAGCCATTTTGTGCATGGCCCCAAAGACGTTCGTGGGGGTCATGCAACACCACACGAGGTATCCGCAACAGCAACAACTGTGCTATAATTTCCCCCGTTATTTTCGGCCGACGCGTATCCCACCTCCCTTATCCTGCCGGGCTGCCGAACCATGAAGAGCTTTCCTTCCCCGTCTTCGGTCTCTACGCGGCGTGAATTGCTATTAAACGGGGGCGCAGGGTTTGGCGCGTTGGCGCTGTCGTACTTGCTGCGCGACAACCCGATCTTTGCCGCCGAATCAAATAAGGAAGCCGACCCGCTCCACGATTCCTCCCTCGGTAAGCCGCCAGCCGATCCGATGGCGCCCCGAGCGCCACACTTCCCGGCGAAGGCGAAGAGCGTAATCTTCCTGTTCATGGAGGGGGGGCCTAGTCACATTGACTTGTTCGACCCCAAGCCCGAACTCAATCGCTTGGCCGGTCAGCCCATTCCGAAATCGTTCAAGCGCGTCGTCACGGCGATGGGCGAATATGATTCGCCGCTGCTAGGATCGAAGCGCAAGTGGAAGCAGTACGGCGAAGGCGGCATTTGGATGAGCGATTGGATTCCGCACCTGTCCGAGTGCGCCGATGATATCGCCGTCATTCGTTCGTGCTGGACCAACGCTATTAACCACTCGGGCGGCGTGTGCCAGATGAATACCGGCACGCCCATCGGCGGTCGGCCGTGTTTGGGATCGTGGGTCACGTATGGCCTGGGGACCGAAAACCAGAACATGCCGGCTTTTGTCGTGTTGGTCGATCACCACGGCACGCCAGTTAACGGTCCGCGTAATTGGGGCGCTGGCTTTATGCCGGCGGCGTACCAGGGCACCCGGCTGCACCATGGAACAGAGCCGATCAAATTCCTCAATCCGCCCGAAGGCATAAGCGAGCTACAACAAACAGGCAAGCTGGCTTTCCTCAATCATTTGAACCGTCAGCACGCCTTGACGCGCGCCGAGCAAACCGAGCTGGACGCTCGGCTCCGTAGCTATGAACTGGCCTTCCGTATGCAGGCCCATGCCCCCGAAGCCGTCGATTTCTCCCAAGAAACCGAGGCCACACTAAAGCTCTACGGAATCGATGAAAAGCCGACCGAGGTCTTTGGCCGCAATTGCCTTCTGGCCCGCCGACTGGTGGAGCGAGGCGTGCGGTTCGTGCAGTTGTACCACGGCGCCGGCAGCAAGTGGGATGCGCACTCGGGCATCGAACGCAACCATACGCAGATGTGCCGCGAAAGCGACAAGCCGATCGCTGGTCTACTCAAAGACCTCAAGCAGCGCGGCCTCTTGGACGAAACGCTGGTGGTCTGGGGCGGCGAGTTTGGCCGCACGCCCCAAAGCGAAAAAGGCGACGGTCGCGACCACAATCCCACCGGCTTCACGATGTGGATGGCGGGCGGCGGCGTGAAAGGCGGCCAAACCATCGGCAGCACCGATGAGTTGGGCCTGCATGCCGTGGAGGACCGGCTCCATGTGCACGATCTCCACGCCACGATTCTCTATCTGTTGGGCGTCGACCACATGCGGCTCGTTTATCGCCACAAAGGCCGCCCGGAACGCCCCACGCTCAACGAAGGCGAAGCCTACAAGAAGATCGTCACCGGTTAAGCGACGGCCAACCTTGTGGCTTACCGCGGGTCGAACGTGGGCGCGTCGCCCGCACGTTCTCGCTCAGCCTTTTCCCTGCAAGTCAAGTTGCGTCCTTACGGCGCCGCTTGACTTGATCGCGGCATGCGTCTGCACGTTCATCGGCTACAAACTAGCGACGTAGCACGATCCGCATGCGACGCGGACCGTGTATTGCGTGTCCAGATCGGCGGCGATCGTCCTTAATATCGCACAATGCTTTCATGCAGGTTGAGAATCACCCGCGCCACGCTTGTCCATGCGGCTAGTTCGGCTGCAGGCAGATCCGTGGGCGTGGGGCTATCGCCAACATCGATAATTTGCGCGGCGCTGGCAGGGTCCGCCTGGTACTGCTCTAAATGCTTAGCGTAAAGCTGCGTCAGCACCTCTATTTCTTGCGGGCGAGGCTCCCGCTGAAGCGCAACACGGAAGGCGAACTCCAGTCGCGCATCGGTTTGCTCACCACCTTCGCGCATCACACGCGCCGCGAAGGCGCGGGCCGCTTCGACGTAAATCGGATCGTTCAACAGCACCAGGGCTTGTTGCGGCGTGTTCGATTGGTTGCGAGCCACGGTGCATTCCTCGCGCGACGGAGCGTCGAAGGCGAGCATGCTTGGATGCAAGAACGTGCGGCACCAGAACGTATAAAGCCCGCGTCGAAACAGGTTCTCTCCCTGGTCATTCTCCCATTCGCGTTTGGGGAAATTCAGGTGCTTCCAGTAACCCGGCGGCTGATACGGTTTGACGCTGGGGCCACCGATCTTGCGCGACAGCAAACCGCTGACCGCCAACGCATTGTCGCGCACCATTTCGGCAGGCAAGCGGAACGAGCTTTGCCGCGCCAGAAGCACATTATCGGGATCGCGTTCGCGCAGCTCAGGAGAAACCGCCGAGGATTGCCGGTACGTGTGCGACATGGCGATCATCTTCACCAGCCGTTTTACGTCCCAACCGCTCTCGATAAAGTCAACCGCCAACCAATCGAGCAATTCAGGATGCGACGGCCAAGCTCCCTGCGAGCCGAAGTCATCGAGGGTAGCCACCAACCCGCGGCCAAACATCAAACTCCAAATGCGGTTGACGAACACCCGCGCTGTCAGAGGATGATCGGGCTTTACCAGCCATTCCGCCAGATCAAGCCGCGTGGCGCGGCGGTCGCCCACCTCTAGCGCGCCCAGCACAGGCGGAGTTGCAGGCTGCACCACGGGGCCGGAATCATCAAGCCAGTTGCCGCGTGGAAGGATGCGGATCTCGCGCGGCGGCATCGAAATGGAAATCAAAAGCAGCGGCGCGCTCGCCTCGATCTGGGCCTTTTGGCGTTCCAAATCGGCCAGTTGCTTGCGCACGGGCGCAAGCTCTGGCGCTATCGAGCGATAGAACGCCGCCAGGCGGCTCTTTTGCTCCTCGGTACGTTCAGCAGGGGCTGTTTTGATCACATCGGCTATCTCGGCCGGCAGTTCGTTTCCCGCGCGCACCGGCTTGGCGGCGTTTGTGACCGAGAGGCGGAACTTGCCAAGCGTGTGTTGGCTGCCGTAGTTCTGCGAGAGGGCAACAACCAACGTGATCGGTTCGCCCTCGTCGCCAAGCGGTTCTTCCGCTTCGAACACGGCATGGTTCGCCTTACCGGTTTGCGGAAGAATCGCCCAACCGGTGTTCGGCTTGCCATCGGCCGCAGCCGCTACCGGCCATTGATCCTGTGAATGCGTCGCGGTCACCGCCGACCACCGCACCGGTTTGCCGTTCACCGTGGCGGTAAACTCGTTAAGCACAAAATTGCCGTTGGCCGCGCGGCCGGGCCCCCGTGAGGGAAGCGCCTCGTCGGGCAATACTTCCAACCGCAAGGCCGTCGCACCGCCCGACTCCAACTCCACGGTGAGCGTGTAGATGTCGCGCTCTGGATTAGAGTTCTCGACACGCACAACGCCATCATCCAGAACGGTCAGGGTAGCGCCGTGCTGCGATTCAGCCTTTGTCGGCCGTAGTGGACGCCAGGAGGATTTCTGGCTCGCCAGCGAAGTCTCCCAGGCAGCGAGCCCCGCATCAAGCTCGGGCGTCTGGCGGTCGAGCGTTTGACGCAGTAGCGCCATTTGCTCGTCAAGTCGCTTCATTTCCGCCTCTTGTTCGGCCGTCGGCATGCGCGTGGGCTCTTGAACACCGACCGCCGTTTCCTTCAAGTCGGCGAAGAACGCGGCCAGGGTATAGAAATCCCGCGTCGGCAAGGGATCAAATTTGTGGTCATGGCATTCGCTACAGCCCATGGTCAGCCCAAGCCAAGCCGACGAGAAGTTGCGCACTCGGTCGGCTGAATACTTGGCGAGGTACTCCTTGGGTTGCGCTCCACCTTCCCGGGTCGTCATGTTGAGGCGGTTGTACCCCGAAGCGATGCGTGTTTCGCGATTAGCGCCCGGCAGCAAGTCCCCCGCCAGTTGCTCGCGCGTAAACTGGTCGAACGGCTTGTTTTTGTTGAACGCTTCAATCACATAGTCGCGGTAGAGCCAGTGTTCGCGCGGATTATCTCCGTGGATGCCATTCGTATCGGCGTAGCGCACCACATCGAGCCAATGGATCGCCATTCGCTCGCCGTAGTGTTGCGAAGCCAATAGCCGGTCGACGGCGCGTTCGTAGGCGTGGGGCGAATTGTCCTTCTCAAACGCCTCGACTTCAGCCGGCGTAGGCGGCAACCCGGTTAAATCAAAGGTTAGCCGGCGTAGTAGCGTGCGGCGATCGGCCTGGGGTGAGGGCGTTAATCCCTCTTCATGCAATCGCGCTTGAATAAACGCGTCGATGGGATTTTGAGCTACCGCTCCGCCGGGCAACGAGGGGATTTCTGGCCGCGTGGGCGGAATCAGCGACCAGTGCTTCTCCCAGGAAGCGCCTTGTTCGACCCATTTCCGCAAAAGCGCAATCTCCCGCGGCGTCAGCGCCTTGTGGGAATCGGCGGGCGGCATCCGCAAGTCGGGATCGGAGGATGTAATGCGTTCGATCAACACCGCAAGGCCGCTTTCTCCCGGCGCCAGCGCGGCTTGCGCGCCGTCTTCCGTATCCAGGCGCAAGTCGGCCATCCGCTCATTCTCATCGGGACCGTGGCAGGCGTAGCAGTTGTCAGAAAGGATCGGTCGAATATCGCGATTGAATTGCACCGTGGCTGGCAAACGCATATCGTCAGCCACAGCGTTGGCGGATGCCCCAACGATCACGATCCAAGCAAGAAGCAACTGCGGAAAAGGTCGAGCATGCATGGCGTGATTAGGCGAGAAGAAACGGACGCGCCGAACGCGGAAGACGAGCCGCGCCCGGGAAAGCAATGCAGGCCCAAGCGTGGCCTGGGCGATGGGTAGTATTGTCGAACGAAGCGATGCGCTTTTCAACACCGAGAGGGGTGAAGCTCGCCGAAATGCTCCAACAGCCGAACACGCACCCGCTTCGGTGCGAACTTGCCAGAGACAAACGCATGCACAAGAACGAAAAAAGCCGGAGCCCAGTACGGCTCCGGCATTCGCATACCGGCGTGTATGCTTTCGATTACTCGCAATCCAATAGCTTCTCGCCTGTGATTCGCTCCATGATCCATGCGTCCAGGTCATGAAGCATGTTGGTGGTCATCTCGTCTTCGCAAGGGTATTGGCGAACAGCAACTTGCAGGCCGGCCGTATGGAACAATTCCAAGTCCCGGCACATCGCATCAACCGAGTAGCGACGACCATCGCGGCCGTGCATCACCAAGAGCGGTAAGCGGCGCACTTCATTCAAACGCGCCAGGGGTTGAAGTCCTCGCGGAAATGGGCCGCACAACGTCGCAGCGCCGGCGAAGCAACGCGGATGCCGCATGGCAACGCGCAGGGCCATGGCCCCTCCGTCCTGATAGCCGGCAATGAAAATGCGCTGCCGGGCAATGTTCAGCCGCGCCTGGGCCGCCTCAATGGCTTCAAAGATGACGCGTTCCGCATGAGCGATGCCGCCGCTCGTTTGCTCCCAAACCAGGCCCGCCGCCCGCGGCGCAACAGCGACATGGTTGCGGAGACTGACGTGCGGCATGATCCGCTCCAATTGCGTCTCATCGCCCCCAGCGCCATGCAGCCACACCAGCAAGGGATAGGCGTAGTTTTTTTCGTAATGCAGCGGTGTGAAAATTCGGTACGGCAACGCCCGCGGAGCGGGCCCCTGCAACTGCGACAACTTCGCAGGAGGAGTTGTCAGTGTGCTAAGCTTCGCCGTTGTGGGTCGAGAGGCAATGCGATTCATGGAGATCCCTAAATACGGGAAAATTGAGGTTGAACGAAGCCCCGGCCAAGGGGAAGACCGCCAGACCCGGTGGGCGGACACGAAGAGAAAAGCAAAAGAACTGAGTCAGAGAATTGTGCCCCGGCCCCCGATATCGTCTGCGGAGGGAAAGAATCCGTCCTGACGCCGCCTCCTAAGTGCGGCTCATTCTGCCCGACGTTGTGCGATGGCGCACTCAAGGTACAGCTCCCACGCGGCAATGCTTCCTCGCGATGCTGCTATGGTTTGAGGTTTTATTCCCCGGACCTCACGATGTCAACACCAACCGGGAAGCAAAAGGAACAAAGGAACGAGAGCCAGAATTTGCAGACAAGAAGTGGCGAAGTCACCCCGCGCGCGCACGGCGCGCGACAGCGATGGGGCAGCAACGCCTCATCACTTCACACCAACCTTTCTCCGCCACTCCTGGGCTCTCGTCTCTCGCTCGCTACTTCTGCCCCATCAACTCGTTCATCTTAGAGACGAGTTCTTTGACGGCGTTCACGCTCTTCTGGAAATCGGCCTGCTCCTGCTCGGTCAATTGCAGCTCGATAATCCGCTCGACGCCGTTGGAGCCCAATACGACGGGAACGCCCACATAGTAACCGCCCACGCCGTATTCACGATCACAGTACGCAGCGCAAGGAATGAGACGCTTCTTGTCGCGAACCACGGCTTCGACCATCTGGGCGCACGCAGCCGCCGGAGCATAGTAGGCGCTGCCGGTCTTCAGCAGGTCGACAATTTCTTTGCCGCCGTCCCGCGTTCGCTGAATAATCTCTTGCAGGCGATCGTGGGGAATCAACTGGCTAACGGGAATGCCGCCCACCGTGGTGCAGCTTGGCAAAGGCACCATGGTGTCGCCGTGGCCGCCCATGAGCATGGCCGACACATCCTCAACGCTTACCCCCAATTCCATCGCAATGAAGGTGCGATAGCGAGCCGTATCGAGCACGCCCGCCTGCCCCAGAACGCGATTGGGCGGAAATCCCGTGACCTGCAAGCACCGCTGAACCATTGCATCAAGCGGGTTGCTCACGACAATGATCACCGCGTCGGGGCTGGTGGCCTTAATTTGTTCCGAGACCGCCGTGACGATCTTAGCGTTCGTGCTCAGCAGGTCATCGCGGCTCATGCCGGGCTTGCGCGGCACGCCAGCGGTAATGACGACGACGTCGCTGTTTTGAGTTTCCTCGTAGCTGGTCGTGCCCACGATGTTCGCGTCGAAGCCCATGATCGGCGAGGCCTCCATCAGGTCCAGCGCCTTGCCGCGCGGCATGGTTTCGGTCTGGGGTATATCCACCAGCACGATATCGCCCAACTCCATCGATGCGCACCAGTGGGCTGTAGTGGCGCCCACATTGCCAGCGCCGACAATCGTGATCTTGGCTCGCCTCATGACCTGCTCCCCTTTTCTTCCTATGGGTTTTGGGCGGAATGCAACAAATGGCAAAGGAGTGAATATGAGGCGCCGGCGCGTCAAGTCAAGAGGGTTGACAACCGCCCTGGCCGGCGATCAATCGTTTAGCATAAAACGCTACAAGATGGCCGAATCGGTACCGCGGCCCAATCCGTTGAAAAGCGAGTTCTTCTTCCAAGTGGTTTCTTAACAGCGCCGCGAGTCACTCCTTCGGCTTGTCTTCCGAAAGCTTGCTGAAATCGGGATCGGGCGAGGCTTCTAATTGATCAAGTGCTGGGGGTCGATCGAGTTGATAACGCCGCTGGCGTTCCTGCCGCAGCGCAGCGGAGTCTTTGCGTCCCGTCAGCCAGACCCACACCCAAGCAAAGACCAGCCCCGCAACGAACAGCCCCACGGCCGCAGCACCTACCACCCCGACGTTCATGGTCGGCTTCGGCAGAACCTCGGGCACGTTGCCGATGAGCATCGGACTCAGCTGCGTATCGCGGTCGCCGTAACGCTTCATGAACTCGGTTTCATACGCCCAAAGCTTGAAATAGAAAGCAGGGATGCGCACCTCGCGATCCACGATGTCTTCAGGCTCCATCCCTTCGGGCAAACGCGCCACGCAAAAGATGACCGGAAAATAACTCTCGAACACCGGCGCGTTCTCGCTTTCGCCCATCCGGATCACCTGGTTACCCAGGGGCACAAAGACGTCGATCTCCCAGTAATGATCTAGGCCAAACCGCTCTTGAATGTCGCGCTCGCCGACGCTGATTCGCTGCACGCGGCGAGCCTGGCCCACAAACGAAAAAACTTGCCCTCGCATGGCGCGCGGTTTTTGCAACAGCGTCGCCAGTTCCTCGTCGGTCGCGGGAGGACGCTTCAACGCCTGCATTTCGGCGCGGCGAGCGGCAGCCAGTATTTGATAGAACGGCTCCCGCTCCAAAGCGGTGATTGAGCGCCGGTCAAGAATGCGATCGAACTGCCCAATATCCACCCCCAGCGACGCCAGCAACACATGATCGAATGTTACCCCCAGCGCAGGATCGGGCCGGTCGGGATGCCAAGCCACACGATCGCACACCACCAGTAATTCAGGCTGGCCTTCTTCTGTCTCTCCGACCTTGAGCAGCAGCCCCTCGACGCTCGCGGCGTAATCCACATCTTCGCCTACCTTCCAGGCCCGCGGCAGCCACCGGGAACACACCAGCGCCGGGATCTCGGTGTCGTCCAAATCCATGCGGACGCGATAGAAGTGGTCAAATTCCAAGAGCTGGGCGATCTCGGGAAGCACATCCTCCTTTTCGATGTGTTTCACGCGTCCGACAAGCCGTACGGAACTGACCCGATACTCACGAGGGTTTTCAACGATTTCTTCCCAAGTGACATCCTGAACTCGCCAGCGAAGCAGCGCATCGCGTCCAAACCGTGGGATGCGATAGAGGATGCGATAGAGTGTTTCGTACTCGTCGGGATGAAGCGGCCGGCCGTCGGCGAAGCGGTCAAGGAGGCTGGAATCAATGTTGAACAAGTCCAGCAGTTGCTTCGGACCGGCGACTTCTTGCACGGGCAGCTTCGGCGGCCCCGCCGGAGCCTGCGCCCATGGCGGAGCGTCGCTCCGCGGAAGCGACGTCGCCTGCCCCGCTTCTTGTGCGTTGACTCTCACGCCCGCAAGCCACGCCAGGCCCCAAACCAGGATCAAACGCAATCGGCTCACGTCTTGGGCTCCTCAGGGTTGAGACGGCGCAGCGTTTCTCGAATATCAATCGCCGGATCGTTCTCTTCCAATTCTTTGAGCCGCGCTGCGAACTCCGCCGCGGACGACGTGTAGGCGCGAGCTTTGGCCGGGCGGCCACGTCCTTGCCAATAGGCGAATAGTGCAATCGTCGCTCCGAACGCCGCAGCCCCTAGCAAGTACATGGCCAGTGTCCATGGCTCCAAGGGGTTATGTTCGGTGAGCTTCGGCGGAGGCGTCCAACGTGGCGATTGAGCGAGAATCAGCGGCGCCAACCGCATGCCGTCTTGAGCGCGATACGCCCAGCATTTGAAAAAGTAGCCAGTGAACTCCACCTCGGTGTTCAGTGGCGTCGTGGCGCGGTCCAGATCTTTATCTTTGATTGGCGGAAAGCCCGGTGGAATGTCCAGCGAGTAAATCGCAATCGGCGAATTGGGGCCGCCCGCCGGAGCAATCCAAAACACATAGTAATGTTCGATGCCGTACCAGTTCTTGGGCGCTCGTACGCGGTACGCCAGTTCGGCCGTGCCGCGCACGGTGACTAACTTACCTCGGTACTGTTTGGGCTGCTCGAAGAGCTGAATGAAGCCGACGCGGCCAATCGACCGCTTCTGCGCCTCATTCCAAGGCATATTGTTGAGTTCCTCAAAAAGGCGAAACCAAGCGTGGCGCTCGTCTGATCGAAACACCGAGAAGTCACGCACTTTAGCCAATGTCACCCGGTCCAGCGATTCCTGCACTCTCGCCAACGTATGGCGATGTTCGGGCGACAGTTCCGATTTGCTCTGGCTAGCCGCCTTGAGAGCAGGCAGCACCTCGTTGCGCCACTCAAGCTCAAGCTTCTGCACCGCAGCATGCCAACCGGCGCGCTGTTCGTCGCTGAGCTTGTCGCGGGCGTCGATGAGGTACTGAAAGGCTTCCTGCAGATAGGCATCCCAGTT
>CAYWIS010000207.1:0-10164 GCA_964458385.1 uncultured Pirellulaceae bacterium
ACTTCGCGGGTGTGGCGGAATTGGCAGACGCGCAAGATTCAGGATCTTGTGGCCCTTATACGGCCGTGCTGGTTCGACTCCAGTCACCCGCACTCAAGTGTTGAAGGGCGACTCTGGTCGCCCTTTTCTTTTGCGCCCAGGGCACGAAGTTTCTAACTGCCTCGTCCCGCGCACGGTCAATTGCAGAGAGCATTTCCGCGCGCCACGGGCGGTCTCCACAATGGATCCGCCGGCCAAGGAACGAAGAACAAGAGCCGCTTGGATTACGACAAAGCTTTCTCGCACTTGCCGAAAATCATCCGGCCGGCGCTAGTTTGCAGCACACTGGTAACCGATACTTGCACATCGCGATGGATGTGCGGGCGCCCTTCTTCCACCACCACCATGGTGCCATCGTCCAGGTAGCCGACCCCCTGGCCATTTTCCTCGCCCGGTTTGACGAGGTGCACGCGCAGCGTCTCACCCGGTAAGTAGGCCGGCTTCAGCGCATTTGCCAGATCATTCAGATTAATGACCGGCACGTTGTGTAGCTTGGCGACTTTATTCAAGTTATAGTCGCCCGTCACCAGTTTTCCTTCGAGCCGCTTTGCCAGCAGCACCAACTTCATGTCGACGGGCTGATCCGCCATCTCGGGATACTCCCGATCATAAATGTGCAGATCAACCTCTTTGTTGGCGCGCAGACGATTGAGAATATCCAGACCTCGCCGACCGCGACTGCGCCGAAGTTTGTCACTGCTATCGGCAATACTCTGGAGTTCGTTCAGGACGAACCGCGGCATGATAAGCTGGTTATCCAGCACGTGGGTTTCGACAACGTCGGCGATTCTGCCATCGATAACCACGCTGGTGTCCAAAATGTAGGGCTTGAGTCCCTTAACCTCTTTGGCAAACTCCACGTAGGGAATGACAAACCGAAAGTCGTCGCGAGTTTGCAAAAGGAAGCTGATACTGGCGTAACAAAGGATCACGCCCAGAACGACCATCACACCATTAAAGAACTTCGGCTGCGGCGTAGCGATAAGCGGCGTTAAAGCAGCGCCCACGACGAAGGTCAAAATCAGACCGACAACAATACCAAAGTAGACGCAGGAGATAATTTCAATTCGCTTTTCTTTGACAATAACGTCAAGCCCGATCACTGCTACGGCGATCGCCAGCACCGCCAAGAAGTGAAGAAAGGTTGTAAAGACGTTCGACTGAAGGAGCGAAACCGAAACGCCTGCGATTGTTACCAGGAAAACAGCGCGTAAGATCCACAGAGCCATGAGGCAGCTTGGGTCCGAAGGATGAATTAGCGTGGGAACGCGCGATTCGCCACACTAGCTTGCGCGGCGCCCCAATTGGCTTTTTGCCAAAGTGAAGCGAAAATCAAAGCAGGTTAGATCCTCACACGCCGCAAGACGCTTCACATTCATCAAGCATTTTACCGGCCCTTTTCGTTCCCGTCATGCCCCCTTCGTTCGGGGAAGCCCCTGGAGCCCGCAGCATGATGTCAGCCTCCCGAATTCCAACTTCCGATTCGGGCGCCCCCTCAACACTTGCCGAATGCTGGTTCCTGACCGGCGCGACGGCTGCCGGCAAGACCACCGTTGGCCTCGAGTTGGCGGAACTGTTAAACGCCGAAATTGTTTCGCTCGACTCAATGGCCTTGTATCGCGGAATGAACATCGGCACGGCCAAACCCACGCTTGAACAACAGCAACGAGTACCGCATCACTTGCTCGATGTGGTCGATCCAACCGAGGAGTTCAGCGTCAGCCAATATCTTTCAGCCGCGGAAGCCGCCGTGGCTGAGATTCGTAGCCGCGGGCGTGAACCGCTGTTTGTGGGAGGCACACCTTTATATCTCAAGACCCTCCTTCGCGGCCTGTTCGAAGGTCCGCCGGCCGATTGGGACTTCCGTCGCGAAGTCGAGGCCGAGGCCGAGCGTGTCGGCCTGGAAGCCCTTCACCGTCGGCTAGAACAGGTCGATCCAGTGACGGCAGCGCGTCTACATCCGCACGACAAACGGCGGATTATCCGTGCATTGGAAGTTTACCGACAAACAGGAGAGCCCATCAGTCACTTGCAATTGCAGTTCGACGAGGGAGAGACTGCCAGCCGACGCCGCGTCTTTGTCTTGCAGTGGCCGCGCCCCGAATTGCACCGCCGCATCGACGAACGGGTTTCCGCAATGTTTGCCGCCGGAGTTGTCGACG
The DNA here is from genome assembly GCA_964458385.1 of uncultured Pirellulaceae bacterium. Lineage (GTDB taxonomy): Bacteria > Planctomycetota > Planctomycetia > Pirellulales > Pirellulaceae > JAHWKS01. The sequence goes on from CAYWIS010000207.1 coordinate 2,202, forward strand.
AGGTTCGCGGACTATTGGCGAAATATGGCTCGTTAGGACGCACCGCCGCGCAGGCGGTGGGATACCGCGAAGTTATCGACCACTTAGAGAACCACGTTGACCTGAACGAAACGATTCGTCGAGTGCAAGCGCGTACGCGGCAATTCGCCCGCCGCCAGGAAACGTGGTTTCGGAGCTTATCCGAATGCCGATTTATCCCGATGCAAACGGGCTTTGACCCGCGGCAAGTTGCAGAACAGATTGCAGCCGAGGGGCGGGAAGTACAACTCTCCTCATCATAACTGGAAGTGAAATTTAAACTTATATCGCCGCGACGTTAAATTGAAACGCGCCCGTCGGTGACGAACCTTTTCCTCAAGGGAAGGTCCGTCTAAAATGCGAGGTTTGCCACTCAACGGTGGGCCGTAGGGTTGGTGGCGATCTCAAAGCTCTCCTTCCCTTTAGGCCAACTAACTCCTGATACACATTCCGATTTCTTATTTTGTTCAGAGGTTGCTCCCTTGCTTCGGACACATACCTGCGGCGAGTTACGTGTAGAACATATTGATCAGGAAGTATCGCTCTGTGGCTGGGTCGATGTGAATCGCGACCACGGGGGAGGCATCTTTATTGATCTGCGCGACCGATACGGCATCACTCAAGTCGTGTTCGGCCCGGAAAGCGGCGCTGCCCTCCTCGAGGCTGCGGCCCGGTTGCGGCCCGAAGACGTGGTGCGCATCTGGGGTCGAGTGGCGCGCCGACCCGAGGGACAAGAGAACGAAAAGATAGCGACGGGGGAAATCGAAGTTCGTTCTCACCGTCTCGAAGTGCTGAACCGCTCGGAGCGTCCCCCGTTCACCCCGCGTCAGAGAGATCTTCCCAACGAAGATCTACGGCTACGTTACCGCTATCTGGATCTGCGGCGACGCGAAATGCAACAAACTCTCATGCTTCGCAGCCGCATCATCAAATTAATGCGGGACTACTGCGCCGAGAACGGATTCATCGATGTAGAAACGCCGATTCTCGGCCGGAGCACCCCGGAAGGCGCCCGCGATTACCTGGTTCCCAGCCGCATTCATCACGGCCACTTCTACGCGCTGCCACAATCTCCGCAGCTTTATAAGCAAATCATGATGATTGCTGGTTACGACCGGTACATTCAAGTGGCCAGGTGCTTTCGCGACGAGGACCTTCGCGCCGACCGGCAACCGGAATTTACGCAACTCGACCTCGAGATGTCATTCTGCGAGGCTGACGACGTCATGGGAATGATCGACGGCCTGATGGCGCGTCTGGCGAAGGAAATCCTCGGTCTGGAGCTAACCCTGCCGCTACCGCGGATGACGTACGACGAGGCGATGGAGCGGTTTGGCCACGACGCGCCCGATCTGCGGTTCGGTATGGAGATCGTCGATTGCACCGACTTGGCCAAGGAGGCGGAGTTCCGCGTCTTCCGCGCCACGGCCGAAGAAGGCGGACGTGTGCGCGGCATTAACGCCAAGGGGGCAGCCGAAAAGTATTCGCGACGTTTACTCGATGAACTGACCGAGTATGTCAAACACGATTTTGGCGCCAAGGGATTAGCGTGGTTTCGTGTCGAGCCAGACGGGAAGTTATGGTCGCCCACGTCCAAGAACTTTAGCGATGGCCTCCTCGCAAAGTTCGGCGAGCGTCTGCAAGCCGAGCCTGGGGACTTGTTGTTGTTCAGCGCCGACTCGTTCGACGTCACGTGTAAAGTGCTCAACGGATTACGCCGTCGATTGGGCGCCGAATTGAAGCTTTATGACCCCAGCGCTATGCACTTCTCGTGGATTGTCGACTTCCCCATGTTCGAATGGGACGACGAGGAGAACCGGTGGGCCGCCAAACATCACCCCTTTACCGCCCCCAGACCACAAGACCTTCAATACTTGGAGAGCGATCCAGCCCGCGTGCGAGCCGTTGCCTATGACCTGGTGATCAACGGCTACGAGGCGGGCGGCGGCACCATTCGAATTCATGACAACGCGGTGCAGCAGCGCGTATTCCGCCTATTGGGGATTGACGAGGCCACCGCCCGCGAGCGCTTTGGCTTTTTGCTCGACGCGCTCAAGTATGGCGCACCGCCTCACGGCGGAATCGCGTTGGGTATCGACCGTGTCGTGATGATCTTTGCCGGACTCGACAACATCCGTGATTGCATCGCCTTCCCCAAAACCCAAAAGGCGAGCGATTTGATGACCGAAGCGCCTGGTACGGTCGACCCCAAGCAATTGCGAGAGTTGGGAATCCGCATTGTGCGCGAGGACGAACGCTAGTCTCGGTTTCGCCGCATTGAGATAACACGACGAGCCGGAGGCCTATGTGTCTTCGGCTTTTCTTTTGCGCTGGGGGAAATCGTCGCCAACCAACGCGCCCTAGGGTTCTCACGTGGCTAGTTTGCCCTAGTGTTCGATTTCGCCGCTTGCACTCTTACAAGTACGAAGCGTGTAACTCCTGGTAAGCTGGCGGGCGAGGATCCGGCGGTTGTGGAAGGCGACTTGTTTTGCGTTGGTAGATTTCGGTGATGAGGTTCTCATACCCCTTCACCATCGCCTCTAAGGACCAACGTTCGACCACGCGGCTACGGCCTGCAGCCCCCATCGCCTGGCGGAGCGTCGTGTCGTCCAAGAGTTCCAGCCAGCGGGCGGCGGTTTCCTCAATATCGTTGGGAGGAACCAAGAACCCGCTTACTTGATGCGCAACCGACTCACTCACGGACCCTACGTTGGTGGCCACGACAGGCAGTCCCGAGGCCATTGCTTCCAAGATGGATACCGGGTTCGCCTCGTTGTGCGACGTGAGAGCAAACACGTCGATCGCAGGCAGGATTTTCTCGACATCGCTGCGTGAGCCGAGAAATCTCACCACGTCAGCGATTTCTAGTTCGTACGCAAGTCGTTCCAGATCGTTACGACGTGGCCCATCGCCGACGATAACAAACCGCGCGCTGGGCCGCTGGCGCGCCACCTGCGCAGCGACGCGCAAGAACATCTCGTGGTTCTTCTCAGGCCTTAGCGCCGCTACGATTCCGCACACCGGCGAATCGGGAGGCAAGTCGAGCGTGGAGCGCACCGCAAGCCGACTTTCGGGTTTCGGCCGAAACCGGTCCACGTCGACCCCGTTGGGAATAACGCGGACCTTGTCAGCGGGGAATCCCTCCATTTCGACGAGATGACGCCCATGAGGCTCAGCTACGGCAATAAACGCGTCGGTCCATCGGGTCAGACGGCGGTTGAGCCAGTTGATTTGGTCTGGCCAACCGGTTGAATGAATCGCCGATAAGATTACCGGCAGTTTCGCCCGTCGCGCCGCCAAACGCCCCCAGAACATTTTGTCCCCCGCGCCCACGGTAACGACCGCGTCGATGCGCCGCGTCCGCAGCAAATGCGTCAAGCGCCCCCACACGTGGATATCGTACTTGGAGTTTAGTAGATGGGAATGAACCGGAAACTCACGAGCTAACTCTTCCCCTAACGGCCCTCGTTCCTTCAGGCAACATAGTTCGGGAAGAAAGCGAGCGGGGTCCAAACGCCGCATCAGATTGACGAGAAGCGTTTCGGCGCCGCCGACCGGCATGGAGGTAATCACAAACATTACTCGGAGGGGACCACGGTCCTCCAACGGGATCCAGCGGGGCTGTTGCTTCATCATGGTGCGTGCGTCTCCATCATCAACGGTTATCGCCATGCGCGCGATCCTCAAGCCGCCGCGTTTACCTTTCGAAAACTCGCTCCCAGTATGTATGTGCAGCGCTAAGGACGTGCATCTTTTCGTCCGCGGTGAACACCCAAGTAGTTCCTACACTTATGGCCGCAAATGCCATCACCGCGACGAATGCGGCCGCGGGGCCGAGCAGAAGCGTCAAAGGTAATAGCGATGTGGCTATCCCCCCGCGCGAGATTCGCATACCCAAGCGATGGCTGAGCCCAATCGCCGTGATGAACGCGGCGGCATTGGCCACGGCGGTGGCGATAACGGCGCCCTCAAGCGCCAGCCACGGCACAAGCCACAAGTTCAAGATCACGTTGCAGGTAAGCCCCACAGCCGTCACGGCAACGGCAAATTGCGCGCGTTCGGCGCACCACAAGTATCCCATTGCCAGAACGCTCAAGCTAAGCCAACTTGCCTGCACTAACGTCCACGGTAGGACCGCCTCGCCAAGATCGTACTTACCTTCCAAGACTCCTTGGAATAGCACCGACGAGAGCATCAACACCGCCACTCCCGCAGCGGTCAAAACAATGCCAGCCAACTTGATCGCCAGGTTGATGCGGCGCACCACCGCAGCGTGATTCCCCGCCTCCCAGTCATGACTGTTGTAAGGCAACAGAACACTGGCGAGCATCGCCACAATCCCCGCCAATACGTCCGGCGCTACGCGACTGCTATGATAGTGCCCGATCAATGCAGAGGCAGAAACCGCATCGCCGGGAGCAAAGTATAAGATCATGTAGCGATCTGCCACATCGGTTAGGTTTGCCAATAGATTGGCAACCCAAATCCAGGCGGCAAACGGCAACAACTTACTCCAGAAATCTAGATGCGAGAGTGTGGACGGCGATTCTGGCGCGGCTCGCCACGATTCGCGCAAAGCCAAACTAGCGCCTAGGCAGGCAATAATGCACGCGGCGCCATAAGCACCGGCCACAGCGCCTGCGCCACCGGCTGTTGTAACCAACAGCCCCAGGCCGAGCACGGTAAAGATTAGGCTATGCGTAAATTGCAACGTTGACGCAATGCGCGATCGACGCAGCGCCGTGAACAATTCGGTCAGGAAGTTGAACGCGATCACCCCGGCCAACGTCACCGCCGTCATGAGCATCAAATTGCCTTGCGTGCCATCCCGAAAGATCCATTGCGCCCAGCGCCCAGGCGCTAGTATCAGGATGACAACGAAAGTTAGCCCAAGCGCAGCCGACGCCAACGCCGTACGTCGAAGGAACGTACGCAGATGGCCGCGTTTGCGATAGTGCTCCGCGTAACGACCAAATGAGCCAGGCAGACCTGCTACCGCCAACGGCGCCGCCAGCATCAGGAACGAAAAAGCGAGGTTCCACCGCCCCAGTTCTTCAGGCTCTAACAGGCGGCAGAACCAGATATTCCGCAGCAGTCCGACGCCTCTTTGCACAATCGTCAGCACGACGAGAAATGCCATGCCCACAGCCAAACGGTCATGAAGCGTTGGAGCTGCATGCGTCTTGGCGGTCGGTGGGGGCGCAGGCGCCAACGAACCGGTTGCGGGTGGCGGCGAATTCACCTCGGCGAGGAACTCATTCATAACGCGTTCCCCCCAACCAACAGCCGCTCGCCCAGCCGCCGGTAATGAAACGGCATGACGGTACACACTTTCCGGGGATCAACCGTGGTCCAATTCTTGAGCCGCAATAGATCGGGGTCGCCGTGGAACCGGTGTAGATGGAAAGCGTCACCTCCCACAACGTTGTAGCCGCCGTAGGCCGAGCATACACCCAAGTAACCGGCATCTTTCGCCAAAGAGAACGCCGCGGCGTTCAAATTGCGGTGCATGCCGTAAGGGAACGCGAAATAACGGACAGGATGACCGATCATTTCCGCAAGTTCGTCGCGCGACCTTACAACTTCATCGTGCAGCACACGAGGATCAGTCACGCGCCCCAGATCGGCGTGGGAACGCGTGTGTGCGCCGATCTCAATTCCCGCATCAGCTAACTCGCGTAGTTGCTGCGGAGTGTTGACGGGCAGTGGTTGCCCGGCGGCCACGTCGTGCGGGAACGGCCAGCCCTCACGTACAAACATGGAAGCAACAAAGTACGTGCAGGGGATCTTCTTGCGAATCAAGAGCGGTAAGGCATAGTCGCAGTTCTCGGCGTAGCCATCATCAAACGTTAAGGCCACCGCCGGCCGAGGCGAGTCTCCACTGCGAATGCGACGCTGCGCTTCCTCAAGCGAGATCAGATCGAATCGCCGTTCCAACCACTCGATATGCTGCGAGAAGCGACGGTTGGATATGGTCCAAGCGTTGGGAAAGGAATCGGCCACGCGGTGATAAAACAGGATCGTCACCGGCGCTCCGCCTCCCTTATTCCAGCGCCGGTACGGCAGCGTCGCATAATACCAAGCTCCTAGCGTCAGGCGCCGCAGCTTGACCATAGATCGACCATATCCTTTCCGGCGGGGCTGCATTTTACGATGTCGCCTGCGGCGACGCGAAACGTTGATACGCGCCGCGCAACCAGTGTTTCATCGCCCCGCCCGCGAGCCAAGCGGTATGTCGTAGCTGGGGCATTGCCCTTGGCGGCACAATGCGCCAAGTTACCAAGCGTCGCGGCTGAGCGCGCCAGTGAGCTTTGTACGGTTCGTCGCCGCGCAAAAAGTCAAATCCGGTCATACCTTCCGCGATGGCGCTATGAATGAGCGAGGTCGTGGTAAGTCGGCCGGGGCCTTCATGAAGGAAATCCGGATCCAATCCCGACTGGTAGACGTAATCCACACCCCCGCCACGCAAGCCGTATTCTGCGGCAATCGGTCGCCCGTTTATTTCCAGCCAGTGCAGTCGCAACGTCCCATCGGGAAGTAAACGTTCGGAAGCGGCGTGCAGAAAATCATGGAAACGGCGCGACGCAAAACATCCCGCGTCGCCCAAACTTTGCCGGCGCCGCTGATGCAGATCGACCAAGATCGGCCAGACCCGAGAAAACTCCTCAGGAGTCGTCACCGTACGCATTTCCGTGCGATCGTCGTGCTGCAATCGTTCCAGTGCTTGCCGAATCTGCTTTCGGTGAGACTTTGATTGTTCCCGAAGAAACTCCTCCCACGTGCCCGGCAGGTTGATGCGCCAAGAGTTCAATCCTTCACGGCGATGCAAAGTGTTGCCCTGCTGAGCCAGTTGCTCGATCAGCCTCCCGAGGGCCGGATCGTCGTTGACGACGCTATCCAATTCGATCATGTCCCAGCGTGCATCGCCGTCATGCACCTCACTCAGCCATCGAGCGATTGCGTCGGCCACAGCCATTTCCTCGCCGGGAGCAGCCAGAAGCGAAAGATAATCGGTGCACACTTCGCCAGAACCGAGAAACTGCACCACGCGTCCCCAAGCAGGATGCGGTTCGATATACCACGGAGCCAAACCGCGCATTCGATTCGCATCGTCGAACACCGCCAGGACATACAGCTTCCGCCCCTGTCCGTAATAGCGCCACCACGTCCCCAGCCATTCCCATCGTAGAAAGGGAACTCCTCGGGTGAGCGCATTCCATGACGCGGCGTGCAACTCCACAGTCTCATACTGCGTGAACAATTGAACTTGCATTGTCATGCCCGCGGACGCCAGGACAAAGTCTCCCCAAGGATCGCAACGCAGCGCGCGAAGCCGCTCCATTCAACTTTGCGGTGTAGTTTGCGCAACGCAAGAAATCCGTGAATGAATTCCATGTTGCAATAAGACAACTTGCTGCCTATACGCAACCGCGCGTTGCCAAACCGCAACGCAAGTCAGCTTCTCCTCGATACGCGGTGTGGCCCCCGACATTAGTGTGCAGCGCCTAACTGCAAGAGGCGGAGAGCGTTAGAACTTTGCTGAGCGTAGCTACTCAAGGTTCGAGGAACGGGCGGCCCAAGGATTGCGTTTGACCAAACACCTCCTTGGACCATTCATCCGAGAAAGAGCATGTCACAACCGCAACCGTTCGATGTGTCTGCCATCGTCGCGACGCTCCGGGAACGCTCACGCCATTGGATCGCGCCAACCGTAATCTTCACGTCGCTGGCAATCCTTTACGCGCTATTCGTCCACCGTCCCGCCTGGGAGGCGAAACTCGCCTTGATGATTCGGGAAGAAGCTGCCAGCGGCGTCTCGCGCGATGGTCGGCCAGGGCGTTTCGATGGCCTTGAAGCGATGAAGACCGCCCAAGAAACCGTGCAAGAATTAGCCAGCAGCCGCGCCGTCGTGCCTCTCCGCGCGGCCATGCGCAGACGATACGCG
>CAYWIS010000208.1:0-10136 GCA_964458385.1 uncultured Pirellulaceae bacterium
TCCGCGATACACCCCCGCACCAACCCGCTCAAAAGAAGCTCAATCCACGTCCGGCTGCGGTTTTCCCCGGTTCGCCGTTTCCATTTCCGAGTGTCGTTCATAACGATCGTTCCAATTTCACACGCGAAGTGTGAAGGTGCTGCATTTACTCATTGTCTCTAAAGCATCGGAGTGTCCGTGATTATCGGGTTTGCCAATTACACAACGCGAGTTTTTTCCTTAGGCCCACTACAAGATTTGGCGTGTCGTATCGCCTTGGCTCCCAAGGAGTTACTGCTACCGCCCCAGCAAATCTAGAAAATCAGAATACGCTTGCCTGAGCGTGAGTTTTCCCATTGGGTAATTCGCGAAAAATGGCCGCCAAAGGGCCACCTCTCGCCTGGTGTTCACGACTCCGCAATCGCTGGGGGCTCCATGAAAGTCCCCCCCTCAACTGCTATGGGAATGTGGGTCCCACGGGCGAGTGCTGGCCAAGTAACACGGAAGCGAACGCAAGCGCCGACCGACCTGCTTAATCTTGTGCGGGAAGTCGAGCAGATCCGTCATTACGCGAAGAGACGGCGGAAGTTGGACGCCGTCGTTGATGATCCCCTCGCTAGAAAAGTTTAAGACACATCTGGCTTGGACCGCCAAGTTAACCGAGCGCCAGTTCTGCTCGGGAGGGAATTGAATCGGCGGCGCCGGGGCGGGTCACGGAAATGGCCGCTGCATGGCAGCCTGTGGCAAGGGCGGTTGCTAGGGAGTTACTGCTCAACAGTTCGGCAAGAAAGAATCCGAGAAATGTATCGCCCGCCGCGGTGGTGTCTACGGCCTGAACTTGTCGCGCCGGTTGCTCCCATCGCTCGGAGCCGCGTGCGGCCCACACGCCGCGGTTGCCGGCAGTCAGTACACATAGCGTTGTCGGGAAGCGCTCGGCGAGCCGCTGGCAAAGTGTGTTCGGATCGCCTTCGCCAATCAGTCCCGCCCCTTCGATTTCGTTCACGATCAGGATTTCGAGACCCTCAAGCGGCAGTTCCACAACATCTCGAGTAATTGGGGCAGGGTTGAATGCGACCGGCAGACCGCGCTGGCGGGCTGCAGAAAGCACATGCGCCACGGCGCTGGTTTCGTTTTGCAACAGGACTAGATCGACATCGGTAACGGCGTCTAAGACGCGGTCCACGTACGATTCATCCAGCGACTGGTTCGCGCCGCCGTTGATCAAGATCGCATTTTCACCATTCGGCGCCACCTGAACGATGGCGTGGCCCGTGGACGCATCGGCGGCCGTTTCCAAAAAGCGGACATCAACACCCTCGGCTGCCAGTCGCTCTCGCAGCCATGTTCCGTCGCTGCCGACCCGGCCTGCGTGCGTTACGCGGAGCCCTGCGCGGGCCAGGGCCACCGATTGATTGAAGCCTTTGCCGCCGGCGAATCGGCGGTACTCGCTACACGCCAGGGTTTCACCAGGCTGAAGGAAGTGCTCAACCCGATACACGTGGTCAATGTTCAGCGAGCCAAAGTTCAGAACATGCTTCATGGTGGAACTCGCGTCCTTATGCCCGGCGCAGCGGAGATCGCTGGGGAATGACTGGGTTATCCTTGCGGAGATTTCATGTAAAATCGTTCGCACGCGCCGTGCCGCCACAGCGCAGCAGGGGGACGCTAAATACTTGGTCCCGCCTGCTGGTCCCAATTACGACCCTGCCCTTTCGGAAGTGGATGAGCAAGTGGTTTGCACGGCTTCTGGCGTTATGTCAACAATCCCTTAACGGAAATCGTACTCGGTTATGAAGTCTGTTCTGTCGGTGATCCTCGTGCTGTTATTGGCTTCTGCAACCAGGCTCACGGCTGCTGAGGAGAAGCTGGAGCTTAGCAATAGGGAAGCCCCGGCGCAGGTCGGTGAAGCTGCGGGACAAGGAATGAAGACTTTGCGCTCCTCGGTGGAAGACGTCGCCACGAAGGACGCCCGGCCAGAATCTGATCCGCCGCAGCCCACGTCTCGCACCTCGCGGGTTATCGAAGGTTGGACGGTTCGTGTGGACGATCGTCTGTTGGAAGCGCCGAACGAGGCTCTCGGCGAACGAGCGCTCAAGTTCCTGGAAGCCAAGCTCATGGAGATCCGAACCGTTGTGCCGGAGGAACGCGTCAAAGAGTTGCAAACCGTCACAATCGTACTGGACCTGACGTGCGGAAAGCTGGACGCGATGCAGTATCACCCCAGCGCGGGCTGGCTTCAGGCCAACGGGTATCCGCGGGACCTGGCCGGATGTGTCCATCTTCCTCGGGCGGCCAACGTGCCGACTCGGCGCAATATCAACGAGCAGCCGTGGGTCATCCTTCACGAATTAGCCCATGCGTATCACCACCAGCGATTAGGCTTTGACGATCCGCGCATTCTGGCCGCTTACGAGAGGTACAAGAATAGCGGAAACGGAGAGGCCACGCTCCTCTACAACGGTCGGCGCGTAAAACACTACGCGCTCACAAACCACAAAGAGTTCTTTGCCGAGATGACCGAGTCCTTCTTCGGCATGAACGATTTCTATCCTTTCAACCGGGCCGAACTCCAGGAAGCCGAGCCCGAGGTGTACAAGCTGCTCGCCGAAATCTGGGGCGTTCGGCAGTAAGTTTCCCAAGACAGCTGGGACGCAGAAGGGCAGGTAGCAAACCATGCCCCGCCTGCGCCCTGGCGTGAGTCATGCTAAGGAATTGCATGTCGCTCCGGCGTTTGGAGCGTCGTGCGAATGCGCATCGGTCCCATCTGGCGGCCTGCATGGCCGAAACGGATTGTGTACCGACCGGGGGCCAGTTCAATCGTTGGCGCCGGCTGCTCGGGCGGGGCGCCTTCCACGGTTGGTCCATAACGGCGGATTGGCTCACCCGGCCAGACGATCAGGTACTGCTCTTGGCCGAGGGTGACAGGAGCGGCTAGCCGTTGGCCGGCGACTTCGATCCACGGCTCGGCCAGCGTTTGCTGGTCGACCTTGCGGAGCGCTTTCACGCCGTCGATTCCGCAAGATACGCTCGTCTTACCGGGCAGGCCGTTGTAATAGACCATGAGCGTGCGGACATTGCGGTAGTCGATCTGGTCGGTTTCGGGACGGACGAGTTGGTGATAACGCCAGCCTTCGTAGTTATTGTCGATGTAGTAATCCATCGCCGACTTGCCGTCGCCAAGTTGCAGCTTGAACTTTCCACCCTGTCCGTCCCCGCGCAGCCACAGGCCGATCGCGGCGTGCCAGGAAAGATCCAGCGGGGGCGCAAAGCTCCGGCCCAGCACCGACCACCCGGCGTTGGTGCTTAGCGTACTTTCGGCCGTGTAAACGGCGTAGCGGTCGCCGTCTTTGCCGCCGTCGTGCAGCTCCATGCGCTGCGTGACGCCCGGCAGCGTTGCTCCGCCCTGCCCGTGTTCAATCACACGAACGTCCTTATCGTTCGGATCGCGGGTAAAGGGGGCGAGGTCCTCAAACGATTCCAGCGTAAGGGCGTCGGCGGCGTCATAGGACGCTCCCGGCGCCAGCCACGGCCCTCCCGGCAAGTGCACCTGAAAACCGATGCGCGACGGCTCGGGCACGTCAATCGTCCAACTCGTCGGCGCCGCTTCGGCTTCGTCGCCGGCCGGCGTCACATCTCGCCAAGGTTCGTAAATCACGCGCTGGAAGACCTCCTTGCCGGGAGGCCCCAAGAGACGGTAATCGCGCCGGTGCGAAAGCAGCTTCTCGCGTTCCTCGGGCGTCTTCACCCCGGCAAGGATCGGGTCGATTTGCAGACGCTTGCGCATCTCGGGCGGCACGCGTCCCGAAAGCCGCAGCTGTTCGTAGCGGTTGATGAGGTCGAGAATCTCGGCCGTGAACGGATGCCGGGCCGCAGCGTCAACCGAAACTTGAAACGACATCGACGCGCCGTAACCCACGGTCGTGCCTAGTACGTACTCATACTGATCGAGGGTCGACATCGGGTCGTAGCCGTAATACCAGCCGACATCCATCGGCATGCCCTGCAGCGCAAAATGCTGGAAGGCGGGCGACCGTTCTTCCAGATAGCCCTTGAGATCGCCGTGGCCGTCAGCCGAAGCGCTTCGGGCCAGCAGATGCCACGAGTAGTGACTAAAGCTGCTCGCCTGCAACAGCACGTCCTTCTTCTTTAACCGGTCGTAGAACGTTTTATGGAGCCGCGCGTTGTAGTACCAGTGGTCGCCTTGCAGACGCTCGGAGCCGTCGAAGTAGATCATGTCGATATCGCAGGCGTCGGCGACGGCGGCGAAGTTCGTCGCCACTTCGTCGAGCAGCGTCGTATCCATATCGAACATGTGGTAGCCGTAAGACCGGCGTAGGTGCCGCACGGTCGCTCCCTTGGGATGCGCCGCGACCTTCGTGCCTAGGTGACCGCGGCGGCAATTGCGGAACCCGTAGGGCGGCGTGGTCGAGAGGCTCTCATACTGGATGAGTTCATCGCCGATTTGCACCACCGTTCCCTCACCCAAGTAGCCGCCGTCTTCTGTTGGGAAACCTTCGGGAGGAGCTGTGGTTGGGAGAAAGTCGGCCTCAGCGCTAACCTCCTCAACCAGTTGGGCCGATGCTCCTTTTACCAGCCGCGGATCGGGAACCGGAGTCAGATAGGGGTCGGGCGGATAGATACTTGGTCCCAGAAAGTGCAGCCCGACACGGAAGCCCTCATCCTTGAAGCGGCGGATGATGCGCTGCAGACCCGGCAACCCGTCGGGAAAGCGGTTACGATTGATTGCGTAATGCCCCGTTGCTTCACACCAGGATTCTTGGCCGAGCAGGATCATATCGAAGTTGCCTCGCTTGGCGATCGCCAGCGCCTCATCAAACTGATCTTCGCTAAAGCGGGTCAGAAACAAATACGATCGCTTCACCCACGGCGAGCGTTTATTCCACTTGCCCCCTAGCCGCGGCGAGGGCAGCCCCGCCGCCACCTCAAACTGCGGGATGACATCCCAGAACTGCGCGTCGGGGCAAGCGACAACGCCAAACGCCGCCGGCTCTAGCCCGTATCGGTGGAGCGTTTCCACGCACAGCGTCTGCGAGGTCGTATCCCAGAAGGGCGAACTTTCGGACTCGAAATCTTCCAGCAGCACCGCCTCCTCTTGGCCGTCCCGTTGCACGATGGCTTCCACATGATCGATCAGGCACGTCACCGTGCGGCCGGCGGGCAGACCGTTGTAGTAAAGCTGCAGCGCCGCCACACGCTCGGGGTTCAGCTTGTCGTAAGGCCGGTCGGTCAGCGTGACCCGTTTCCAGCCGGTAAAGTCAATTTTCAAATACGCATCGCGGCATCCGCCCGCATCGTCGCAAAGCTGGAACTTGAGCAACTGCCCCTGCCCGTCGCCGTGAATCCAAGCGCGGATGGCCGTTAGACCGGTCAAGTTGTGCAGCGCGTCGAGGCGACGCCCTCGCATGCTCCAGCCGCCGGGCTTCTCATCGGCCGTAGCGGTAAAACGGGCGGCAAGCTGGCCCACTTGGGCGTTCTCGGTCGCCGTAAACGTATGGCGGCACCCAGGGCGATCGGCCCGGTGGGCGCCCTGCAATTCGCTGAAGGCGTGCACATTCGGCTCGCACGCCATGAGCGCCGCCGTGTTCGTTCCGACCGTCGCGGCGTTCAACACTTGCCGGACACGCGCCTCGGCGGGCAAACCAAGGCGAAATACCCCGAGCGTTTCGACTCCCTCGGTATCGGAAAGCTTCGTTAGACGAAAGATCGCAAAGCCGTTCCGCACTGTGACCGCGAACTCGGCCGTGATGTTTCCTGGGAAGGTCACGACGATTCGCTCTCTGTCTCCCTGCACCGATTGAGGACACAAAGTCTGTCCCGACTTTCGCAGCGAGAACGCCGACGCCCCAGTTTTGGGCCATGCCGTCCCATCGGCGAAAGTCAACTGCGACGCGCCCCGGTCATCAAGCGTAAGCTTGGCTGTCCCCAGGTCGTAAACGATCTCAGCCTTAGCGGCGGTGGTGATTCCGAGCAACAAGAGCAACGATGCTCGCCAGAGAAGGGCGTTCATGGTTCGTTCTCATTCCTTGTGTATGCCGCGCGCGACCGACCAAGCCGGTCGTCGGGCGAATCGCAATCTGCCAGCGGCGGGAAGAATGACGGCAGCAAGGTGGGCAAGAGGATAAATCAGCCCGATTTTCGTCCACCACACCAAAACCTGCAAGGCAGCGCAGCAATACAAGACGCCCCGTCGATGGACCCTTCCCCCCCAAGTCACGACCATTCGCGCCTAGCGCGGGAATGCGCAAAACCGGCCACGGTCAAGCAGCCGTGCCCAAGGACGCGGCATGAGCGAATTGAGGGTGCGATGGGAAACGGGGCATTGAGTGATGAAGCCAATGAATTGTCCAGGGGGTGAAGCGAGGTTAGGCTAACGTCGCGCGGGTACGGTTGGAATGTGCCGGGAGATGGTCATCGTGAATCTGCAGCCGCCAGACAGAGAGTTCGGGTGTGAGGCTTGTTGGCCGGAGAGCGCCGAAGCGGCGTGGGAGGCGCGGCGGGGGCTGACATCCGAAGCGGTGTTGATCGAACAGTCGCACTATCAGGTGGCGATCCGTGCGTGTCCGCGTTGTCACCAGCAATTTGTCTGGGTGTATACCGAAATGGTGGATTGGGTGGGCGGCAACGACCCGTTCTCCTGCACACTCTTGCCCCTGACCGCCCAAGAAGCCGCAACGCTATCGGCCCGAAAAGAGTCGGTGATAAACGACGAACTGAATTGCCTCGGTTCCGATCGACGCAGTTTAAAGCGCGCAAGCGTGACCGGCGAAAGCACCCAAACCCGGTGGGGCCGCGGCCTGTGGGTAGGCTACCACGATTGATCCTTGCTGCACGTTAGGGTAACAAGGCAGTTGATAGGAGAGTAATAAGCGAGGGATGTTGCAACCTCCCCCGCTCGCTTTCTCAACCGTTAAGGCCCGTAGTCTGGGCGTTCGTGTTCTTTGGCAATTGAGCCCCCTTTTCTCCTGCCTGTCGAAGGCCGAGGGCGGTTGTGCGCCGCAAGCCAGGCAAGGAGCAATCGGCCCGGCCAGTTGGCCTAAAGGGGAGCCGTAACGGTTTCGTTCTCTATTCGAGCGAATCTCATTTTTCGGATTCACGCCTTGCGCGGCTGGGAAGTTGGGGGAAAGACGGCGGGTTGTTTGGTGGTCGGGCAGCCTGTTTTTTCGCCTTGCAAGCGTTGTGGTGCGGGCGACGCGTGCAAACTTTTTCTCCTTTCTTGCTCCATCGGTGTCGCGGATTCTGGGAATCGGGACGGAGAAGATTACATCGTATGGGGCAGTGCGGCGGCTGCCAGGGGTGTCCGCCAGCGGATGCGCCCGGCGTGGCCGGCCAAAGAGGCGACCTACGGACCCATTCAGCATAGGAGCCTGCGATGATCCAGGTAGGTTCTCCAGCCGTTGGCGGTGATGTGCCCGAGTTGATCCCCGTGCGGATGCTCAACGAGTACGCCTACTGTCCTCGTCTGGCGTATTTGGAGTGGGTCGAGGGAGAGTTCCGCGACAACCTAGAGACACGTCAGGGGACGTTCGCCCATCGGAATGTGGACCGGCCGACGCGCGGAGAGAGCCTTGCGCAGGGCGAATCGCCAACAGCGAATCACCCCGCAACCAAGACGGCGACCGATGACGATTCCCACTCGGAATCGGATTTCCGCCGTCGGACCAACTCCCCCAGGGTGGAAGAGGAAGAAGCGGCCGATGGACACCGCGATGATGCATTAGATGCCTCTGCCCCTTGCGACGCTTCCCCTTCCACACCCCAAGATGCACAAGCCGAGAACGCTTCGATTCATGCTCGTTCGCTACTGCTCTCGGCGCCCGGCGAAGGGTTGATCGCCAAGCTGGATCTCTTGGAAGTCGAAGGCGATGTAGCCACGCCGGTTGATTACAAACGGGGCCGCGTTCCCGAGACGCCCGAGCGATGTTGGGAGCCCGAACGCGTGCAGCTTTGCGCCCAAGGGCTGATCCTCCGAGAAAATGGCTATCGCTGCGAGGAGGGCGTCATCTACTACGTTGAATCTCGCCGCCGTGTGACGGTGCCGTTCGACGCGGGACTGATCGCCCGCACTCGGCAGTTGGTGCAAGAGCTACGGGCGGTGGGCGCTGCAGGCCAGTTGCCTCCACCTCTGGTGGATAGCCCCAAGTGCCCGCGCTGCTCGCTGGTCGGAATCTGCTTGCCCGATGAAACGACCTGGCTTCGCCAAGGGGCAACGTCGCAAGAAGAAAGCGACGTTGTTGCGGAATCGTCCTCCCCTACGGAGCCGACGGCACAGTTGTCTTCGCCGCGGCGCTTGATCCCCGCCCGCGACGACGCCTTGCCGCTGTACGTGCAAACGCAAGGAGCAGTGCTGGGCAAGACGGGCGGCCAGTTGACGGTGACGGCCCGCGGCAAGACCGTCAAAGCGGTCAAGTTGAAAGATGTGTCGCAGGTTTGCCTGTTTGGGAACGTGCAAGCCACGCCCACCGCGGTGGGTGAACTGACCTCGCGTGGCGTGCCGCTGTGCCACTTTAGCTATGGCGGCTGGTTCCGGGCGGTGACGCAGGGACTGGCTCACAAGAACGTGGAGTTGCGGATCGCCCAGTTCGCCCGGGCGACCGATCCAAGGGCCGCGCTCGAGCTGGCGCGGCGGTTTGTGGTGGGCAAGATTCGCAATGGGCGCACGCTCTTACGACGGCATGCCGGAGATCGGCTGCAATGGGAGTTGAACCAGTTGGCCGAGCATGTGCACAAGGCTGAAACGGCGTCGACCGCCGAGAGCCTGCTAGGCATAGAAGGCATGGCGGCCAAGATCTACTTCGCAGGGTTTGGCGGACTGCTGAAGAAACAAGGCGATACGTTCGACTTGGATGGTCGCAATCGCCGGCCGCCTAAAGACCCGGTCAACGCGCTCCTGTCGTTTGTGTATGCGCTCCTGGTGAAGGAATTGACCGTGGCCGCGCAAGCCGTAGGCTTCGATCCGATGTTGGGCTTTTATCATCGACCGCGGTATGGCCGGCCCTCGTTGGCCTTGGACCTGGCCGAGGAGTTTCGGCCGCTAGTAGGCGACTCGGTGGTGCTCACCCTGGTGAATAATGGCGAGGTCAGCCCGGCAAGCTTTGTGCGGCGGGCTGGCGCCGTGGCTCTAACCGAAGCCGGCCGGCGTGCGGTGCTGGCCGCATTCGAACGGCGCATGGACAGCGAAGTTACCCATCCCCTGTTCGGATATCGGGTAAGCTACCGTCGCATTCTGGAAGTACAAACGCGGCTCTTAGCCCGTACCCTGTTGGGCGAGTTGGCGGAATATCCCAACTTTTGCACACGCTAAGGGCGAACGCCAGAAAACCGAGGGAGCCGCAAACGCTGCTTGGCGCCGCCGAGCGTCGGAGGCTCCCTGTCGATGGGTTGTTGTCGTCGCTTGCCCCTTCGTTCCAAGCCCGGTGTTTTGACTATGCGTTCGGTTTACCTTGTGGCCTACGACATCTGCGACCCGAAGCGATGGCGGAAAACCCACACGCTTATGTGTGGCGTGGGCGATCCGGTTCAGTTCTCTGTTTTCCGCTGCGAGCTATCGGAGTTGGAGAAGCAGCGTTTGAAGGAAGCGCTGTGGGAAGTGCTGAACCTGAACCAAGACCGGGTGTTGCTGGTGAACTTGGGACCCGTCGCAGGACGTGGCGACCAGTGCATGGAGTTGTGGGGCGAGCCGCTCACCGCGCCGCCCGAACGGTCGGCCGTAATTGTCTGAACGCACCCCGGCGCCAGCCATTCGCGTGGGCGCTTCGGTTGCTTGAAACCAACCGCCGAGGATCCTGGCCGAAGACCTGCGACGTCGCTTGTGGCCGTCTCGGCCGCATGCTATACTGGCAGCGCGATTGCGAGAGGTTCGGCGCCGCATTTTTCCCTGGCAGCGTTCGCAGGTGTAAGTGTCTATGGCGCAAGCCTTTCCAGCAACGCCCCTGCCGCCATGCGGCGGTCTCCCCCAGATTCGCCTATACCCCTCGAAATCCCGATCCTAACCCAGCAGCCCACAAGACTTTACAACGAGTGAGCTTTCCACGGCTAAACAGCCGTGGCCCCATTGAAGCGAGTTTTTTCCTTAGGCCCACTACAAGATTTGGCGCTTTCCACGGCTAAACAGCCGTGGCCCCATTGAAGCAGCGTCC
>CAYWIS010000209.1:0-10130 GCA_964458385.1 uncultured Pirellulaceae bacterium
CAGTCCGGGGCCACCTTTCTCTCTTGGGGCCACGTAGCAAGCATCGGTCAGCCCTTGTAAGTGGCGCCGGCGCCACTGTGGGAACCGCAGCGTTGACATTTTGCCGCAGCGGATAAGATACTTGCCAGATGCGTTTCCTGGTCGCCAAACGGGGCGACTTGACCATGTGAATGCTTACGGAACAGCGATGCCTTTAACTCCATCGACGCTAATCGAGGTGCGACGGACGGGCAAGAAAGGACGCGGCGTATTTGCGCGCGTAGCGATTGCCGAGGGAACCGTCATCGAGCGAGCGCCGGTCATCGTAATCCCCGCCGTCGAGATCGACGAAAACCCCTACGACACGGTCCTGACCCGCTACTGTTTCCAATGGGGCCGCAAATCGGTAGCGCTGGTGTTGGGATATGGTTCTCTCTACAACCATTCGTACCGCCCGAACGCCTACTACCGCGACCGGCGCCCCCGCGTGAAGGAGTACATTGCGCTCCGCGATATCGCCGCCGGCGAGGAAATCACCATCAACTACAATGGCTCGCCCGAAGATGATTCCGACGTGGGTTTTAGGGCGGTTGACTGACATACGGGCGGGATCGCACACTCCTCTGGTCGCGGTGGTCAAGCTGGGGCGGAACACAGCTTAAATTGGGGGAGTGAGGAAAAGACTGCGACGAGAAACGGTTCTACTCGATTTATTTTTTAGCGCAGGCCGATTATTCCGTGCGGAGGGTTTGTACCAAATTTTCCGGCCACGGGGGGGCCTGCGCATGAAAACTCGATGGAAAGCAATTGTGCTTAGTTTGGCGGCGTTCGCCTGTTCGACCGCCGCCGCACAACAAGGGAGTTACAGCACGACTCAGGCGGCCGACGTTCGAGGCAGCAGCGGGTTTCAAGAGGTGGTATTCGACTTCCCGCCGCCCGGCGCCACGTTGCCGATCTCTGTGCATGCCGAACTCGAGCCGCAATTTGGCCCGACTGCAGGACATTGTCCTCCTACCGGCTGCGATCCCTGCTGCGAGAGCGTTTGTGACTGCGGCGCTTGCGTCGCCTGCGGGTGCTGCGAGTCGCCCTTTGCCCATCGTAGCGGACTGTTTGGCGAATTTCTCTTACTCCGCCCACGCGATACCGAAATCGCCCTTGCGGTTCCAGCGCAATTCGCCGATTTAGGTCTGGGCGGCCGGCCAGCGGGAGTTGAGCCACAAGGCCGCACCTTGATCCTTGATCCCGATTATCAGTCTGGTTACCGGGTTGGCGGCACGTGGGCGACGAGCGACCATTCGAGCGTCCAATTGACCTACGCCAGCTTCGAATCGCAAACCAGCAACGGCGGCACGGTAACGGGCGACGACCTAGCGGCCAACCGCTCGATGTTTCCCTTGCTGGTCCACCCGTTAACGTTCAATCCGAACCTTGTGACCAACGTAAACGTACAAGGGCAGTTTGACGTCGACTTCGACGTGATCGACCTCGATGGTCGGCTACTCTTGCTGGAGACAGACAACCTGGCCATCAACGGCTTAGGCGGCGTTCGCTGGGCGAACATGGACCAGACGCTGGCCGCGTCGTACTCGGCCAACGGCGGAACGATTGTCGAAGCCGGCGCGCAGTATGACGGCTTGGGCGCCCGAGTGGGCTTGGATGGTGAATACCGCGCCCGCAACGGCTTTGGAGCCTACGCCAAAGGCGCCGCCAGCCTGATGTTCGGCGCTGCCCGCGGCGATTACCGCCAATATCAGCAAAACAATGCGGCCAACCCACAGATCTTCACGACGGGTAAGTACGATCGGCTCTCTCCGATCCTGGACTTCGAAACCGGCGTGCAGTGGGTCAGCCCGCAGCAGCGGCTCCGATTTTCGGCCGGTTACATGGCCAGCGTGTGGTTCAACGTGATTACCACGCGGGATTACATTGTAGGCATCCAGAACAATCAGTTCGACGACTTTAGCGACACCATCACCTTCGACGGCCTCACGGCCCGCGCCGAAGTGCGGTGGTAACTCTGCTCGGATTCCGGCTCTAAACGAAGCGCCGCGGCCCCAAGCCGCGGCGTTTTTTTGTTCTTGCCGCCGCCGCGGTCTGCTCGCGGGCGCCCGTCAATTGCTGCAAGGCGATTGTGCTAGAATGGGCGAAATTCATCGCCTTCTACACAAGGAATTCGACTATGGGAACTCGCGATGCGTTGGGAATTTTGCTGTTGGCGTTCGTCTTCGCCCTAACCGCTGCTGTGACAGACTTGCGGGCCGAAAAGCCAGAACGTCTGCTACGGCATATCGTGCTGTACCAATTCAAGGACGACGTCACTCCCGCTCAGATTCAAGAGGTGATCGACGCGTTCGCAGCGTTGCCCAAGAAGATCAATACGATTGTGGAGTTTGAGCACGGCCGGAACGTCAGCCCCGAAGGAAAGTCGGAAGGCTTGACCTATGGGTTTGTCGTTTCGTTCCGCAGCGAGCAGGACCGAGATGCTTACTTGGAGCATCCGGCCCACCTGGAATACGTGAAAATCGTACGCGATCGGCGCCAAAAGGTGGTGGTGTTCGATTATTGGACCAGCGAATAGTCGCCCCCACCGCGCCGTGGGGCAGTGATTATGATAGAATTACTCAGCCCGAAGCGGTAAGAACAAGAAGGGGCGCCAGGGGCATGCGCCCCGGCTCGCTTGACCCGCAGTAGGTATCTTTCTCGGTGCTCGCCCGCTTGGCGTCCCTGGAGCTATGAGCGTACCCAAAGTAGTGATTGTCGGCCGCCCGAATGTTGGGAAGTCGACGCTCTTTAACTGGCTGGCCGGGCGGCGGCTAGCGATTACCGACAATCGCCCCGGCGTAACCCGCGACCGCGTCTCCCATTTGATGGACGAAGACGACCGCTTCTTCGAACTGGTCGACACCGGCGGGATGGGCATTCAAGACGAAGACAACCTGACCGAGCAGGTAGAAGACCAAATCGACGCCGCCATCGAAGAAGCCGATGTGGTGCTGTTCGTCGTCGACACGCGCGCTGGCCTCACGCCGCTTGACCAGGAGGTCGCCAAGCGGTTGCGGTACATCGACAAACCGATCATCTGCGTGGCGAACAAGACCGACCGCGAGGCGCTAGAGCCTCAGGCGGATGAATTTTACAAGCTTGGCCGCGGCAAGCTGGTGCGCGTTAGCGCCTTAGCGAACCGCAACAAGCAAAAGCTGATGCAAATGATCATGGAGCGGCTTCCCGCTCCTACCGAAAACGACGCGCCACCGGTCGAGCCCGAAATGAAAATCGCCGTCGTGGGGCGGCGGAACGTGGGCAAGAGCACCTTCATCAACACGTTAGCTCAGGCCGAACGAATGATCGTCAGCGAAGTGCCCGGCACCACGCGCGACAGCGTGGACGTGCGTTTCGAACTGGACGGCAAGGCGTTCCTGGCCATCGACACACCCGGACTGACGCGCAGCAAAGCGGTTAAGACCGATCTGGACTTCTACAGCACCCACCGCGCCCAGCGCAGCATTCGCCGGGCCGATGTGGTGCTGCTGTTCTTTGACGCAGATGACCGCATTAGCAAGGTCGATAAGCAACTCTGCAACTACATTGCCGAGCAATACAAGCCGTGCATCTTTGTGGTCAACAAGTGGGACCTGAAGCAAGGCAAGATGCCAACCGAAAAGTGGGTCCGCTACCTGCGCGACACTTTTCAGACGATGTGGTACACGCCCATCGCCTTCATCACGGGTAAGACCGGCAAGAATGTCAAAGCGCTCTTGAACCACGCTCAAATGCTGTTCAAGCAAAGCCGCGCCCGCGTGCAGACATCGGACCTGAATAAGATCGTCCACGCAGCGGTGCAGCGCAATGAACCGCCGCTGTATCGGAACCGCCGGCCGAAAATTTTCTACGGTACGCAAGTCGCGGTGCAGCCGCCCACGATCGTGCTGTTTTGCACCGAACCTTCGGCGTTCTCGCCGCAGTATCGCCGTTACCTGCTTGGCGTGCTGCGCGACGAGTTGCCGTTCGCGGAAGTGCCTATCAAGCTGTATCTCCACGAACGCGTGCGCGACGAGCAGGGATTCGCCCGATAGCTCAAGAAGACGCCCAAGCCATGCCAAGAGTCCATTGCGCCCACTGTGGCGAGGAGTTAATGGGGGCGGTCAACCGGTGTTGGCGGTGCGGGCGCGCCTTTTTGGCTGAGTACGGTCCTGACAACCTGCCGCCGATCCGCCGCCGGCCCATTCCGCTGGAGCTGGTGAATCAAAGCCTGGAAACGCTCCAGGCCGCGCAAACCTCCTCGGATTCTACTACCTCCCTGTTGGGCAACGTGGCAAGCGCTTCACCGTCAACCGTTCTCGGCGACGTTGCCCCATCGCTGCACATCCCCCAGGGCGGGCGCGACGCTCACGCAGGCAATCATCACGTGGCAACCTCGGCGCCTTACTTTGCGGCGCCGCCGAAGCCGGCTTATCCGACCAACGTCGGCGCGGCCGGCGGCGCCATCGCTTCGGTGGTGCTTGGCGTGATGGCGCTCGTTGCTACGCGGCTAATCACGCCAGGAGCGCTGCTGATCAGCATTTTAGGCGTAGGCATGGGGGTGTGGGGATTGTACTCAGACCGGCGGGGCCTGGCGATTCTCGGCCTGGCGTTATGCTGCATCGCGATGGCCATTTCGGGTTTTCTGATTGTGGTGCAGCTTTATACCCTGGTTTACGGTTATGACCCGTTCGAGCCAGGTTTGCCAATGGTCGAGTAAGGCTCAAGGCCGGTCACTAAGGCGAGCCTTCCATGTAGGCATTCGCAGTTCCCACCAAGCAAGCCGCGTTGCCCCCTCGGGTCGTCAGCGGATTTTGACAACAATTCTGCCACGGATGTCGCCAGCCAGCAGACGTTGGCTGGCGCTAATGACGTCGGCAAGCCTGATCGTGCGGAACATCGGTTCGATGCATCGCCAGGGGGTAATTTCCGCCAGTCGATCCCAAGCTCGTTGGCGTTCTGCGCGGGGGCAATGCGCCGAATCGATTCCCACCAGAGTTACGCCGCGAATGATAAAAGGATAGACGGTAGTAGGCAGGTCGCCGCCGCCCGCCATCCCGCATGCGGTCACAACACCTCCGAAGTTCATCGCCGCAAGCAGTCCCGCCAGCATCCGCCCTCCGACGGTGTCAATCGCGGCGCGCCAGCGCGCCGACGCGAGCGGCCTTCCTGCATCTTTTTCAATTTCGCTCCGAGGCAACACCGCAGCCGCGCCCAGTTCCGTGAAGTAGTCGTTGTCGGCTGTCCGACCAGTAATCGCCACCGGGCGATGCCCCAAAGCCGCCAGCAAGGCGATGCTCAGCCCGCCCACGCCGCCCCCCGCTCCGGTCACCACCACTTCTTGGTTAGCCTCCAGGCCGTGTCGCTCCAAAGCCAGAATCGAAAGCATCGCGGTGAACCCGGCGGTGCCCAAGCGCATCGCCTGTTCTGTGGTCATGTTGGCGGGAAGGCGCGTCAGCCAGTCGCCGGGAACCCGCGCAAGCTCTGCGAAGCCGCCCCAATGCTCTTCGCCCAAGCCGCACCCCGTGACGACGACTTTGTCGCCGGGCGAGAAATCTTGCCTCGTGCTTTCTAGCACCTCGCCCGCCAGGTCAATTCCGGCAATCATGGGGAACTTGCGGATAACACGAGCCTGGCCCGTCACCGCCAGCGCGTCTTTGTAGTTGAGGCTGGAATATTCGACCGCAATCAGCACGTCGCCCGGCGGCAGTTCCTCGCGAGAAACCGTTTCGATTCCCACACTGGATCCATGCTCCACCGTACGCACCATCAGGGCCTGAAACTCATTCATTGCCTGACTCCCCCTGGTAAGACTTTCCTCGCTTCTCGCCCCAGCCAGAGAACGAGACAGCAGGCAAACCACGCAACAACGTGACTAGCCCACCGTTGCCCATCAGGCGACGCGCCACGCGGGACCGCATGGCGAGGCGAATGCCCCCGACCGAAATTATACCAACGCCGCTTGCTCGAGTGGGCAACTTCAACAACCAACATCCTCGGGAGGTTGCCAATCGTAGGCGCCGTGGTATCGGGTATCCATGCCCAGCAGATAGCAGTCTTTGAGAATCATCGCGTACCGATCAACGACGCCCTATCCCCAAGTATTGACGCCCCCGTCACAGCAACGGTCATCATCACATCCGGGCAGCGGGTGGTTGGCAACGATTGGGTCACTTATGGCTTAGGTGCTACGTCTTGCTTGGCGGTCTGTTGGAACTCCTTCCAGCGCTGGGTCCAGGCTTGTTCCAACTCGCGTACTTTCTCGGGGTGTTGGGTCGCCCGATTGTTCGTTTCGGCGCGATCGACACTCAGATCATAAAGCTCCCACGGCTGGCCCTTCGCCGCGACGAGTTTCCAATCGCCCCGGCGGAAGGCGCGATTCCCTTCATGCAGCCACCACAAATCGCCACGTTCAATGCGGTCCGCCGTTTGGAAGGCAGGAACAAGACTAACGCCTGGCAGCGGCGGCGGGCTGGGCTCGCCCGTGGATGGTTGTTCGGCGACAGGATGGTTCGCGCCGGCCAATTCCAAGATGGTTGGCGCCACGTCAATCACATGCCCCGGCGTGTGCCGTAGTTCGCCCTTGGCGGCAATTCCGCGGGGCCAATGCACGATCAGCGGCGTTGCGATTCCGCCTTCATGCACCCATGTCTTATGGCGACGAAACGGCGTGTTCCCAACGGTAGACCAACCGGGCCCAAGGCAAAGGTGAGTGGCGGCCGAGCCCGGCGTGGCGGCGGGATCATGCCCGTCGTCGCGAACCATAATCTCGGCGCTGGCTCCATTATCGGAGAGGAACAGGATCAGCGTGTTCTCGAGAGCGTTCATCGCCCGCAGTTGATCGAGCAAGCGGCCAATTTCCTGATCCATGCGGTCGATCATGGCGGCGTGAATCGCCATCTTGGCCGACTGGAACTCTCGCTGGGCGTCGGTTAACTCGTCCCACGGTAAGGGGCGATTGATTTCGCCCGGCCCAAGTTTTTCCAAGGCCTCGGGAAAGTGATACGGCGGCCCCACGTCACGCTCCACGGCCGAAAGCTCGCCTGGCGTCAGTCCCATCTCTTGTTGCCGCCGCCAGCGCTCGGCGCGAAGACGCTCCCAGCCGGCGCGGTAGATATCGCGGTATTTGGCGATGTCTTGCGGCAACGCATGCAGAGGAAAATGCGGCGCGGTGAACGCAACATAGCTAAAAAACGGCCGGTCCGCGTGCTTATCGGCGTGCTCCTGCAAACAGCGAATGGCGTGATCGGCAATCGCGGTCGTGGCGTAGTAGTCCGAACCTGGCTCGACCGGCGGCAACCGCCGGTCATCTTCGAAGTGGACGCGCGGACTAAAGAACCGTCCTGTATCTTGTAGGTAGTAAGAACGATCAAAGCCGTTCGCACAGGGCATTCCATCAATATGCCACTTGCCCGAGTGATACGAACGGTATCCCTGCGCGCGGAGCAACTCGGGAAGCAACGGCGCCCAGGCTGGCCGTTTGCCCTGCCCACCGCTGGGAATGCCCGGTACGGTATCGCGCCGCACCTGCTGAGCGTAGTAGCCCGTCAAGAGCGACGACCGCGTCGGCCAACAGCGAGCCGTGTTGTAGAACTGCGTGAAACGCAACCCCTGTCTGGCAAGCGAATCGAGGTGAGGCGTTTGAATTTCGCCGCCATAACACCCCAGGTCCGAATAGCCCAAGTCGTCGGCCAACACAATCAGCACATTGGGCTTGGGGGCGGCGGTTTCACGGGCATCCCCAACGAAAGGCAACACCAAAGCGAGTGCAAACGCCCAAGAACCAGCGACAGCTCGTTTCATGTTCAGTTTCCTACCACGGTTCGACGGCCAGTCGACGCCTGTAAGCGCCGGTCCAGCACGTTACGGCCTACCATGATAACGAAGCGACGCGTCAGAAACCGCCCTCTTGAGTCCCTGAGCGAAAAAATCTTGATCTGGCAAGAATCGATCAGCGCGCATCTCTAAACGAGAAAGCGCACGCAAGCCCCAGAAAGCCCCTCCGGCTGAAGATTCAATCCACTTCCTCAGGTCAAGCAAGGTTTGCGGCGCCAAGCCAAACGGCCTCGAGGGCCGCTACCGCCGTAGTGTTGTGCCATCGCCTACGCCAACACCTGCCGGAGAAATCGCTGGGTGCGTTCCGTCTGCGGATTCTCCAGCACCTGTTGTGGTGTGCCATACTCAATCACCCGGCCGTCGGCCAGCACCGCTACCCGGTCGGCCGCGCGGCGGGCAAAGCCGATCTCGTGCGTCACAATAATCAGCGTCATGCCGTCGGCCCGCAGCTCGGCCAACGTTTCCAACACCTCGGACTTCAATTCGGGGTCCAGAGCGCTCGTGATTTCGTCACACAGCAGTCCGCGAGGCTCCATCGCCAGCGCCCGGGCAATAGCCACTCGCTGCTTTTGTCCGCCCGAGAGTTGCCGCGGGTAGAAATGGGCTCGCTCCGCCAGCCCTACACGATGGAGCAAATCCATGGCTTGCTCGCGTGCTTCGTGCTTGGGGCGTTTGAGCACTTGAACCGGAGCTTCCATAACATTTTCCAACGCCGAGAGGTGCGGAAAAAGCTGGAAGTCTTGAAAGATCATGCCGAACTTACGGCGCACGCGGGCCGACGCCTCGCCGTTGCTGCCTGGAGAAAGAAGGTCGGTCCCGACGCGCACTTCGCCGGCGTCGAACGGAGTCAGGCCGTTGATGCACCGCAACAACGTCGACTTGCCGCCGCCGCTAGGACCGATCAAGGCCACCGTTTCACCGCTGCGCACTTCGAGCGAAACCTGGTCCAGGATCGTCCGATCACCGTAGCGCTTCGTAAGATTCTTTAGGGCAACATCGTTGGGCATGGCGCCAAGAGCAAAGAAAACAGGTAGTAATTTGTGTACGAACAACCACTCCGTGGATGTTCGGCAGTCATCCGATCTGCCGAAATGAACGCTCTCGTGGCCGTCAACTTGACCACTTCCGCCGCGCCGCGCACCGCTTGGACGCTCCGCGGGAACGAGGGCGTTTGCTAACTTTTCGTCAGTCTTTCCTCCATGCGGCGCGAAAGATAGCCCAGCGGCACGCTCATCAACAGGTACAACGCCGCCGTGGCCAGTCCAATCTCCATGTACTTGAGACTCGACTTGGCCAGAATCTGGTATTGCTTGGTCAACTCAACCACTGCGATCACGCTGACAATGCTCGTATCTTTGAACAACGCCACAAAGTCGTTGGTCATCGGAGGCAGCACCACGCGCCAGGTTTGCGGCAGGATAATGCGGCGGAAGGTGGTGAATTTGCTCATCCCCAGCGAGGCCGCCGCCTCCCACTGTCCATGCGGAATTGAGCTGATGCCGCCGCGGTAAATTTCCGCCTCGTACGCCGCGTAGTTCAATCCGAAGGCCAGGATTCCAATAAACGCATTGCCGGGGGTCCATAGTACGCCCCATTGCGCTAGCATGGTCGGCAAGCCGTAATACAAGATATACAGCAAGAGCAGCACCGGAATGCCGCGAAAGAACTCCACGTACCCAATGGCCAGCAGCCGCAGCGGCCAGGGAGCGTAGAGCCGCGTAAGCGCCACCACCAATCCGATCGCCACCGCCACCGCCATGCTGGCGACCGAGATGTACACGGTCATGATCGCACCATCGAGCAACAGCGGCAGGTAGAGGCGGGGCGTCAGCCCCTGACTGGATTCGGCCAGCACATTGGTCAACTGCACGTCGCCGCCTAGTTGCTCCTGGTCTTCGTTCCAAATGCGCCACTTACGGTAGATTCGCTCTAGCTCGCCCGAAGCAGCAAGCCGGGCAATCGCGGCGTCAAATTGCTGGGCCAGTTCTTCCTGATCCTTGCGAAATGCGGCGGCGTAGGCCCCAGCGCCAAATGGCTCGCCCAGGAACTTGAGCTTGAGGTTCGGCCGAGCGTAGTACTCGGCGATCGGCAGGTCCATGAGCACCGCGTCGATGCGTCCTAGCTCCAAATCCTGGTACGGTTCGGCCTGTCCGTCGTAGAGATTGGCGGCGATCCCCATTTGCTCCAACAATCGCGAAGCCGCGGTGTTATCGAGCGTGCCCACGCGGCCGCCGATCGCCTTGATCTGTTCGAGTGTGGTGAACCGGTCCTCGTCGGCCCGGGCAGTCAGTTGCAGA
>CAYWIS010000210.1:0-10114 GCA_964458385.1 uncultured Pirellulaceae bacterium
TCTGGCGTAAGCAGTGCAAGCGGTACTTTGTCAACGGAAAGCTAGTCACACGACGTACCCCTGAAGCGGTGGCCACAACCGTCTACTCCAAGCGTTTCTACGGAACATTACGCTTCGCCAACGGGAAGCGTAAGCAAGTTCCGTTGACGAAGAATCGCAAAACGTCAGAAGCGTTACTGCGTCGTTTACAAGTAGCGACGGGCGTGGCTGGGCAGGAACCGGATGGCTGGCGGCGGAGCTTGCGACACCCCGGCGTTGGCTAAACAACGAAGCTCAGGTCGTGATCGTCAGCCGGAAGTTAAGAACTTGAAGCATCGGCGAGGGAGAAAGGGACATTCTACTTTTTGACGCAAGCGGCTCGATGCGGTAAGCATCGCCCATGCCTCGCACGGCACGCGCTTCGGTCAGCGGAATGGTTTATCACGTCCTCAATCAGGGAAACGCCCGGACGGAGGTGTTTCACAAGCCGCAGGATTTTGCGGCTTTTCTCCAATAGCTCACCGCGGCGGGCGAGCGGGTAGCCATGCGGTTGTTGGCGTATTGTCTCATGCCCTATCACTCCCATCTGGTGTTCTGGCCGCGGGAGGATGGGGACCTGAGCCGGTACATGCAGTGACGGTTCAAGGCCTTTCTCATTTAGGAGGACGAGCATCTTTCGAGCATGCTGCGCTACGTGGAGCACAACGCGGTGCGGGCGAACGTAGTGCGCCGGGCGGAGCGCTGGCCCTGGTCGAACGTGGGGCGCTGCCGCTCTTGGACATTGGTCCGGTCGCCCGCGGCCAGTCGAGAAAGGGAGAAGAGTGGCATGTTCGCTTTCTACCTCCCAGGCTCTACAACGGCAGGCGGACGAGGATCGGAGGTAAGGCGATGGCGGAACCCGTTGTCTACCGTCTCCCAGAGATCAAGGAAAAGTTTGGAACGTGCTTCACATGCGGGTCGTTGCTCACGCTGGACGCAAGACAGATTCCGAAGAAACACTGGCCTCTGATTCCCTACGCTGTCTTCTGGGGTGTCGCCGACGATTGGGCCAGGGAAACTTGGGCGCCAAAAGCCCCAAACGACGTTAAGCAAAACCTCAGAACCATCGTAGCGGCATACGATGATAATTTGGATGAATGGCTTGCTGGAGATGAAGCTCGCAGCCCCAACTCTTCGCTAGAATACCAGCGTTTTCGGCAATGCGAATGGAGGCAGAATTCATGAAGGCGGGGCAGTCTTCGTCAACCGAGATCCGATGAGACTTCTTCCCAAGCTCCTGAGTCGACTCGTTGAGGCGAACGAATTAGCAAGGCGTGCAGCTATGGCGGCGCTCGCCATGGCGTACGCAAGATTCCGGGAAATAGTTCGTGAAGCCCGGTTGAAGAATTGAGCGCGCGATGCCGCCGCCCGGAGCTTCCATTTCGGAGTATTGTGAGGTGAACTATGCGAGTTTACGCCATGGCGCCAATTAATCCCCTTCACTTGTGGAGCAAACGCATCGGCGCCTCTTCACTATACCGTCTTTCATGGGATCGGCGAGTATCGAACTTTAATTGAGTGGGGATCCCGGGCGGGAGTCAATGAGAAAGGTGAGCGCATTGTTATCACCCCACCGCCAGATTGGCGATGGCCCGCGGTCACAAACACCAACCGCGAGCCGCTGCATATCGTGCGCAGCGGGCGTTTCGTCCCGGATGTTTTTGGTTCGTCGTTTACGCTTCTTGTCGTTTCTCCGAAAGTCCGCGAGGCGCTCTCGTCCCTTCCAAACATCGGCTTCAATGAGGTCGTGTTCGAGCAGCTTGTCGATCTGCCGATGCCCAGGCTAGGCGATTTTAGTTGAGACAAGTGGGACGACCTCGAGCAGTACGATTTCCTCCCGGATAACCTGCTTCAAAGTCTGCCGCACATCTCGGAGTTTGAGAAGACCGTTGGGCCATACTATCAACTTCTGCCCGCCAACTTCGATGACATCGCCGATAACTACCGTGACGTCGAGAGGATCCCCGTTGATTTCGGAAGCTATGCCCACATCACTTCTCTAGGCGGCTATTCCTACCGCACTGCCAAAAGGGAAGCGCCGGGCTCGCGGGAAATGCTCAAGGAATATCCGATCATCCAGATGCCCCAATTCCTATTCCGGGATGACGCCTTCGCAAAGCTCGCACCATTCCTCGATCTTGACTATTACGCGATCGCCGTATTGAGCATCGATGATTAGCAAGCCTTCCCGACGGGCGCCTGACGGTATTTTCTTTACGACGCCGCAAGCCCCCTGGTCCGCAAGATCGACCGCACCGGCCGGCTAAGTGAGTTCGACTACACGCTTCCCCAGCCGCCACCATGCCCGCCGCGTTGCCGAGAACGGCGACCGCGTCTTCGAATCTGTCCTGGACGACGTCTACAACGGCCAAGACATCATGCTCGTCTTCGAGACAGCGGCTCCCTCCAGCAACACTTCCTCCGCGGCCTAGTAGTCATTCGATCAAGTTCTTGCGTTTGAACACGCCCCCGGGTGATTTCCTCGAGGGCCCACCTGACAACCAAGGCATAATCCGCGACGTAACGCAACTACGCCCCTTGAACGACGCGGCAATGTGGTATCTGGACTAATTGGAATCTCTGATTCCTCGCGATGGCGCTGCTGGAGCAAGTCATCCCAAAGTCGCAACGGCCGTACGGCGAGCTGTCGACCTGTGGCGGCAGGGTGAGAAGGTCATCGTGTTTTGCCATTACGTGATCACTGGGCGAGTCCTTCGCCAACGGCTCTCCGAGGCGTTGCAAGAAGAGATATGCAAGTCGGGCGCAAAGAAACTACGTTGCGGCGCAACCCGCGTACGCAAGGAGTTGGATCAGCGTGGAAAACGGTTCTTTGACGAGGACTCCCCGATTCGCAAGGCTTGCGAGATCCAGACGCGAGAGATAATTGCCGACCTTCCCGAACGGGCCAATCACGCAGAGGATCTGGTTAAAACTGTGCGGCGGCACGCCCGCACGCCATCAATCCTCGTCCGGCACTTCCCCTTGGAGCGTGAGAGACTTGAGGAGGATGCGATGCGAGTGGCGTTGGATTCACCCGATATGACAGGCCTGACGCTTCGAGACGTATTGCGCCAGTTCTTTAAGTTCCTTGCCGAACGCTGTGGCGAAGAGGATCGGAAGCGGTACATCGAGGCGGTAAGAAGCATCCAAACTGGGCGTCACTTTGGCCACAATGTGCAAGCGGAGTACACAGACGACGAATTACAAGGCGCACGCAGCGATCAATGGACGCCGTCGCAGGTCAGACAATCATTGCAGCGACGGGAAAGAAAAGCGCCCTAATCCAATGGTCTATTCGGACGACCGGCAGAAACAGAGCTTGTCGAAAGGCCGCCCACAATCCGCAGAACAACTCCAAGTCCAATAAAAAAGCCCACTTGCAGCAAAACCACAAGCGGGCGAAGGCGGAGAGGACAGGATTCGAACCTGCGGAGCCCTTTCGGGCTCACCGATTTAGCAAACCGGCGCTTTCGGCCACTCAGCCACCTCTCCGGATTGGGAAGCAGCGCTAAGGCGGCTTCCTTTCTTTGTTGAATTCTTACCCAACCTGCAAGTTGTTGCAAGACGACTGTGGCCTATGGGCTTGGTTTTTTGCCCCGCCAATTTTTGTGGCGTATAGTTGGCCGAAGTTTTCCCGTCTCAAGGAGACTGACATGCCGCTGCGCGCCAAAGTTCGCGTGTGCTGGGGAATTTTGCTGTTAGCGGCTCTAGGGGGCCGGTCAGCGGCCGCAGCGTGGGGGGCCGACGGGGCGGTGCTTGAAGCCGCTCGGGCGTCGATCACGGCCAGCGAGGCGCAGCGGCACGTGGACGTGCTGGCCGACGACGCGTTCGAAGGCCGCGAGGCGGGAACACGCGGTGGTCGAGCGGCTGCGGGCTATATAGCCAGCCTCCTGCAACAGTATGGTCTTCGGGGCGCCGGCGACGATGGCGGCTATTACCAGATTTTTGACGCGGGTTATCGTAACATCCTGGCGTTTCTTCCCGGCCGCGATCCGGCCCTCCGCAATGAAGTCATCCTGATTGGCGCCCATTACGACCATGTAGGCTATGGCTCGCCAAGCAACAGTTACGGTCCCACGGGTTATATCCACAACGGCGCCGATGATAACGCCAGCGGCGTGGCGGGGCTGCTGGAGTTGATTCAGGCCTTTACGCTGCTTCCCGAGCCGCCGCGGCGTTCGCTCTTGTTCGCTTTTTGGGACGGCGAAGAAAAGGGGCTTCTGGGATCCAAGCACTGGGTCGCCAACCCCACGCTTCCGCTGGCGCAGGTTAAGCTGGCCGTGAATCTCGATATGATCGGCCGCCTGCGCTCGGGCCGCCTGGTGGTGTTTGGCACGCGGACGAGTTACGGCCTGCGGCGAATGATTTGTGAGCAAAACCAGGATGGTCACTTATGGCTTGATTTCACCTGGGAGATGAAGGCCAATAGCGACCATTACTCGTTCTTCGAGGCCGGCGTCCCCTCGCTCATGTTCCACACCGATCTGCACGACGACTACCACCGTCCGCGCGATGACGCACACAAGATCAACGCGGCGGGCATCGAGCAGATCGACCGGCTGTTGTTCAACGTCGTTTATGAAGCGGCCGAGGGGGGCCGGCAGTTCCGTTTTCGCAGCGCCTCGCGGCAAGAGACGGTGGATCACCAACGGGCGCTGGAGCGAGCCGTGGCGCCTCCGGGGCCGCGTTTAGGGGTGTGGTGGCGGGACGAAACCGCCAGCCAACAGGGCATGGTCATTACCCAAGTCCAACGCGGCTCCGCCGCTGACCGTTCGGGGTTGAAGGCAGGCGACCGAATTGTGGAGTTTGCCGGAGCGCCGGTCGAGAGCGAAGTGCAACTGCGCCGCCTGGTAGCGATTTCCCCGTCCGTTGTGACTGCCCGGGTGTTGCGCGCCGGCAGCGAGGAGCCGACGACGATGAACATTCACCTGGCAGGGGGCCCCATTCGGTTAGGAATCACCTGGCGAGAAGACCGCGCTGAGCCAGGTATGATCTTCGTGACGAGCGTGACTCCCCACTCGCCGGCAGAGCAGGCAGGCCTTCGCCCCGGCGACCGCATCTATCGAGTGGGCGGGCAAGATTTTGTCAACGGTCAGGCGTTTCGCGCGTTGGCGGTTTCGCTGCCTAGCCCGGTCGAGCTGCAAGTGGAGCGTCAGGGGCGCGTGCGAACGGTTCATCTTGACGCGCCGCCTCCCACCGTTGCCGCCAATCTTGGCAGTTGAACAATGTGGCGGCAACGCGCGCCGGGAATCGCCTTTGCGTTTGGGCGATGGTAAGTCACCAGAAGATAGCGAGCGGCGCGTCAGGGAAGCGTTTTCGCTGCGGCGGCGTTGATAGGGCGGGCTTCTACGTAGTTGTCGACCGTTCGTTCTGCGATGACCTCAACCAGCTTGCCGCGCTGGGCGGCATGGCCAGAGAACGCCACCGGCGCATAACGGCACGAAGCGCCAATTAATCGGCCCGTGGCAGGATCGTCGTTCAGGAACGATTCAGCCAGCACACGCAAACGGCGCCCTTCCAACCGTCGGAAGTATGCGGCCCGCAACTCTTGCTCAAGCGCCTCTAACCGACGACGGCGGTCGTTCTTTACGTCGCCGGGAACCTGGTTGGGCATGTCCGCGGCCGGCGTGCCACGACGAGCGCTAAAGGGGAAGATATGGATCTTCGAAAACCCGACGCGTCGAGCCGCTTCGCACGTGGCTTCAAAGTCTTCCTCGGTTTCGCCGGGAAAGCCAACGATGATATCGGTGGTAAGCGCGGGCTCATCCAGTGCGGACTTGACCAGATCGCACCGGTCGAGGAACCGCTTCACCCCCCAACGGCGCTTCATGCGGCGCAGCACTGCGTCGGACCCGCTTTGCAGGCAGATGTGCAAGTGCGGACAGACCTTGTCGGGGTATGCGGCCATGACCTGCACCAGCTCTCGGGTAACCTCGGTTGCTTCAATGCTCGAAAGCCGCACCCGAAACTCTCCGTCCAGATCAGCAATCTGCCGCACAAGATCAGCCAAGCGGACCCATTGGCTCTTGGGCTTTTTATAGTTGGAGTCCACGCCAAAGTGTCCCAGGTGGACCCCGGTCAGCACAATCTCTTGAAATCCGTTGTCCACCAACTGCCGCACTTCGTCCAAAATATGCGGTACGGGACGGCTGTACATCTGCGGGCGCACATAGGGAATGATGCAGTAACTGCACCGCAGTAGACACCCGTCCTGCACTTTGACATACGCCCGGTGACGGCTGCCGAACCCACGGATTCCCGTAGGCAAGTCCACCACGCCGAAGCGTCCTAGCAGGTCGGGTAGTTCGCGTTTGTCGGTCACCACTTCAGCCACGCGCGGCAGGGCGGCGACCTCGTCGGGAGCACGGGTTGCATAGCAGCCCATGACGACGATGCGGGCCTGCGGGTTCTCGCGGGCCAACTGGCGAATGATTTTGCGGCTTTTGGCGTCCCCTTCGTTCGTGACCGTGCAGGTATTCACCACGCATAAGTCGGCCGGCTCTTCGGGGGCGGCGTCTTGGTAACCGATTGAGAGGAGTCCTTCGCGAACGAACTCCGTTTCGTATTGGTTGACCTTACAGCCAAGCGTGACAGTTTTCAGCCGAGCCATGAAGAAATGAATCGTGCGTAGCGAATCGTAAGGGGTGGTGGTCGAAGGGGGAAAGTTGGAGCGAGAACCGGCAGGCCGTAATCCGCCCTGCGACTTGGCTTACAACTCGCTTCAGATCTCGGCCTCAATGGTGGCTCGCATCGAGCCTTTGCAGCGAGCGATGTAGCGGTCTTTGCCAAAAGCGTGGATCTGGTCGCGCTTCAGTTCGGCGTGCTCCAGGGTTGTTGTCAGGCAAATTGCGCGGCCGGTGGTGTCCACTTCTTTGGCGATTTGAAATCCACGTTCTTTGCTGTAGCCGAACAGCTCTTGCATCATTTCGATGACATACTCATAGCTGTGGTCGTCGTCGTCCCAAAGAATGACGTGGTAGCGCGGCTGCCGCTTAGGCTTTTTCTTCTTTTCCTTTTCCGTCTTTACGGCTTCTTCGACGGCCGGTTCGGCAACGGCGACATTCGCTTTCTCGCTCACGACGAAAACCCCGTAGAAAACAGGAACCACAATCGCTCGGGGGACGGGCCATACGCTCGCCCCGCCCGTGGCGCCTTGGGCGACCAACCTTCCCGCCCCCATCTTGTGCCGCGGGAGCGTCCCCGCTCGCTCGCGGATAGCCAGACCATTATATTGTAACGCCTGAGGAGTACAAAGCGTTCGCTGCCCGCGAAATGCGAAATGCCAGATAACCAGTGCGCTACAAGGCGTTTTTTTGGCTTTCCTTCTCCCCGTGGCGTTTTGCATTTGAGCCATTGGAATCTGTTATGCCCGACTTTAGCGTTTACCTGGAAGATCGCCATCACCAGTTCGAGGAGGATTTGTGCGAACTGTTGCGCATCCCCAGCGTGAGCGCCGATCGACAGTTCGCCCCCGAGGTGCGCCGCGCGGCCCAATGGGTGGCCGATCAACTGCAATCGCTCGGGCTGAAGGTGGAATTGATCGAAACCGAGCGGCATCCCCTGGTTTACGCCGAGTCGCCGCCTGTGCCCGGCGCCCCGGTGGCATTGGTGTATGGCCACTTCGACGTGCAGCCCCCTGATCCGCTGGATGAGTGGATTTCGCCGCCGTTTGAGCCGACGGAGCGCGACGGCAACCTGTACGCTCGCGGGGCCACCGACGACAAGGGGCAAATGCTCACGCACATCAAGAGCGTGCAGGCCTGGATGGAGACACAAGGCCGCCTACCGCTGCAAGTCAAGTTTCTCATTGAAGGTGAAGAGGAAGTCGGTAGCCAAAGTTTGCACCAGTACCTCGAGCGTCACTCCGACCGCCTTGCGTGCGACGTGGTGGTGATTAGCGACACCTCCATGTTCGGCCGCGATCAGCCAGCCATCACGTATGGCCTGCGCGGCATTGCTTACTACGAACTACGGCTAACTGGGCCAAAGCAGGATCTCCATTCGGGCACGTTTGGCGGCGCCGTTATGAATCCCGCCAACGCTCTGACTAAGATGCTGGCCGCGCTGATCGACGACCAAGGCCGCATTCAGGTTCCCGGCTTCTATGACGATGTGGTTCCTCTGACCGACCGCGAACGCAAGCAGTTCGCCGAACTGCCCTTTGACGAAGAGGCCTTCCGTCGGCAGTTAGGCGTGACGGCCCTGGCGGGCGAAGTCGGTTACTCGACGCTGGAGCGCCGTTGGGCGCGGCCGACCTTTGACATTAACGGCCTGTTTAGCGGCTACCAGGCCGAAGGCGCCAAGACGGTGCTGCCCGCCAAGGCTGGCGCCAAGTTCAGTTTCCGTCTGGTTCCTAATCAGGATCCCAAGAAGATTACCCAAGCGCTCGAGGCGTATCTGAAAAACCTGTGTCCGCCGGGCATCGTCATGGAGTTGGAAGACATGCACGGGGCGCCAGGCGTGCGCACCTCACTGGAGAGTCCTTACATGGCCGCGGCGGCCAAGGCGGTGGAACAAGGCTTTGGCAAACCGCCCGTGTTTATCTGTGAAGGCGGCTCCATTCCCATTGTGCTCGATTTCCAGCAAAAGCTTGGGGCGGATGTCCTGCTCTTAGGTTGGGGCTTGGACGACGATAACACGCACAGCCCCAACGAGAAGTTCCGTCTGGCGGACTTCCACCGCGGCATCAAGGCCAGTTGCCACTTGTGGGAGGAACTGAGCCGGGTGAAGAAACCCTAATGCGGCAGCGGAATGAAGCCGTAAGGCGCGGAAGGGGAACACGCGACCGCGGAAGCCAAAACGCGGCGGCCGCCAATCGCAATTGCTTTATTGCCGCCTGTTAGTGCAAAACGACTTAGACAACTCGGCTGGCGTTTGGAGGCGTTTGGGCCTCCCATCACACAAGCTACTTACCCATCAACAGCCATGCTTGATCGCCGATTCATTCTCGAAAACGTCGACCTGGTCAAACAGAACAACATCAACCGCGGGGTCACGGCCGACGTCGACCGACTGGTGGAGCTAGAGAAGCTGCGCCGCGCCAAACGGCAAGAGGCCGACGAATTGAATCGTCAGGCGAACGAAACCTCCAAACGCATCGGTCAAGCCAAGGATAACGCCGAGCGCGAAGCGATAAAGGCCGAAGGGCGCCAACTTCGCGAAAAGAAAGAAGCCGCCGAGGCCGAAGTTGCGCGGCTGGAAACCGAAATCGAAGCGATCTTGCGGGTGATTCCCAATCTCTCGCACCCCGACGCGCCCGTGGGAGCAGGGGAAGAGGCCAATCGCGAAATTCGACGCGGCAAGCACGCCCCGCGGCAGTTCGACTTCCAGCCGCTCGACCATGTGGCTCTAGCCGAAAAGCACGACCTGATCGATTTCCAAGCCGGCGCGCAGGTTGCCGGTCACGGGTTCTACTTCCTCAAGAACGAAGCGGTGCTGCTGGAGCTTGCGCTGCAGAAGTACGCCGTCGATCTGCTGGTGGCCGAGGGCTTTATCCCCACCATTACGCCCGACTTGGCGCGGACCGAAGTGCTGCAAGGTGTGGGGTTCATCCCGCGCGGCCCCGAAACGCAAATCTATAGCATTGAGAATACCGATCTGAACCTGGTGGCTACCGCCGAGATTACCTTAGGCGGAATGCACGCGGGGCAAATCTTGGACGCCGACCAGCTTCCGCTGCATTACTGCGGAGTAAGCCATTGCTTCCGCACCGAGGCCGGCGCCGCCGGGCGAGCCTCGCGAGGCATTTACCGCGTCCATCAGTTTACCAAGGTTGAGATGTTCGCCTTCACCCGGCCGGAAGAGAGCGACGCGACGCTGGAGCGTTTTTGCGATCTGCAATGCCGGCTGTTTGACGGCCTGGGAATACCCTACCGCGTGATCGATACCGCCACCGGCGACCTAGGCGGTCCCGCGTATCGCAAGTACGACCTGGAAGCCTGGATGCCCGGCCGCGGCGACGGCGGTGAATGGGGCGAAGTAACCAGCACCTCCAACTGCACCGACTACCAGGCCCGCCGCCTGGACATTCGCTACAAGATCAAGGGCGAAAAAGGGACGCACTACGTCCACACGCTCAACGGCACTGCGGTAGCCA
>CAYWIS010000211.1:0-10062 GCA_964458385.1 uncultured Pirellulaceae bacterium
TGGTAAAGAAGACGATCACCGCCACCACCGCCACCAGGGTGTGATCTCGCGCCATCCGCTGCATCGCACACTTCCTTCCGTGGTAAACAACACAAACGGCGAGGGTAGTGTAAACCAGCAAGGCAAATTCTCACAACGTCAGAAGACGCCGCGCGAAAATGGATAATGGGCAAAAGGGTTAAAGGTGCTGCAAGGGAGCAAAAGAGGAATGGAATTACAGAGCCAGCAGCGCACGATTTCGGAAACCGTTGGCTTCAGGCTAACGCCTGTTTCCTGTATTGCGTAGCTTGCGCTGTTATCGTTGTTGATCGTTGCTTAGGGCTTGCTTACAAACCGGGGTAGTCGTGTTGAGGCGGTCCGGCCTATAATCCCGCCGCGTTTTTCTTATTTGAGCGCGAAGGTCGTTTCGCGGGGCGGAAATGATCGGACACGGATGTCCGAAGACACGACCCTCCGAGGGGTCCCATGCGGAAAGAGCCTGGCGTCGAGTTTTGCTCGGCTTGGCCCTTGCGCTGGCGGTTTGCGCCGCGTGGGAGCCACCCGATGCGCTTGCTCAAAACCTGGATTTGCGGCTTCGCATTGCCTGGGGAGGAGGCGCTGCCCGGTTATGGCGCGCCGAGTTTGAGCTTTCCGCCGGAACGCTATCGGCGCCAGCTCGCCTGAGTATGGAGCCCGACGCCGCCGGAGCGATGACCCTGGAGGGTGGGCAGCGGTTGCAACTTTGGCAGCGTAGCCCCAGCGCCTTCGATGGCGTCGATGTGTCGGTGGTCGCTCCGCGCGATGCGAAACTGATCGTTCGCCTTTCGGCAACGGACGAACCCGACGATGTACGGCGCGAGATTCCCTTGGCCGACCTGGTCGGGGCGTTTCAGAACATTTCTCTTGATGACCGCAACAACCGTTTGCTGGTGCGCCGTGCGCCCGGCGACCAGATCCGCCTACGGCTAGAACGCGATTCCTTAGTATTCTCTCCCGGCGAACGCTTGGAATTGGAGGCGATTCCACACCTGACCGGGTTTGCACCGCATACGCCGGTGTTCGGCTCTGCGCGCCTTGTACCGGCCGACGGAGGAGATGTCCTTTGGAGCCAGACACAGGAGTTGACCGTAGCCGCCGATGGCGCTATTCCCTCGACCGGACGACTGTCGATTCCCGCGCCCCGCGAGGAAGGAGTCTACAACGTCATCTTGCGGTTGGAGTCCAAGGCCCCGGCAGATTCCCCGCGCGCCGCCCCAACGGTGGTTGAGCGTCGGGTGCAGTTCGTGGTCATCGATCCACAACCGCGCCGCGCAACCGTTCAACCCAATGAGGATGTCACGTGGCGTTCCGTGCTAGAGCTTGATCCAGCCAATCCCAAGTGGTGGGAACGGATGACACGCTGGCCGCAGCTTACCAAGTGGCTGCCCGGCTACGAAGAACGAGAGTTGGCCAGCAGCACGCTGCAAACCGAACGCCGTGGCGATCGACGGTTTGTCGCCTTAGAGCCAGGAGGCTGGCGAGCCTTTCCCTTGCCGCTGGGGCTGGCGCCAGGGCCGCACGTGTTGGAAGTAACCTACCCGACCGACGGCGAGCAAGCCTTAGTCATTAGCATCGTCGAGCCGAACTCGGCGGGCGAGGTCTCGCCGCTGGGAGTTGATTCGGGCGTCGTTGTGGCGCCGCCCGATCTAACCTCAGTCGGCGAAGCGCCTGGCAGCGTGGGAGTGCATCGGCTGATCTTTTGGCCGCGCACCGAAGCCCCAGTAGTCCTACTGACCAACCCCCGTAATGATAAGACTACTCTGGTTGGCCGCATTCGCGTGCTACGCGGTCCAGAACGCCTTCCACCCGCGGCAGACTTAGGGCCTCTCACGGCGCCCACATCGTTTCCCGCAATCAGCGGCGAAAGCCAGCCGCCGGTTTACGTCGACGATGCGCCCGTGGCCGAAGGTCCGCGAATGCTGGCTGCGTGGTTCGACAAGCCGCTCTTTCCCGAGAACTTCTCGGCGCCCGAAGGACTAGACGAGGGAACGCGTCGCAGCTTGGACGACTGGCGGACGTTCTATGTGGGCGCGGTCCGCATGATCGAGTACCTCAAGAGCTGCGGCTACAACGCCGTTTCGATCGCCGTCTGGTGCGAGGGAAGCACGCTCTACCCTAGTCGCTTACTGGAGCCAACGCCCAAGTACGACACAGGGACGCTCTTTGTCTCGGGGCAAGATCCAGTCCGCAAAGACGTGCTGGAAATGTTGCTGCGACTGTGCGACCGTGAAGGGGTGCGGCTGATTCCTGCACTGCACTTCTCAACGCCGCTGCCCGAGGTGGAAAAACTCTTACGCTCTGAAGTCGTTCAGCGCGATGGCTTGGAGTGGGTCAATTGGCGCGGTCGCACTTGGCTGCAGGAACGCGGCGCTCCGCGCGGGACCGCGCCGTATTACAACCCGCTCGACGAACGCGTACAGACAGCCATGACGGCTGTCGTGCAAGAGCTGGTGGATCGCTACGGCAAGCATCGGTCGTTTGGCGGTGTGGCGTTGCACTTGGGCCCCAACAGCTACGCCATCCTGCCGGGCCAGTTCTGGGGTTACGACGACCGCACGGTGCGGCAGTTCTCCAGCGATACCGGCGTTCAAGTTCCTGGCGAGGGCGAACGCCGTTTTGAACAGCGAGATCAATGGTTCAAGACTGAAGGGCGAGACGCCTGGCTTGCTTGGCGCGCCCAGCGCCTTGCGTCGTTGTACCGGAAGATGGGAAAAGCCGTCAGCATTGCAGGACCACAAGCGAAGCTCTACCTGGCTGGCGTCGACCTGACCTTATGCGAGCCGGTGGAGTGGATGATGCGTCCGGGCTTACCGCGGCGGCATCGCTTTGATGAGGCCATGCTCCATGTGGGGCTTGATCCCAAGCTGTGGCAAGACCAGCCAAATATTGTGCTTCCGCGCCCGCGGCGGTTGACCCCCTTAGCCACGCTGCCAGAGCAAGCGGTGTCGGTCGAGCTGAATGCTTCGCCCGGCGTGACGGAGTTTTTTGCGGCGGCGGGTACGCCCGCGGGGTTGTTCTATCACACGACACGTCCGCTCCGGCTGGAAGCCTTTGACAAAGTCAGCCCCTTCGGACGCGACAAAACCTATACCTGGCTGGCGCCGCACCTGTCGACCCACGGCGGAGAGAACCGCCGCCGCTTGGCGCACCTGCTGGCGCGGAGCGACGTACGGACGATCTTTGAAGGCGGCTGGATGCTGCCGCTGGGGCAGGAGCAGAACCTGCAACCGCTCTTGGACGTGTACCGCCGCTTGCCCGATGTGCCGTTTGACGACGTAACGCCAACGATGGGCCTTTCGGCGCAGCCGGTGGTCGTGCGGCAAAAATCCTACGCCGGCAAGTCGTGGGTTTACCTGGTGAATGACTCGCCCTGGTTCGCCACGGTCGAACTGGAGTTGGACGCGCCGCCAGACTGCACGGTGGAGCCCTTGAGCGACCGCGTGACCTCTCCGCTGGAGCCGCGCGGCGGGCGCGTGTGGTGGAAAGTAGAGCTGGCGCCGTATGACATCGTCGGAGCCGTGTTCTCATCGCCTGAGACCAAAGTGGTCGATTATCTAGCGACGTTGCCTTCGTTGACCGTCGAAGATGTTCGGCGGCGGGTGCGCGACGTTGGCGCCCGCGCCTACCAGCTTCGCGAGCCGCAGGAATATGGCCCGCTGGTCAATGCCGGGTTCGAGGAGTATACGCCTCAAGGCGGTCCTGTGGGCTGGGAGTCGGGCGGAGCCTGGGGCGGCGTAACGCGCGATGTTGCACTGCCCTACGAAGGGCGATACTCATTGCGTTTGCAAAGTCCCGGCGACGACGCCCCCACGTGGCTGCGCAGCGGCGTAATCAAACCGCCGCGAACGGGCAAGTTAACCATGTCGGTCTGGGTGCGCGTGGCCGATGCGGCCCGGCAACCCGAGTTGCGGTTATCGGCTCAGTGGGTGCGCGACGGCGTGCCGGACTATCGCCCTGCATTCTTTGGGCGAGGCTCGCCGTTCCCGCTTACGACCGAATGGCGCGAGTACGTGTTCCCCATTCCGCTTCCGCCGGCTGAAATCAGTCAACTGCGGGTAGGCATCGACGTTTACGGCCCCGGTGAGGTTTGGATCGACAATGTGCGTTTGTACGATGCACGTTTTGAAACGCGCGAGAAAGAAGAACTGAAGAAGATCTACGGCGGCGCCGAGCACGACTTGAGCCAAGGCCAAATTGCCGATTGCCTGCGGTTCTTGGAAGGCTACTGGCCGCAGTTCCTCTATCAGTTTGTCGAACCGCCTCCGGTGCGCGCTGCGGAAGCGGCTCCTCCCCTGCCTGCGCCAACTCAAGAGCAGCCGTCAATGTTGGACCGCTTGCGTCGCTGGTCTCCGACCCGTTTGCTACCGTTCTAGAGCGAACGGAACCTCCAACGCCGAATTCGTAACGGCCAGCGCAACGTGTCAGGCTGCATCGGACGCGCATTCACGCTGAAGGCCGCGTCATCCCACGCCAGCAGCCAACTTGCGGCGTACAACCCTTCGCCAGGTTCTGGGGGTGATTGCGAAACGCGCCTGGCGGAAAATCAACGGCCCCGGTTGCACCTTCTGTCTTTAAAGCGATAAAATCCCGGGTTTGATGGCGAATCATCGCCTCCTCTCTGGACTATTTGTGAATTTTGAGGCGGATTTCTAAGGGAGCATTCTCACGATGGCGGAAAAGATCCGCGCCGGGATTATCGGCACCGGTTTCATCGGCCCAGCACACGTTGAGGCCGCGCGGCGGTTAGGCAATGTTGAGTTCGTCGCGGTGGCCGAGGCGAATCAGACCGTGGCCGAGGCCAAAGCCGCCGCCATGTTCATCCCCAAGGCGTATGGCGACTACCGTGAGTTGCTGGCGGACCCGGAAATTCAGGTCGTTCACAACTGCACGCCCAATCATCTGCACTTTCAAGTCAACCGCGACATTCTGGCGGCCGGCAAACACGTCATCAGCGAAAAGCCGCTGGCCATGAGCACCCAAGAAAGCCGCGAGCTCGTGCGCATGGCCAAAGAATCGGGGCTGATCCACGCGGTGGACTTCAACTATCGCTTTTATCCTTTGGTGCAGCATGCTCGGCAAATGATTCAGTCGGGCGAAGTAGGCGAAGTGCTGGCGCTGCACGGCTCATATTTGCAGGACTGGCTATACCTGCCGACCGACTGGAACTGGCGGCTCGTGCCAGAGCTTTCTGGCGAAAGCCGCGCGGTGGCCGACGTAGGCAGCCACTGGTGCGACCTGCTCCAATTCATCACCGGATTGACCATTACCAAGGTATTCGCCGACCTTCGCACCGTGCACAAGACACGGATGCGTCCGAAGAAAGAGGTCGAAACCTACGCCGGTAAAGTGCTGTCGCCCGAAGACTACGAACCGCAAGAGATCAACACCGAGGACTATGCGTCGGTGCTGTTCGAGCTTTCCAATGGCGCCCATGGCGTATTCACGGTCAGCCAAGTGTCGGCTGGCCGCAAGAACCGTCTCTACTTTGAGATCGACGGCTCGAAGTGCGCTCTCGCCTGGGACCAGGAAAGCCCCAATGAAATGTGGATCGGCTACCGCGAGAAGCCCAATCAGATTCTGATGAAGGATCCCGCGTTGTTGCACCCGGAAGCCCGCGAGTACGCACACTATCCTGGCGGGCATCCGGAAGCCTATCCCGACGGTCCCAAGAACCTGTTCCGGAACGTGTACCGGGCGATTGCCGCGGGCGCGATGCCCGAGAATCCCGACTGGAGCACGTTCGAGGATGGGCATAAAGAGGTCGCTATTTGCGAGGCCGTACTCGCCAGCCACAAGTCACAGAAGTGGGTGGACGTGAACTACTAAGCCTTGTATTTTCGTTTCGCTTGTCGAGCGGGCATCGCGACCGAAACCGCTTGCAGTTAGGCCGCCAAGGAAGATTCCGTCCCCCAGGCGGGAACTTGCCTGGCGGCCTTTGATGATGTTGCCTTTGGATCAACCATCACCCTTGGAGAAACTTCATGCCAGACCGAACTTGCAACGTTGCGCTCGTGGGAACAAAGTTCATGGGCCGAGCGCATTCCAATGCGTATCTTAAGGTCGCGAAGTTCTTCACACTGCCGGTGACACCGGTCATGCACACCCTGACGGCCCGCAACGAGGAGCAGACGCGGGCCTTTGCCGAGCGTTGGGGCTGGAAAAATTGGACCACCGATTGGCGAGCCGCGGTGACCAATCCCGAAATCGACCTGGTGGACGTCACCACACCCAACAACGCCCACGCCGAAAATGCGATCGCGGCCCTCGAGGCCGGCAAGCACGTCGCGTGCGAGAAGCCGCTAGCCCACACGCTGGACGCCGCCCGGCAAATGGTCGAAGCGGCCGCCAAAGCGAAGGGCAAGACGTTTGTCTGGTACAATT
Source organism: uncultured Pirellulaceae bacterium (assembly GCA_964458385.1). Classification (GTDB taxonomy): domain Bacteria; phylum Planctomycetota; class Planctomycetia; order Pirellulales; family Pirellulaceae; genus JAHWKS01. Next base: position 6,400 of record CAYWIS010000211.1, read on the forward strand.
ACCGCCGCTGCCCTGCGGTCGCCCTGGCCCACCAGCTTGTTCGACAAGGCAAGCTTGGCCGCATCTACCAAATTCGCGGTTGCTACATGCAAGACTGGGGAGGCCCCGACACGCCGTTGATGTGGCGGTTTGAAGGCGAAGTGGCCGGCAGCGGCGCGCTGGGCGATTTGTGCGCCCATACGATCGACATGGCGCGGTTCATCACCGGCGACGAAGTCAGTGAAGTTGTCGGCGCCGCTATGGAGACGGTCATTAAGGAGCGGGTTCTGTTGGAATCGGGCGGCAGCGAGATCTCTGGCCGTGGCGCCGCAACCAGCCAGCGCAAAGGGGTCAGCACCGTGGACGACATCGTCCTGTTTGTCGCCAAGATGCAAAGCGGCGCCCTAGCTACGTTCGAAGCGACTCGCTTAGCCACCGGCTACAAGAACGCCAACCGCCTTGAGATCCATGGCGAGAAAGGCGCGCTGCGCTTCAATTTTGAGCGGATGAACGAGTTGGATTGGTACGACGCAACGCTGCCCGAATCGCTGCAAGGCTGGTCCACCATCAATGTGACCAACGGCAACGCGCAGCATCCGTACGCCGACGCCTGGTGGCCCGTGGCGCACGTGCTGGGTTACGAGCACACCTTTATCAATCAGACCGCCGATATCCTCAACATGATTGCAGGCCAAGAGCCGGTGGTTCCCATGCCCGACTTCGCCGATGCTTACCAGGTGCAGCGTGTGTTGGCGGCGGTCGTCGAGTCGAACAAGAACCGGGGACCGGTCCCGGTTGCCGAGATCAAGTAAGGCAAACGCCGTGTTTACCGTGGGGCGGGCGGCTTAACGAACGAACAATGCCGCCCCGATAGCGGAACGTCCACACGTTTTCCGCTTCTTGGGGCGGCGCCAGCGAAATCCAGATAACTCTCGTTGCGTTCGGAGAACAACGAGCCCCTGGCAACCGAGTTGGCCTGAATTGCTGGGGCGTCGCTGATAGTCCGTCGCCGGCGGCCTTCCCCGTGGAATAGGATTGTTAGCGATGTCGTGGGTTTACTTATTCATTGCGGGGCTGCTCGAAGTCGCTTGGGCCATCGGTTTGGTTTACACCAAGGGCTGGACCCGATTAACACCGAGCGTGGTCACGGTGGTGCTGATGCTGTTCAGCTTCTATTTTCTCGCACAGGCCGTGCGCACGATTCCCGTCGGCACCGGTTACGCCGTGTGGACGGGAATCGGAGCCGTGGGCACCGCGGCGCTTGGAGTGCTTCTCTTTAAAGAACCCATGTCGCTGGTGCGTTTGGGCTGCATTGCTTTGATTGTGATGGGAATTGCGGGGCTGAAGCTGACCTCCGATAACGCACACCCGCCGCCCAAGAATACGCCAACCGGAGAAGTCGCCCCCAACCACCGCTCGACGTAATACCACCGGAAGCGCAGCTTCTCCCAGGTTCGCCCGATGCGCCCCCCCAAGCAGCCGGCTCGCCTCGGGCGCAAGCCGGGCGAGCATCACTGGTCTGCCAAAGCTTCCTTGAGCCCCTAACTACGGACCAACACAAGCTCCCGAGAATTCGCCAAACGCCGTCGGGAGCTTTCTTTACACCGCGCGGTCTTAGCTAAGCCAGGACGGCAGCTGGCCGGCCGGAGGAAGTTGAATCACCTTGACGCTGTGAATCGAAGCTAGAGCCAGCACGTCGTCCACTGCTTGTTGCGGCGGCACGCTATCGAGATTAAGCACGCCGATAGACCGCCCGCCCGGTTTGTCGCTGGCGCGGCCAACAGCCATCTGGGCAATGTTGACCTGGTGCCGGCCAAAAACTGTACCAACGGCGCCAATGATGCCGGGCACGTCATCGTGCGTAAAGACCAGCAGCACGCCGTCGAGATAGGCTTCCAAGCGGTACTCGTCAATGCGAATCAACCGCGGCATGTTATTGCCAAACAGCGTGCCTCCGACGGTGTGCGTCTCGCCATTGGCGTCGCTCGCTTGGACCGTGATCGAGGAGCTGAAAGCGCCCAGATGCGGGTCGGACTGCGCCGTCAGGCGAATGCCGCGCTCGCGGAGCAGCACCTCGGCATTGACGATGTTCACTTCCTCGGCCAAGGCCCGCTCCAATAGGCCTGCACAGAAGGCGGCGGTCAGCAACTTGGTGTCTTTGTCGGCCACTTCGCCGCGGTAGCGCACGTTGCATTCGGCCAGCCCACCGCCGCGCCATTCGGCAAGGAACAGCCCAAGGCGGTAAGCCACATCCAAATAGCCGCGCAGCGACGCGAGCGTCTTGGGATCCACAGCCGCCATATTCACGGCGTGCCGAATCTCACCCGTAGTCAGGTAGTTGATGAGCAGCTGGACCCCCTCAACGGCGACCTGGGTTTGCGCCTCTTCGGTGCTGGCGCCTAAATGCGGCGTGCACAGCACGTTGGGGAAGCTGAATAGCGGATGCTCGGCCTTCTTGTTGTGGGCCCACGTATCTTCATTCTCGAACACGTCCAGGGCCACGCCGCCCAGTTTGCCGCTCTTTAACCCCTCGACCAGCGCCGCTTCGTCATAGATTCCGCCGCGCGCCGCATTGATCAGCCGAGCGCCGGGTTTGAGCATTTCAATCTCTTTGGCGCCAATGAGGCCTTTGGTTTCGTTGGTCAGCGGCGTGTGGACGGTCAGGTAGTCGACATGAGGAAGCATGTCGTGCACTTTCTCAACCAGTTCGACCCCCAACTCCTCGGCCCGCTCGGCCGAAAGGAAGGGATCGTAGCCGAGCACGCGCATCTCAAACGCTTTGGCCCGCTTGGCCACCTCTTGGCCGATGCGTCCCAACCCGACCACGCCCAATGTTTTGCCGGCCAACTGCGTACCCATGTACGACTTACGGTCCCACTTACCTTGCACCAGGCTCTGATGGGCGGGCGCCAGGTTGCGCGACAAACCCAACATCAAGGCGAAGGCGTGCTCGGCGGTGCTGACCGTGTTCCCGGCAGGGGTGTTCATCACCACGATGCCCAGGCGTGTGGCGGCGTTCTTGTCGATGTTGTCGGTGCCCACGCCGGCCCGCACAATCGCCTTGAGGCGGCGGTTGCCTTCGAGCGCCTCTGCGGTGATTTTCACTCCGCTGCGGCAGATGGCGCCGTCGAACTGAGCCAGCGCCTCACGGAGAGCTTCGCCCTTCAGGCCGGTAATGACTTCGTACTCCACGCCCGGCGCCTGATCCAAAAGATCCAGGCCCTCTTGGGCGATTGGGTCAAGAACGATAACGCGCGGCATGGCAAGATCGCGAATGGTGAGTGGCGAGTTGCGAACAAGAAAGAGCGAAGCGTCGGCGACAGTTAGCAAACGGAAGGCAGCGAATCTTGATGCGCGAAAAGCAAGAGAAAACACGCCGACTTGCGCGACGCTTCCTGGCTCTTGTCTCTATTCGCGATTCGCTTCTTCGTGCTACGCGCGATTCGCTTCCTGAAATTCCAACATATAGTCGCGGAGCCGTTCGACCCCTTCGACGGGCATGGCGTTGTAAATCGAGGCGCGGATGCCCCCAACCGATCGATGCCCCTTAAGGTCGGTAAGCTGATGTTCCTTAGCCTGCTTGACGAACTCCCCTGTCAGTTCGTCACTTGGGAGTCGGAACGTGACATTCATCAGCGAGCGGCTCTGAGGCTCGGCATGACCGGAGTAGAATTGCGGGAACTT
>CAYWIS010000212.1:0-9922 GCA_964458385.1 uncultured Pirellulaceae bacterium
ACACGCCTCATGATTGCCTTGCGGCGACGATTCAACACGCAACGCTCCATGCCCGCCAGTCGCTCAACCTCGAACTCTCCGCCCGCAATCGAGGTGGAGCACTTAACCGTCAGCTACGGTTCGACGCTGGCGTTGTTGGATGTCTCTTTTGCGATCGAGCCGGGAAAACTGGTAGGGGTGATCGGTCCCAATGGCTCGGGCAAGTCGACGCTAATTAAAGCCATTCTCGGATTCGTCCACCCCGACTTTGGTGAAGTCCGATTGTTCGGCGAACCTGCCGAGAAGGCCAAAGGCCGTGTGGCCTATGTGCCTCAGCGCGGCTCGGTCGATTGGGATTTCCCAGTCACCGTGCGCGAAGTGGCGTTGATGGGCCGGTACGGACATGTCCCTTGGTGGCGTGACTTAAGCGCCGAGGACTACCGAATCGCCGACGAAGCGCTGCGCATGGTCCGTATGGAGGAGTATGCCGATCGACAAATCGGCCAGCTTTCGGGCGGCCAGCAACAGCGCGTATTCATGGCGAGAGCGATGGCCCAAGGCGCCGAGATCTTGCTCTTGGATGAGCCATTTGCTGGCGTCGACGCCGCTACGGAACGCGCAATCCTCGATGTTCTCGAGCGAACCCGCTCCGCCGGCCGCACGCTGGTGGTGGTCCATCACGATTTGGCCACCGCGGCCGAATATTTCGACGCGCTGATTCTGCTCAAACAGCGGCTCTTTGCGTACGGCCCCCCCGAAGCCGTACTCCACGCCGATCTACTTGCCGAAGTGTACGAAGGCAAGATCAAAGCCTTCTCGGGCCTGGAGCCGCGCAAGAAGTCGTAACTTTTGACTGAGGGCAGAAACGCCATTCCGCGTTTGTTCCGCCCAAGCTCTGGCAGGCCCAAGTTCTGAGACGGCGCCACAAAGGAGGCGAACCGCCCAACGCAAATTTGCGTTACCGCACGCCTTATTAGCCCGCTTTGGCGTGACTGCGACGAGCGTCGTGGAAGGCGGGCAAGAATCCGTGCTCGTCCAATGGCAGAGGGCGCGGTTCAATTAACACTTCCAAGTCGGCGCGCTGCTTGGCTTCTTCGTAGTACGCGCGCGAACACTCGACCTCGGCTACGTCGAGCGTGTTTCGGATCCACATTAGCCGGGCGTCGGGCGGATCAACCAACCCAATGGTCGGAAACGCATGATCAAGCATCTCGCGGTCGGTCGGATAGTCCAGTGGAATCATGGCCGCCGTGGGATGGCCGCCTGTCAGACAGTTAATGCGTGTGATTCGCCGGTCCATCTGCTCGACGGCCCGCGTCAGGCAAAACTCGGCCATGCCCAGCCCGGTAGCGTTGCCGTGCGTCTCGGGCGTAAGTCCACGAACGGCAATTCGCTTGATCTTAGGATACTCGTGCTCGGCCGCCGCGTGGTCGTTGTACTTGCGGCCCACCACGTTCGTGTCCATACCCGCCCCACTGATGTTCTTGCCAATCTCATCGACGATCAGCAGGTCGGCAACCTGGAAGGGCAACTTGGGCATCCATTTGCGGGCCAACAGCAGCAGTTCTTTTTCTCGCTCCTCGAACTCCTGGGGATGCACTGCGGTAATTTGAGCCGTCTCGTCGTAGCCGTTTTCGACGATCGCCACCCCGGCGACAATGCGACACCGTTGTAAAACCTCGCGTCCCACGCTGCGGACGATTTGGCCGAAGCTGTAGTTCATAATGGCCCGATGGTAGAGCTTGGCGCCTTCGTGCTTCCCCAAGCCAATGAGCATCATCTTCATCAGGCCGCTTTCGATGTCTCCCACAAACCCCGTGTGGGGTTTCACCCGCCCGGCCACAACCACATGGTCCGCTTCGAACGCGTGCCGGTCGAAGTACACCGGAAAACCTTCCTCAGCATGGCATACAACGACAGTTTCCATGCTCGAGCGGATCGGACAGCCCACAAATTGTTCCGTCACGCCGTAGCCTTCGACAATCTTCCGCTGTCCTTCGGCCGTACCGCCGCCGTGGCTCCCCATCGCGGGCACGATGAACGGCTTAGCGCCTAGCCGCACAAAATGCTGCACAATGGCCCGCGTAATCAAGTGAATGTTCGCAATGCCCCGGCTTCCTACGGTAATCGCCACGCTGTCTCCCGGCTTGACTTTCTGCCCCAGTTGCAGCCGTGCAAGCTGCGTCTCGGTTTCGGCCTCCACATCCAGAATGCGGGGTCGCTCCCAGTGCTGACGAACACGAAAGATTTCGGGATAGGCGGTCATACGAAGTCGACGGGCAAAGAAAGTTTTTAGACGTTACGCCAGCAGACGGTGGTCACCCAAAACCGGCGGAGCCGCCATTGCTGCTAGAGCGCCGCGGGGGAAGGAGCGACTCCCAGAGCATCCCTCGCTAACGCCGCGAGCATTATAGCGAAAGCGAGCTATTGTGACGTGAGCCATTTAGGAACTTCGCGGCGGGCGAGCAACATTCGTGGGATGAATTTCGGTCACGGCAATGCGGCCCGAGAAACACACGTCCACGTCGCTTCCGGCGCGTCGCGGACGGTTGTGATAGTTGCTGCGAAAGTAATACCCGTCGTCTCGACGTTCATAAGCAACGGGTAAGGGGTGAAGGTCCAACTCGGCAAACTCCAAGGCAACCTCAGACGCGTCGATCCGTGGCGGCTCATCGCTTGGCCCCCAATCGGGAAAGTTGACATTCCAGAACGAACCCAGCGCCAGCGGTTCGTTCACCAGGCGTTCAAACACACGATGAGCCGCAATCTGCGCACGCCGCCACTCGATCGTCTTGCTGCGGCGGTACTGCGACATGGCAATCGCCCGCCGTCCGAAGAGCGCCGCCTCGCGGGCCGCCGCCACGGTTCCCGAAAGGTATACATCGACCCCCAGGTTGCCTCCATCGTTGACCCCCGAGACGATCCAGTCGACGTCTTCCGCCAGATGCACCAACGCCAGCCGTACACAATCGGCTGGCGAGCCGCTAACGGCAAACCGCCCCTCGCCACGTTCTTCAACGCGCAGCGCTTCGTCGGTGGTCGCCCGATGGCTACATCCCGAGAGCGGCCGGTCGGGCGCCACAACAATCGTTTCTCCTAAGTCGCGCAACGCCGCGGCCAACGCGTTAATCCCTGGAGCGTCAATGCCGTCGTCGTTCGTTAGCAAGATTTTCATCGTATATCCAACGCGACGGTTCCCCGCCGCTGTAGTCATAATTCTCGTTCAAAAGCGTTGCGCCGCGACGAAGAATTATACCGCCCAGCGTGTGGCGATCTTTTCCAAAGCCGACACCACCTGTTCTAACTCGTACCGCGGGCGCAAGAGAATGGGGTGGTGCAAGAGAACGGTCGAGGCGGCCGCTTGAGCGGCATTCGCCAGGTCGCCCACTTTGCGGCACCGCGATGCGGGACGCTTGACGAATCCCTGAAACCCCACATCCATGGCGACCCCCTCGGCCTGAACCGCCGCTAGGAATGCATCGCGAGGGCGACCACCGAGCGCCGTTCCGTCGTATCGCCACGCCAACTTATAAAAGCTCGGCTCTCCGGCGCCGGGCGGATTATGTAGCGGTTGGAGAAACGCGAACCTTCGGCATTGCTCAATCAACCACAGGGCGTTCTCACAACGCTCGCGGTTGCGCTGAGAAAGTTTCTCTAGTTGGGGCGGCAGCACGGCCGCTTGCAACTCGCTGAGGGGAAAGGCATGGTTGCCGCGTTCGCAGTAGATTTTCACGCGTTGCAGCACCTCGGGTTGTTGGATCAGCAGCGCTCCGCCGCGGCCGGCAGTAAGGAGCTTGCTGCCGCCGAAACTCAGCACGCCCACCTCACCCCACGTTCCCGCCAAGCGGCCATAGACCACCGCGCCCGGCGCTTGGCATGCATCTTCCACGAGCGCCAATCCGCGGGCGTCGGCCAAGGCGCGAAGCGCCGGCATTGGCGCCAGTCCGCCGTGCAGATGCGAGACAATCACAGCCCGGGTCCGGTCGCTTAACGCAGCTTCGACCGCCGACGCCGTAAGGCACCAGTTCTCGGCGGAAATGTCGACCAAGACCGGCCTGGCGCCAACCGACTCCACTGCGCGAAAGTTCCCGCTAAAGTCATACGCGGCCAAAATGACTTCGTCGCCTTCTCCGATCTTCAGCCCTCGTAAGGCAAGTTCGACCGCCAGCGTTCCCGATGAGCACAGCAGCACATGCGGAACCGCATGAAGCGCCGCCAGGCGTTCAATCAATTGCGATGTAAACGCGCCGTGATAGCGTCCCCAATCGCCGCTCGCGTAAACCGTTTGGAGCGATGCCTGTACGTCGTCATCGACCAGCGGCCAAGAGGGTGGCCCTTGCGGAGCCGCCGGCGGCCCGCCTTCAATCGCCAGCAGGGGCTCGGAAATATTCGATGAGGTAGGCATGAAATGGCTGTGGCTCCCTCGTTGCGGAAGACCTCCGAACGAGTCTACAGCCCGTAATTCGCGGGGGTAATCGCGTTGATATAAAACATGGCTAAACGGAAGATCGCCGCGATAATAATGATGGCCACAATCCCCCAAACCGCAAACGACGCCAGCACGGTAAGCATGCCGGACGACGTTTCGGCCCGCTTCCGGTAATCCTCGGAGAGCCGCAACAACGACTCGGGCAAGGCGCCCGCCATTTCGCCGTTGGCGACCACATCGAGAAACTCGGCAGGAAAGGCGCCGCTCCGGGCGAAGGCTTCATGAATCTCGGCGCCCTGGGCCAACAGGTCGTCGATCTTCCGTTGAAACGAATTGTAATAAGGGTTGTTCGCACTGCGCAAAGCCAGCTTGACGGACCGCCGGGGATCCATTCCCGCATTGTTCGCCATCGCCAGCGACCAGGCCACGCGCGAAAGGGCCATCATCTCTAAGCATTTGCCGAGCATCGGTACGCGCATCAGCAGCCGAAGCGGCCACGTTCCCAGCCGGCCGCTCATAAAACTCCACACCCCAAACGCCAGAACGGCGCCCACGCCGCCAACAATTAACAGGTAATTCACCAGTCCTGGCACGCCGGCCCCAATCCCCAGCACGTCGAACACAGGGGTTCCATCGGGATTGAGGGGAACCAATGTCCCCATCAAGAGGATAAGCAGGCCGATAATCACAATGGCGGCGAAGAGTTCAAGAGCCGGCAAGAAGATGCCCCACAGGAACGTGCGGCGCAATTGGAGGATATGCTGATACTGCTCGCCCAGTTGCAGGAATACTTCATCCACCTTGCCGGTTTTCTCGCCCACGGCGACCATCTCGCACACCAAGGGCGGAAAATAGCCGTTCTCGTTGGCCAATGCGCTCGCCATCGACTGCCCGGCGCCAATTGCCCGACCGACACGATCCATCACCTCACGTTGCCGCGGCGAACCGCGTTTGGCTTCGTGCTGGAACACCGTGCGCACATCAACTCCCGCGCGGAGCGCTGTGCCGATCCGATTGCAAAACCGCGCTAGTTGTGAGGTGCTAATATGAGCCATGGCCTTGGGTACGCTCGGACAAGCAGAATCGTTCAAACCGCACCCCAGTAAAACGACCGGCCACGCGGACGTCCAGCAGATTGCGGAACAGGCGTCGGTCTCTGGAAGTGTGGCAATTCATCGCCGCAAGGGGCAGGGGGCGAAGGTCCTTTGACCCGCCAAAAGACAAAGGCGGAGTTAAGTTTCCGCACACGCAAGGGTGTGATCTTCTCTCGGGGGCCGCCCGTGCGGCGGCTTTTCTGCTACAATCCTATTCTCCGCAGGACACGAAAGACAGCAACCGATGACGCAGCGCGACACCGTAGCCATTTTGGGGGCGGGGCTGATTGGCGGCTCGATTGGCTTGGCGCTGCGGCGTCGTCGGTTAGCCCGCCGTGTGATTGGCGTCGGCCGGAGCGAAAGTTCGCTCCAGAAGGCGCTGGCCCGAGAGGCGATTACCGACGCGACGACCGATCTGGTCACGGGGGTGGCGCAGGCCGAACTGGTCATCGTGTGCACGCCCGTTTGCCACATTGTGGACCATGTGCGTCAAGTTGCCCGACACGCGCTTCCCGGCGCATTGATTACCGACGTTGGCAGCACCAAGGGCGAGATCGTCGCCGCATTAGACGAGGGTTTGCCGCGCGATGCGGTGTTTGTCGGCAGTCATCCGATGGCCGGCAGCGAAAAGACGGGGGCCGAGTTTGCCGAGGCCGACCTGTTCGTCGGCCGGGCTACAATCATCACCCCTACCGAACGCACCCCACCGGCAGCAGTCGAAGAGATTGAAGCATTCTGGCGGTCGCTCGGTTCGCAGGTCTACCGAATGTCGCCCCAGGCGCATGACGCCGCGGTGGCCACGGTCAGCCATACACCGCATATCCTCGCCTCGATCATGGCGGCGATGACCCCCGAGGAACTGCTGCCTCTGGTGGGCGGCGGTTGGCTCGATACAACGCGCATCGCCGCGGGCGATGTCGAATTGTGGCGGCAGATCCTTACGGAGAACCGCCGCCACGTCTTGCGGTCGCTAGGTGAGTTTGAGAAAACGCTGGCATCGTTCCGCGACGCCCTAGCGCGCGGCGACGACGCCGAATTTGTACGTCTTTTGGAGCAGGGAAAACGCCGTCGTGACGCTGTGGGAAATTGATATTTATCCGGCGCCGGGTCAGCCCGACATCCGGGGGCAGGCGATCGCCGCAGAAGCGGCCGATCTGGGGCTAGGCCGCGAACTTCAGGTCGCCGCCGCCCATGGATTCCTCATCGAAGGCGACCTGGACGAAACCCAAGTCCGGCGCCTGGCGAACGAACTCCTGGCCGACACCGTCGTGGAACAGGCCGTGGTAGGACGCGTAGGCGACCCGCAACTTTTGGAAGCCCCTGCCGACAAGCCGCACTTGGTGCACGTGCTGTACAAGCCCGGCGTGATGGATCCTGTGGCCCAAAGCACGCAAGCGGCCATTGAGGACTTCGGCTTTCAACCGCGAGCGGTGCGGACCTTTCGCAAATATTGGTTTGGCGATGCACCCCAAGAGGTCATCCAAACCCTCTGCACCAAGTTGTTGGCTAACGACGCCATTGAACAGGCCGTGATCGGCCCTCTGCAATTGGATCACCTGGGGGTCGGTTCGCCGTACACCTTTCAAAAGGTGACCGTACCGCTGCGTGACTTGGACGACGAAGGGCTAATGCGTCTGAGCCGCGAGGGCCAGCTCTACCTGACGCTGGTCGAGATGCAAACCATCCAGAAGCACTTTCGCGATCTGGGTCGTGATCCGACCGACGTGGAGCTGGAAACGGTCGCTCAAACCTGGAGCGAGCACTGCTCGCACAAAACGCTGGGCGGACGAATCGCCTATCGCGACGACCGCGGCGAGCGACAATTTCAGAATATGCTCAAAGAAACCATCTTCGCCGCCACCCAAGAGGTGCGTCGTCGGCTTGGCGAAGAGGATTGGTGCGTCAGCGTCTTTAAAGACAACGCCGGCGTGGTGCGGTTCGACGACGAGTGGAACGTGGCCTTCAAGGTCGAAACGCACAATCACCCCTCGGCGTTGGAGCCGTACGGCGGCGCCAACACGGGCGTGGGAGGCGTGATTCGCGACACACTCGGCACCGGCTTGGGCGCCAAGCCGATCTGCAATACCGATGTGTTCTGCTTTGCTCCCCCCGACATTCCGCCCGAGGAACTGCCGCCCGGCGTACTGCATCCTCGCCGGGTGATGCGCGGCGTGGTGGCCGGTGTGCGCGACTACGGCAACCGCATGGGCATTCCCACCGTGAACGGGGCGATCTTCTTCGACCGCCGTTACTTAGGCAACCCGCTGGTGTACTGCGGGAACGTGGGTTTGTTGCCGCGCGACAAGTCCTTCAAGAAGGTCCAAGTGGGCGACTGGATTGTGGCCATTGGAGGCCGCACCGGACGCGACGGCATCCACGGCGCCACCTTCAGTTCGGCCGAGTTAACCAGCGAAAGTGAATCGGTCAGCGGCGGCGCCGTCCAGATCGGGAACGCCATCACCGAAAAAATGGTGCTGGACGTGCTGCTCCAAGCTCGCGACCGGGGGCTGTTTCACGCCGTAACCGACTGCGGCGCGGGGGGGTTCTCTAGCGCCATCGGTGAGATGGGCGAAGAGATCGGGGCGGAAGTCTGGCTGGAACGCGCTCCACTTAAGTATGAAGGGTTGTCATACACCGAGATTTGGATTTCCGAAGCGCAGGAGCGCATGGTGCTGTCGGTTCCGCCCGAGCACTGGGAAGAGTTCCGCGCCCTGTGCGCCGCCGAGAATGTGGAAGCCACGATCCTTGGCAAGTTTGTGCCTACGGGTCGATTAGAGCTGCGATTCCACGGCGTTGTGGTGGGCGATCTGAGCATGGAGTTCCTCCACAAAGGACGTCCACCTGTCGTGCGTGAGGCGGTCTACCAGCCGCCCCCCGTCACCCCCTTGAAGCCGCGTTCCTCGGGTGAGCCAACCAAGGACGCAGGACAAGGCTACACGCAGACCCTCAAGAAAATCCTTGGTTCGCTCAATGTGGCGAGCAAGGAATGGGTCATTCGCCAGTACGATCACGAAGTGCAGGGGGGAAGCGTCATCAAACCGCTGGTAGGCGTAGCGAATGACGGTCCCAGCGATGCGGCGGTGCTACGGCCGGTGCTTTCGTCGCGGCGGGGGTTGGTCATTGCGTGCGGCATGAATCCCTGCTACGGCGATTACGACACCTACCACATGGCCACCAGCGCCGTCGACGAGGCGCTGCGAAACTGCGTGGCGGTGGGCGCCGATCCACGGCGAATCGCTATTTTGGACAATTTTTGTTGGGGCTACACCGACCGGCCCGAGACGCTTGGCTCGCTGGTCCGCGCGGCCTTGGGTTGCCACGACGCGGCAATTGCGTTTGGCGCCCCGTTCATCAGCGGCAAGGATAGTCTCAACAACGAGTTCTCGTACGAGGATGAAAACGGCCAACGGCGCACGATTTCGATTCCCCCCTCGTTGCTCATCAGCGCGATGGGCCAAGTCGACGATGTCAGCCGTTGCATCACCATGGACTTCAAACAGCCCGGCAGCGCCATTTACCTGGTCGGCCTGACGCGCGACGAGTTGGGCGGCTCGCACTTCGCCTTAGTCGAGGGACTCGAAGGGGGGCAGGTTCCCCAGGTGGATCTAACACAGGCGCCGCAAACACTCCTTGCCTTGCACGCCGCGATTCAAGCCGGCTTGGTTCGCGCCTGCCACGACCTGAGCGAAGGCGGTTTGGCGGTCGCGGCTGCCGAGATGGCGTTCGCGGGCGGCGTAGGCGCCACGCTCCAATTGGCCGCGGTCCCGCATGAGCTGAGCGCAAGTCAAGACCTCACCGCAACGCTCCTGTTCGCTGAGTCCAACACCCGTTTCCTCTGCGAAGTGCCGGCCAACAAAGCCCAAGCTTTCGAGCAGGCGCTTGGCGCCACGCCGCATGCCCGAATTGGCGAAACCAATAGTTCGCGCCGCTTGCAAATCACCGCAGCAAGCGAAAATGAGTTGTCGATCGACGCCGACCTGCAAGAATTGAAAGAAGCCTGGCAAACGCCGCTCCGCTGGTAACCGGTTCAAATGCGGAAGGTGGAATCCGAAATGCGGAATCAAATAAAGCTCCTCTTCCGCAGCGATCCGCCCCTTCACTCCGCATTTCCCAATCTGTACTCCGCATTCGAACATTATGCCTCAACCTCGTGTTTTGATTCTTCGCGCTCCGGGGACCAACTGCGACCGGGAAACGGCGTTCGCTTTTGAACAGGCGGGTGGCCGAGTAGAAGCGGTCCATGTCAACCAGTTCTTGGAGAACCCGCGGCTGGCGGCTGACGCGCAGATTCTTTGCCTGCCAGGTGGGTTCAGCTATGGCGACGACATCGCCGCGGGCCGCATTCTGGCCAACCAGATCCGGCATCACCTGTCGGATGCGATAAACGAGTACAAGCCGGCGGGCAAGCTACAGCTGGGAA
>CAYWIS010000213.1:0-7358 GCA_964458385.1 uncultured Pirellulaceae bacterium
CGCTCCTCAGTACGACGACAGTCGCGAGTTTCTTGACGCCGACCCCATTGCGCCCCAATGTACGATCGATGATTTCCTCAAAGTTGACCTGCGCGTGGCGCGCGTCATCGCGGCCGAGGAAGTCCCCGAGGCTCGGAAGCTGCTCAAACTGACGTTGAGCTTAGGGGGCGAAGAACGCCGCACGGTCTTTGCGGGCATCAAAGCAGCTTACGAGCCCAAGCAATTGGTCGGCTCTTTGGTGATCATGGTGGCCAACCTCGCTCCGCGGCAGATGAAGTTTGGCGTCAGCGAAGGTATGGTGATCGCCTCGGGAGCGGGTGGGTCCGAAGTTTTCCTCATTCGACCCGATAAAGGCGCCCAGCCGGGGCAACGTGTCCATTAGCTAGATCTATAACGGCTTCGTCGCGCCATGCATTTGCGGCACGAAGCCCCTTTGGCTTCCCGCGTGTACCTTGCGACCTCCCAGCGATGCTGTCCCGTCTTGCCGATCGTTTGATCTTGCGCCCAACGCGGCACGCGCTCGATACGCAAGGAAAGCTTCGGCGAATCGTCAAGTATTGTGACGGCGCCTTTGAGCTATGGAATCCCCGTGGGGAAGAGTTTGCCCCCGGTGCGGCCGACGTTTACATTCTGAAATTCGGCGGTGTGGGTAGTCGCGCGGAACGCGCTACGGAGCATCCTGCCGAGGTGTGGGAGGGGTTCCGCGCCGAGGTTTGGGCTCTCAACCCGCCCGGTTACGGTGGAAGTCCCGGTGAAGCGACGCTTCGTTGTCTCGCGGCGGTAGCCGATGCCGCCTATTCGGAAATTCGCGCCCGCGCTCGGAACCGTCCTGTCGTGTTGACCGGGAACAGCTTAGGCGGCGCCTTGGCGCTCTATGTCGCTGCACGCCACCAGATCGAAGGCCTGATCCTACGTAATCCGCCACCGCTAAGGCAAATGATCGTTCGCCGCTATGGGTGGTGGAATGGATTTGTTGGCGCCGCATTGATCGCGCGGCAAACTCCCTGCGAACTGGATAGTATCGCCAATGCCGCACGGTGCCATACTCCGGCCGTATTTTTGGCGTCGGGACGTGATCGCGTTGTGCCGTTGCGATTTCAACGTCTCATTCATCAAGTTTATGCAGGCGATTGCCGTATCCTGAACCTTCCCAAGGCAGATCACGGCGACCCGCTCCAATCGCAGGAACTGGCACAATATCATAATCTGCTCCATTGGCTTGGCGGTCGGCTTATGTCTCAGCCAATGGCAGGGCAGCAAGCCCAATTAAACCGTAAGTGAGCGTCTCAAGGCCATCCCCCTCATGTCTAGCTATACGTGCCCCCTCTGCATTGGCTTTTGAGTACATTAAACTCCCCCGCGCGTTGGGAATAAGCAGGGTCTGTTTATACTTGGTGTGGAGCCAAAGCAATAATTTGCTGCGGCAACGCAGAATCTCGTATGTCTTATCGCCATTTTCGACTTGCCCTTCTGCACGGTGCTCCAGTGAACTATCGCACATTTCGTTTGGTTTTCCCTTTGGCGTTTTTGGGGATCTGGCTGGCCGGCGCGATGGCGTTCGCGGCGCCGACAGCCCAGCAACGCGAGAAAGCAAAGGCGTTGGAAACTGCGGTTGCCAAAGCCGGCAACTTGTATTTGCAGGGCAAGTACAAAGAGTGTGGCGAGGTCCTTCGGCAGGTCCAGGAAGAGTTTGATCAGCTCACTGCCGACGGCAATCCAGACATGATCGGGCTGCTTGAGGGAATCTACCCCCGCCTGCTTAAGGCGCACGCACTCTTGGAATTGGAAGGCGTGCGTCTTCCTCCTTTGAAGAAGCCGAGTGTTGCTTCGCAATCGGCCAGTGTGATTCCCCCGACAATGGGCGGCGTAAGCTTCGTGAAACAAGTCGCCCCCCTGTTGGTATCGAAATGTGGCCGGTGCCACGTTACCGACCGGAAAGGTCAGTTTGGCATGGCTTCGTTCGCCGAACTGATGAAAGGTCCGCCGGCTGGCGTGGTTATCTTTCCTGGCGACCCAGTAGGCAGTCGCCTCATCGAAGTTATCGAAAGCGGTGACATGCCGCGTGGAGGCGGCAAACTCACTTCTCAAGAGTTCGATCTGCTTAAGAAATGGATTATTGAGGGGGCGCGCTTTGATGGCGCCGATCCGTCCATGAATTTGGCCAGCTTGGGCGCCGCGGCCACACAAGAATCGATGAAGATAGAGGTCGCAACCGCGACGGGTAAGGAAAAGGTCAGTTTTTCGCGCGATATTGCTCCGGTGTTGGTGCAGGAGTGCGCCAATTGTCACGGATACGGACAACGCCCCTCCGGCGCCTTAAACATGACCACCTTCCGTGGCCTGTTGAATGGCGGCGATAGCGGCCCACCGATCCTGCCCGGCAAACCAGCCGAAAGCCTCTTGATTAAGAAGATCAAAGGCCAAGCGGGCGACCGTATGCCGTTGCGACGCCCGCCTCTATCCGATTCGGTGATCGCTCAATTTGAGACCTGGATCGCCGAGGGCGCTAAGTTTGACGGGCCGGAACCTACAACCGATGTCAAGCGAGTGGCTGACTTATATCGGGCCACCCACTCAAATCACGACGAACTCAGTGCGGAACGTGCGAAAATTGCCGAACAAAATTGGCGGTTGGGAATGGCCAATATTCCGATGAATACCGCCGAAACGAAGAACTTCCTTCTGGTAGGCAACGTTGGCGAGAATACGCTGGCTGACATCGGCCAGCGGGCGGAAGCATTGACGCCTCAAATCGCGCAAATCTTTAAGGCGCCAACTGATCAACCACTCGTTAAGGGGCGCGTAACGTTATTTGTGTTTGAGGGGCGATACGACTACAGCGAATTCGGCCAAATGGTCGAAAAGCGGGAATTGCCGGCCGAATGGCGCGGCCACTGGAAGTTCGATACGCTCGACGCCTACGGCGCTTTGGTGAACCCACGCCGCGACGAGTATTCGTTGGAAGCGTTGATCGGTCAACAGGTGGCGGGAGTCTACATTGCAAGTCTGGGCGACTCGCCCCAATGGTTCCGCGAAGGTGTGGCTCGCGCTGCTGCGGCGCGGCTTGCTCCTGACGATCCGCGCGTTCGGGCTTGGAATGAAGCCATCCCTTCGGTTCTTGGGTCGATGAACCAACCAGCGGACTTTTTGAGCGGCAAATTGCCGCCCGAGCCAACGTCAATTGCCAGTTATAGCTTCGCCAAGTTCCTTATGGGCGATGCGAAGAAGTTCGACGCCCTGCTTACGCGTCTTCGCGGCGGCGCCAATTTCCCGCAGGCTTTCACGCAGGTTTATGGTGGCGCCCCAGAAATGCTCACCGCCGCTTGGATTCGCAAAGCGGGGCGATAACGATCTTGCCCCGTAGCGAGCGTAAGTTTGTGTGATTAGTGTTCCCTTGCGCCGGAGGAGGAAAAGTCTCCGGCGTTTATTTTTTACGCAATGACCGTAATGTGACCGGTGAGGGGGCGCTCACCGTTAATTGTCGTCGCCGCTTGAACGGCCCAAAATTAGCCCGGCGCCAGCAACCACAAGTCCAATGACAATGCCCGTTGCATGCGCGCCTCCCAACGTGTCAATTCCCGGTATCCCCAGCTTAGGCCCCAGCACGATGATCGCCGCAGCGGGCAGCATAAACAACGACATCTTCCATCCGCGGAACAGCGATGATACCACGAGTAGGACCTCTGCCAGTCCGGGATTGAAACTATCGAAAATCCATCCGACGAAGGGCAGCTCAAGCGGTCGCCCCGTTTCCGAAACCCATTCGTGAGGAACATCGGCAACGCTGCCGTGTTGTACCGCCTGGGCCGCCGCATTCCGGATCTCGCTAACCGATACCACGCGATTCTGTTTCACCCGGAGTCCACAACCGACAATCAACAGGCCTCCCAACAGAAATCGCACTTTCGCGCTGAGGATGAAGCCGAGACGCCCGCGCACGATCCAGGGGATGCTGGATTTGCGAGAGTGTTTCCCGCTCCGAGCCTCGGCCAACATGGCCTTCATACGGGCGCGTTTCTCGGCAACGGTAGTCGGGAGCGAGGCTCCTGCTGTGGCGACGGGAAGTTCTCCAGACCGACGCACTTCGGTCGCGTGGTTGACGAGCGCCGCCGCTACCAATTCGGCTTGGCGCCGAGCCGTGGTCTCATCAAGGCCTTGCGCGCGGAGCCTCACCTGTTCAACACGTTGAAGATGTACGCGGTCCCGAGATTCACGCGTCGATCGCAAGTGGGCGTTGATCCACCGGGTCAAAGGATCTCGCCAGACTCCATACATCTTGCGCACTTACCCTAGCGAGAGCGAAGTTCGCGCAGCAAGCTTGGAATCGTATCCAAGGTAGCCGTTCAAAGATTGGCTCCCAATTTTCTCCCCAAACTCGGCCACAAAACGGCGCAGCGCATCCTTGTCAACTCCGCGAAACCGCAATCCCTTAAGCATCGTCTCGATACCTTCCAAGGACGGCTTTCGTTGCCGGCGTACAAGTCCATCTAGGTCGACCTCGCCGCGGCGACGGGAAATCATTAGGATGATGAGTAGACTATGAGGGGATTAAGCCGCGCCCCCCTCTATTTGCCAGGATTTCATGTCCAACAGGTCTAGGGCAAGGAGCTCTCGTGGTTTCCTAGTGATGCACTATGAATTTTCGCGTTGATCTTGATATCTTTCGCGGTCCCCTGGACCTGCTTCTGTACTTGGTGCGGAAGCACGAGATCGACGTGACTGACGTTCCCCTGGCGCCAATTACGGACCAATTTCTCGAATATCTCGAGGTGCTGACCGAGTTGAACATCAACGACGTGGGAGACTTCGTTGATATGGCCAGCACGCTTATCGAGATCAAGTCTCGCATGGTGCTCCCGCGAGCGGGCGAAGAAATCGAAGAAGTGGATGAGGCCCGCGAGGAGTTGGTTCAACGGCTTCTGGAGTATAAGAAATTCAAGGACGCGGCCAGCATTTTGGAAGACCGGGGACGCCGTTGGCAGCAACGGTATGTCCGTCTGGCCGACGACCTTCCTCCGCGAAAGATCGATCCCGCGGACCAGCCTATTCACGATGTTGAGCTTTGGGACTTGGTAAGCGCTTTTGGCCGTATTATGCGCGCCAGCGCTGCGGTGAATCCGCCTACGATCGTATACGATGACACGCCCATCCAGGTCTACATGCAGCGAATTCACGAGCGGCTGCTGACAAACCGTCGAGCGTCGTTTAGCGAAATGTTCGAGCCGGGGATGCACAAATCGGCCATGATCGGCGTGTTTCTTGCAATTCTGGAGTTGGTGCGTCACCACTCAGTTCATGCCGAACAAAGCGACATTCACGGAGAAATCTGGATCACGCCGGGCGAAACGTTCAGCGAAACACTGAACCTTGGCGACGTAGATAACTACGACGGGTGACGCGTTGTGTTCTGCAAGCAACAACGTTCGTCCAAGAAACCCTGGCAGTTGCAATGCCGAATTTGGAGGACCTTGTGATCCAGGGGCATCAATCGGCAAACGTCCGTTGAAATGCGGAAGAGAACGTTCGCATTTCTTCTTCAAAGGAAAGGACACGTATCGTGATTATCGGTGTGCCCGCAGAAGTGAAACGAGATGAATATCGTGTCGCCATGTTGCCCTTCGGGGTCGAAGAACTCACCGCCGCCGGGCATACCGTGTTAGTGCAAAGCGGCGCTGGCCTTGGTTCTGGTATAGCCGATCACGAATATCTTCGGGCAGGCGCCGAGATGGTAACCAGTGCCGCTGAAGTCTACGCCCGCGCGGAGTTAATTGTCAAAGTTAAGGAACCCCAACCGCAGGAATGGCCACTACTTCGGCCAGGGCAGGCGGTATTCACGTATTTCCACTTTGCTGCAAGCCGAGAACTGACCGAGGCGATGCAGCGCAACGGCGTCGCTTGCTTGGCGTACGAAACACTTCGCGATGAGCAAGGCCGGCTGCCGCTGCTTACACCGATGAGCGAAGTCGCGGGCCGCATGAGTATTCAGGAAGGCGCCAAATACTTAGAGCGACCGCAAATGGGGCGCGGAATTCTCCTAGGAGGAGTGCCGGGCGTGGCGCCAGCGCACATTACCATTTTGGGCGGCGGCGTGGTGGGCGCCAATGCTGCGAAAATCGCAGCTGGGTTCCAGGCTGACGTAACGATTCTCGACATCAACATGGATCGCCTGCGCTATTTGGACGACATCATGCCGCCCAATGTCAATGTGCTGTTCAGCGACCGCTACACGATTCGCGAAGAGCTAAGGCTTGCCGACTTGGTGATTGGCGCGGTGTTGATTCCCGGCGCCAAGGCGCCTCGTCTGATCCAAGAGGACGATCTGAAGCTGATGAAGCCGGGGGCGGTCATTATTGACGTCGCCATTGATCAAGGCGGATGTGTCGCTACCAGTCGCCCAACCACACATAGCGACCCGACGTTCATGGTGCATGACGTAGTTCATTATTGCGTTACCAACATGCCTGGCGCCGTCGGACGCACCAGCACATTTGCTTTGTGTAATGTGACGCTCCCCTGGGTCGCCCGCATCGCGGCACACGGTGTGGAAGAAGCGGCACATCGTTACCGTCCCCTGGCGGCCGCCATCAACGTCTTTGAGGGCAAGATTACCAATCAAGCCGTGGCCGAAACGTTCAGCTTACCCTACGATTCACGTTTCGCCACATAACGAGCCGGAGTCGACGTTCCGCAGGACGCCGTAAACCTCACTTCTTGCCGAGCTTTACGGCCGCCAGTAGTGACGTTCTGTTGACGGCGCCAACCTGTTGTTTTTGTGCGACTTTACGCTAGTCCAAATCTAGCTGTCGAAAAATGGGGACGTGGCGGTAATAGACCTCCAGAGTGCAGACGGCAAGCGAGGTCGCGTAAATGCGACCGCCAGGCCGATCGTGATGATGGTCGGGTTTCCAACTTCCTGCCAGCTCTCCGCGTTTCTCCTGGGAGTTAACCAGAATGTCACGAATGCGGACATTCCACTTCTCCCAAAGCGTTCCGCCTACGTGATGAAAAACTTGGGTGCCGTAGTACCAGTAGTAAAAGTTCGGTGATCTCTCGGATGGCAGGTGATTTTCCGCCAACCACTCTACGCCTTGCGACAATCCGTAGTCGCTAAGCGTCCAGCCCAAGTACATTCGGCCCAAGAGCGCCTCGGCCGTCATGACCTCGGTCGGTCGTTGTCCTGGAAGATACGCATATCGCGAGCCGTCGTGCGACGCAACGGAATCAAGAAAATGGCTAGCATTCTCCAGCGTTTCGGGAGGCACCGTGAGATTCGCCGCTCGGGCGCTTTGCAGCGCCATGAGTTGCCATCCTAGAACGCTTGTATCCCCTGCCTGGCCCGGCTCGTATCGCCATCCCCC
>CAYWIS010000213.1:7368-9895 GCA_964458385.1 uncultured Pirellulaceae bacterium
ATGCTGTGCCTGAACGATAAAGTCAATAGCTTTCTGCGCGGGGATGCGTAGCTGTTCGTCGCCCGTAATAGCAAAAGCCTCGCACAACACGATGGCGGCCTGCCCGTGAGCGTACATGCGTGAGTTTCCTGTGGAGCCAGCCGTGAGGTCGCCATTTTCTCTTTGATTCGTTAACAGCCAACGCAGACCTCCCGCTACCTCTTTCTGATACTTGCCGGTAAGGTGCGTCTGACCGGCGCCCAGGAAAGGAAGTAACGCCAGCGCCGTGGCGGCCGGATCGCTTTTCATTCCCCCGTCGAGCACCCACCGTCCGTCGGACTTTTGTTGCTTCGCCAGCCACCGCAGCCCGCGAGCCACAGCAGCCTCGGTTAGCGTTGTACCACCTTCTTGCGCTACAAGCACTGTGCGAATGCGCGGATCGCGCGCCGCGAGTGTACGATCAGCGAAGTTGCTCGACCGCAACTTGTCCTTGACCGCGTCGACGTTGGGCAAAAACGGATCGGCCGTATCTTCGGCCAAGCGCAGTTCACGAGCATCCTGATCGGCGCGAATCATCGCCTCGCGAACCTCGGCGTTTTTCAAGTCGACATCTTTGGGCAACGGCAGATCAAACGCCAATTCGTCGTCTGGTTCAATCGGATGCGTATTGTCGCCCTCGATAACCTCGCGACTTACGCTCGTCGACAACGTGATATAAGGCGGTTCTTCGGACGATCCGAACGTGAGCAACCCCAAGAGCGTGAGCAGGATTAGATGCACAACCAGGCTGATGAACCATGCCGGAGTGTCGGCAAGCCACGATTGAAACGCACGTCGCTGATATGCAGAATTCGGAGCTGGCCGCGGCGCCGGGCGCGCCGGCCGGGTAGGCGGTGCCGGCGGCGGTGTGGGACGACCGTTGACGCGAGGTGGTTCAGAACGCTCCGGCGCACGCGGCGAAGGTGTTGGCGCCCGTGGAGCTGTTTGCCGGGGACCGGGCGTACGCGGATCGGGGCGTTCAGGTTGACGTTGCCGGACTTCGGCTTCGCGCCGGCGCATCAGGCGTTCGGCCTCGCGCTGTTGCTCCTCGGAAAGCTCAATGCTTACGCCGCAACTCCAGCAATCGGCGACCATTAGCCACAGCCGAATGGACATCGGAGCGCGGCAATCCGGACATGCGCACATCAGCGCATCGCCGTCAAGCCAAATGCTGCCTGGTTTTGCTGCACCGGCGGCCCGTTTCGATGTGGCCCCGCCTTCACCATCCAGCCTGGATTGCGCTGGCGAACAACCAAGCGGCGTCGGCGGGATCGTGTCAAACGATTGTAGGTCAAACGGAAGAGGATCGTCGCTTTCCAAGTCAATCGTCGGAATCCGATCCGTTGGGGACCCTTTGCCCGCGCTGTTGCGGTGCGAGTCCTGTATCGACGGATCCGAGTCGTGAACAGGATACGACGCCATGTGCGAGGAAACCGGGAATAGAATAGACGAGGAGTAGCGATTCACAAGCAAGCGACACAGCGGGCAATCGTAAATCCAGGCGCCGGAGAGCCAGCACCACCCTACCCCATTTAGCTGCGCCAAACCGCCGTGGAAGGAATTGGACTTACTTTATCATGGTCAGTTACGATTCGCCAAGCAACGTGAGGTTATTCCTCAAATGAATGGCGCAGTCGGCAACTTTTGTGACGTCTGCGCCGGTTCCCGCGGAGAAATATTCGACGCCGCCGCCTGTTCGTTCCTTTGTAGTGTTCTGCACGGCGTATAGAATGAAAGAGTGCATAGTTTACGGGCGATTCGCACTGGTTTATCCTTTTCCGACATGCGGCTGGCGGGGTGAGTAACGTCCCTTCCTGGGTAATTCGCTGACCGCAACACATCCAGTTTGTCTGGCGTGTACGGCCCTCATGGCCACGATGACCGTCCCACAATTCGTCGAGTTAGTGCGCCGCAGCCGATTGGTTGAAGAAGATCAATTGGAACGCGCGATGGAAGCGTTTCGCGCTGCGCACAGCGACGACGCCATGGACGACGCCAACGCCCTTGCCGATTTCTTAATTGATCGCAATTTGCTCACCCGCTGGCACTGCGACAAACTGTTCGACAAAAAATACAAGGGGTTTTTTCTTGGGAAATACAAACTGCTGGACCGGCTCGGCGCCGGAGGAATGAGCGCCGTCTACCTGGCCCAGCACACAATGATGCATCGGCTGCACGCCATTAAAGTTCTCCCGCGTGATCGGGTCGCTGACTCCTCTTATTTGGCAAGGTTCCAGCGCGAAGCCAAGGCCATTTCGAAGCTGAACCATCCCAACATCTGTCAGATCTATGACATCGGTGACGACAACGGCCTGTTTTTCGCAATGGAGTACGTCGAAGGCGTCAATCTGGAGCAATGGCTAGAGCAAAACCAGCCACTGAGCGTTGAATCGGGTGTCCGCCTGGTATCCACCCTCGCGCGTGCGATCCAGGTCGCTCATGAAGCCGGCGTGGTCCATCGTGACCTGAAACCATCCAACATCATGATGCGTGCCGATGGCAGTCCGGT
>CAYWIS010000214.1:0-9873 GCA_964458385.1 uncultured Pirellulaceae bacterium
CACCGGTGACGGCAATTCGACCAAAGGCGATTTCGTTTTCACAGGGCGACCTGGTCCACCCGAATTTGCGCCTGTAGGATTCTCGGCCGACTATGGCGGCTATGTAGCGAACCCGGCCAAGAGTTCCGTCGTAGTTCGGTAAGATCCATCCTTGAGCGTCTTGATCTAGCGAGTCCCCTAGTCTACTTCTTCCTGCCACTCGCTACCTGTTAGCGTTTCAATCCGCAATGCTGGCATAATCGATGTTGCTTGCGGTACACGCCCGGCAGCGGCGTTTTTCTCCCCTCTCGGCGATGGCGAACATTGCCAGGGGGGAGATCGAGGGATAAATTGAATTCTACGAAACTATTCGACGATGGACGGCATCCAAATTTCTGGGCTGGGCCTCCGCCGAAGGAACTAGCCCAACCCCTCGCTTCTTATCCACGTCATGTCCACCGAGCAATCTTCCGTAAGTCCCAAGACGATTGAGGACACCAAGCGGCAAATTCGCGCTTTGGTGAACGAAATCGCACAATTATCCAAGAGCGACCTCCCCCCCGAACAGTATTACGCGGAATTCCTTCCCCGTATTGTCCAAGCGTTGGCGGCCGTGGGCGGCGCAATTTGGATTGTGGGGGAAGGCGGGCGCTTGGAGTTAGCGTACCAGATCAATATCAGCAGGTCGCTATTGGACCCCGCGGCGGAAGACGCCGTGCGGCACGTACAACTTTTGGGGCAAATCATTCAGACAGGCGAACCGCGGTTGGTCGCCCCGCAATCGGGGACAGGCGACGGCGGCGCCGGCAACCCAACGAACTACCTCTTGGTTCTCTCGCCCATGAAAAGCGAGAACCATGTGGAGGGCATCTTAGAGGTATTTCAACGCCCCGATGTGCAACCGGCCAGCCAACGGGGTTACCTGCAATTCGTTGTCCAAATGTGCGAGTTGGCGGGCGACTGGCTGCGTGGCCAAAAGCTTCGCCAGTACAGCGACCGGCAATCGCTTTGGGTCAAGGCCGATCGATTCTCGCGCCTCATTCATGAATCGCTTTCGCCACGCGATACGGCCTATCATATTGCGAATGAAGGCCGCCAGTTGATCGGTTGCGATCGATTGAGCGTAGCGATTCTCAAGGGCCGCAAGTGCAAAGTGGAAGCAGTCAGCGGGCAAGATCTGTTGGACCCCAGAAGCGACATCGTTTCGACCTTAGGGCATTTGGCCACCGTGGTCGTCGCCGCGGACGAACCCTTGTGGTATTCAGGTTCGACAGAAGACCTGCCGAAGCAGATCGAACGGGCCTTGGACGATTACCTTGAAGTGGCCCACTCCAAATCGGTCGCGGTATTGCCATTGCGGAAATTGCGCGTCAGCCCAATGCGCGATAATACCGACCGCGACCAGCAAGACCCCTTGGACGACTCAGGTCCCAAGGGAGAAGTGATTGGAGCGCTGATTATTGAACAGATCGAAAGCAATATTCCGCGAGAGACCATTGCGCCCCGCGTTGATCTAGTCTACCAGCATAGTAGCCGGGCCCTGTCGAACGCCTTGGAGCATGATCGGCTTTTTCTCATGCCGGTGTGGCGTGCAATTGGTAACGCCACCTGGGTGCTGCGGGCCCGAACGCTGCCCAAAACCTTGTTTGTCGCTGCGGTAGTGCTCATCGCGCTGGGCGTATTGCTGTTCGTCCCTAAGGATTTCACGATTGAGGGCAAAGGCGAACTTGTTCCTGTCAATCGGCAGGATGTTTTCTGTGATGTGCCCGGCGTTGTCGAGAAAGTCCTCGTTAAACATGGACAAGCCGTTGAGAAAGGCGAACCGCTTTTGGAGTTGCGCAACACCGACCTGGAAGTGCAACTGCAAGACATTAGCGGAAAACTAAACACGACCATTCAGACATTGCTAGCCACCCGCCTTGCTCGCCAGAAGGCGCGCGAACAGGGCGACCTTGTGGAAACCAACCGACTGGCTGGGCAAATTCTTCAACTGGAGCAGCAGCGCGAAAGTTACACGAATCAGTTCAACCTGTTGCAGGCGCGCAAAGAACGTCTGGTGGTGAGAAGCCCTATGAAAGGAGAGATCACGACCTGGCAAACGAAAGAACTGCTGCTCAATCGCCCGGTGACCGAAGGCCAAGTGCTCTTAACGGTGGCCGATCCTGACAGCCCATGGAAATGCGAAGTGTACATGAAGGAGAATCGCATGGGCCATATCATGCGGGCTTGGAAGGAGGCCCAAGAGCAGAACAAGCCATTGGAAGTAACATACATCCTGGCCACCGCTCCCGACACTTACCGTCACGGCGTGGTGCGCGAAATTCACCAGGTCGCACACATGCGTGACCAAGAGCATGTGGTGCGTATTGATGTCGACCTCAAGGAACCCGTGGAAGACAAATTCCGCCGTAGCGGGGCCGAAGTCCGCGCCGATATTCATGCTGGCCGCCGGCCCATAGGCTACGTGTTGTTCCACGAAGCTTGGGAATGGTTCCTGCGTGAAGTCTGGTTCTAATTACCGCGTTCCCAACAAATCGACGCGTTCCCTGTCACGCGTTTTCCGACCAATACAATCCACGAACGACCATGCAAACCGTTATTCTCTCACTGCTCCTGGTTGTCGGCCAACCGCCAACAGCTATCTCAAACGCAAAGCCGCCTGCGTCTGGCGCGGTTGCAAGAGCTCAGTCGGCAACCTTGGCGTTAATCAATGAAGCCCAAGTGCCAGCCGCCAATGCTGGCGTCCTCATGGAGATTTCGGTCCGTGAAGGAGATATGGTGCAAAAGGGCGCGCCTGTGGCGAAAGTCGATTCGCGCGAGGCGGAAGTGAAATTACGGCTAGCGCAGTACGAACTGAGCGCCGCGGCGGAAGAAGCCAAGAACGATGTCCGCGTTCGTGCGGCTGCGGCCGCGCATCGCGTCGCGGAAGCGGAGCTGGCGCAGGCCAAGGCGACGCGGGCACGGGCGCCGAACAGCGTATCGGAAACGGAAGTCCGACGGCTGGAGCTGTCAGCAGAGCGTTATAAGCTCGAAATTGAAGTCGCTGAGAAAGAGTTGAGCATCGCCCGTATTAAGGAGCAATCCGGCGAAGCCCAAGTGGATCAGGCCGAGTTAGAGCTGGATAAACTCTCTGTCGAAGCGCCACTCGATGGCGCTGTGGTGCAGGTATATAAGAACGTCGGTGAATGGGTGAATCCCGGCGACCCGATTGCCCGTATCGTCCGTATGGACCGCCTTCGAGTTGAAGGAGATGTCAGCGCCTCGCTCTACTCGCCTGACGAGTTAGTCGGCCGGCCCGTGACGATCGAAGTGCGGCTCCCGCGTGATCGCGTGGTGCGACTTCAGGGTGAAGTGACGTTCGTCAGCCCACTGGTAGATTTGGCGGGCGACTTTCAGGTCTGGGCCGAAGTTGATAACCGCGAGGAGAACGGCTTTTGGCTTCTCCGCCCTGGTCTTCAGGCCGAGATGCTGATTCATCTCCCCTAGCCGGTGCAATTACGTAACGACGGATTTCCCTCGCGATCAAGGTGACACTCCTGCAAGAAGTGGACTTCGCTCGGCCCAGCAGCTTGCGTCCTTTCCCACGTAAGTTTGGCGTCTCACCTGCACTCGCGGCGTACTCGTCGCACTACATTTGGCCCACTCCACCTTGGGGCGGCGACGTTGCGTCGTAGCCCCAGTGACTGAACATGCCTTATGGCTACGCTTGCTGATAGTCTTGTCTCTAGTGCCTCTCGGCCGCTTGCTCTTCGCATGCGACCCGACCTCACGGCGCGTCGTCATTTCTATCAGGGACATCCATATATTGTCATCAAAGAGCCGGTCGGGCTGAAATACTTCCGCTTTCAAGAGGAAGAGTATGCGATTCTCGCAATGCTCGACGGGCAAACGAGTTTGGAAGACATCAAGGAGGAGTTTGAGGACCGTTTCGCACCGGAAAAGATCACGCTGCAGGACTTGCAGAATTTTATCGGTATGCTGCACCGCAGCGGGTTGGTCATTTCGGAAGCAGGCGGCCAGGGCGAACAACTGATTAAGCGGCGCAACGAGCAAGTACGGAAGAAATTACTTGCGGCGTTGTCGAATGTCTTGGCCTTGCGTTGGAAGGGTTGGGATCCGAACCGAGTCCTGAACTGGCTTTACAAGTATCTGTTCTGGATTTACTGGCCGTCGTTCCAACTTCTTTGTTTGCTCTTCGGCCTATCCGCCCTGGGACTGGTCGCGGTGCAGTTCGACGTATTCCAATCACGGCTTCCGGCGTTCCACGAGTTCTTTGGCCCCTCCAATTGGCTGATCATGGGCTGTACTCTGGCCGGAGTCAAAATTATTCACGAATTCGGCCATGGGTTGACCTGTAAGCACTATGGTGGTGAATGCCACGAGATGGGATTCATGCTATTGGTGCTGACTCCTGCGCTGTATTGCAATGTTTCGGATTCCTGGATGCTTCCGAACAAGTGGCAACGGGCGGCCATTGGCTTTGCGGGCATTTGGGTTGAGTTAGTCCTTGCCGCAGCAGCCACATTTGTCTGGTGGTTTAGCGAACCGGGCCTCACTATCAACCAAGTCGCCTTGAGCATGATGTTTGTCTGCTCGGTCAGCACCGTGCTCTTTAACGGCAATCCTTTGCTGCGGTTTGATGGCTATTACATTCTGGCCGACATCCTGGAAATCCCCAACCTGCGGCAGAAGGCAACCGAAGTACTCCGACGCAAGCTTGTCGAATTGTGTTTGGGACTAGAACAGCCTGAAGATCCGTTTCTGCCCAAGCGCGGCCAATTCTGGTTCATGATGTACACGGTGGCTGCCGTGGTGTACCGGTGGGTCGTACTGGCGTCGATTCTGTTCTTCTTAAACAGTGTTCTGGAGCCGTACGGGTTGAAAGTAATTGGCCAGGCGATCGCGCTTGCGTCGATCGTGGGCCTAGTGATCCAACCCTCCATACAGCTGTACCGTTTCTTTCACATTCCTGGGAGAATGCATCAAGTGAAGAAGCCCCGGCTCATCGCGACGCTCAGCGTCCTAGGGGCGGTGCTGGCGGCGATTGTGTTCCTGCCGCTCCCCTTCCATATTCGTTGCGCCTTGGAGATTCAGGCCCGCGACGCGGAATCGGTTTTCGTCGATACTCCCGGCCGCTTAACGGCGATCATCGCTCCGCCAGGCACGCGTGTGGAAGCGGGACAACCCATCGTCCGCCTCGATGACGATGCACTGCGGCTCACCCTGACGGAGTTGGAAGGGCAGGTAAAGGAGTACGAAACGCAGCTCGCAACTTACCGTCGCTTGAAACGCCTTGATCCCGAAGTCGCTGGTCAGATCGAATCCACCGAAAAGCTGCTCGAAGCAACGCGCAAGCAGTACCTGGAAAAGAAACGCGACCTCGAACGATTGGAAATTCGCGCGCCGATCTCAGGCCTGATAATTCCACCTCCGCCGCGTGATGGTTCAAGCGGCGCGGATGGCACATTGCCTGAATGGTCTGGGTCCCTGCTCATGGCGAAGAATCTGGGCGCCCGGCTCAAAGAAAGCGACTTGGTATGCCAGGTAGGCGACCCCACAAAGATGGAGGCCGTCATGTTCATCGAACAAATCGATATCGAACTGGTCCATGAAGGACAGGAAGTGGAAGTCAAACTTGACGCCTACCCATATAAGCGTTACAAGAGCCAGATTGAGGAAATTTCGCGTCGCGACGTCAAGTACAGCCCCACGAGCCTCTCGAATCAGGCGGGGGGTGACTTAGCCACTCAAACCGATCCTGAAACCGGCGCTCAGAAACTCGTCCGCGCTTCGTATCAGGCCAGCGCTCCTTTGGACGATCCCGACGGTGTGTTGGTGACGGGGATGCGCGG
This sequence comes from uncultured Pirellulaceae bacterium, assembly GCA_964458385.1. GTDB lineage: Bacteria > Planctomycetota > Planctomycetia > Pirellulales > Pirellulaceae > JAHWKS01. The sequence goes on from CAYWIS010000214.1 coordinate 5,832, forward strand.
AACAGCCAAGATCTATCCTGGCTGGAAACCTCTCGGTTGGCGGTTCTGGCGCTGGATGACGCGCACGTTTAACTTCGAACTCTGACGTCGCGTCACCCACTTCAGACATTGTTGTAATCTGAATCGAGTGGTGAGCGGATCAGGCGGAGCCGCTAAGTGTTCCGCCCCATGCGGAAGTAGCATGCAAGGAAACTTAACTGGCGCCCCTCTGACGAGCAGCGATTTTCTAGATGGCTGTGCTTCGCCGCAGGTGGGCGAACATGATGCATTCGGACCAGCCTTCCGTTTCTCAACTTCACCATACGCCGCACTCGGTCTTTAAAAGGGCACGTAGTACTCCTCATCCGAGCGTCTGCAACACCTTGGTACAGGCTTCAGCGTTGCCGCCAATCGATCGAGTTAGCTCCTGCTGCACAGAGTGCAAACGCCTTACCTTCTCAGCTTCGCCTTGGATAAATGGCGTTGTGTGTCTTTAATTTTCCTGGCCAAAAGCAACGCCAGGGTGACACGCCGCATACTTCTACTACTCCAGCGTCTTGCGGAAAAGGGTAATCGCCCTTGTACTGGCCTCGCCAGCCATCAACGCAATACCGACGCGCGGTGGATTATCGTATGAGGTCCCAAGCGGCAGAGTTCAAACTGTTACCCATGGCGGCAATCTCGGCGATTCTGGGGCCCACCAATTGTTGTAACTCCGACCTCATGGGCACGGACTCCGTTCCTCGGCCCACGTAAACGCAGGCCTTGCTGCGGCAACGCAAGCCCAAAAGCAGGCAACCGCCAAAGTGCAAGCTCGGGAAACGATCATGCGACGTGAAGCACATCGCGAGCATTTATCATTGCCGCTTGCAATCCGCCAATCTGGGCGCCACACTACCCAGGATTCTTTTGCCCGCATCAGAGGTTTCCCCACTCAAATTTCTATTTTTCCCATGAAGCGACGCTTGTTGATTGTTGCCGTCCTTACCTGCGCCGGGTGCGAGCCCATGGAGACTACGCCCCCGCCCAACACTCGCGCCACCGCAGCTGCCCCAGTTGAAAAGTCCGAGGCATCATCGGGGTCAGCATTTGCTGCCGAAGCGTCCTCCGCAACATCGACGAGCTACGCCGACGTACCAACCGCCCTGAAGGCATTGGCGGAGGCCATCCCAGCTGACGACCAGGAAACCATGCGATCGGCCACGCTCTGGCTTTCTAAGCAAGGCCAGGCAACGGTAGAACCGGCCCGCGTGGAAGTTGAAAACCCCGGTAACGACGTCAGGTATCGCTTGGCGTGTCTAAATGTTCTGGGTTTTGTTGGACCTCCGGCCGAATCGGTAATTCTCAAAGCCACCGAGAGCGAAACCCCGCAGGTCCGCCTTAAGGCGGTCGATGCCTTGGGAGGCATTCATCCGTCCAGCACGCCAATTGTTGATCGACTAATTGCGTTACTCGACGATCCGGACGAAGCGGTTAAGCGGCGCGCCATCGAGTCGCTTGGCCGAATCGGTCAACCCGCCCAGCGCGCCGCTCCCAAGCTCCAGGCCATTCTCAACAGTGACGCCAACGATTCCCTGCGAGGCGCCGCCAAGGCAGCGTTGGTGAAAGTTGAGCCGCGCCGGGGCTTCCATAAACCGTGACAGCAGAGGGCGACTCAATGTGGCGGCGGGAAGCCGCCTGTGTTGAAGAGCAAGAATGATCTCGCGCCAGCTTGCCGTGATAAGTTGTCCGCCCGTTGCGTAACCGTGCGCAGCTCGCAACGCGAAACGCGACGTTTGCACATCGACTTAGTTGCAATCAACCTTATCCGCTGCGATCACCCATCCTCGCCGCGCGGATCGATATTCTCGTATTAGCTTTCTCGACCGTTAGAAGCGGAAAGCACCGCGACGGAGATTATGTAAACGGCCGCTTCTTGATATTTAGCCAGCAGTAACGCGTGTAAGTACGTGTAGCGGCTACAAGGGCAAAAACAGTTGGTGCGTTCGTGCGGATTTAGCGGAGGGAGATTTTGCCGATTGCCGCGAACAAGGTCAAGACCAGTACAATTCTTAGGTTATTTCGGTGACAAGATACCCTGGTTCCAGCTTGCCCCTATAGGAACTGGGGTTTAGAATTTCAACGCCTTGATTCGGTAGGGAGGCTGAATGGGACCGTATTCGTGGATGACCTGTTTATGGCCGGGCTTGCCGCGCCTCTGGTGGCGTGGGCAGGCGGCGGGGTTATTCACGGCGGCGGCGTTCGCGCTTTGGCTGAACTGTTCACTCGCAGCTACGTTTATCGCTCCCGACCGATTTTCAACATTCGCGCGTATGGCGAATTGGGCGGGATTGCTGGTCTTCTGGGGTGTATGCGTGCGGCGGGGCGCTGGACGCCTATCACATTTCTATTGCGGCGACGGGCAGCATAATGAGGAGCTTTTTCAACGCGCCCAGGAGGAATACCTAAAGGGGCACTGGTTTGAGGCGGAATCCCTTTTGTTGCGGTTGGTACGCGACGACCCCGCCGACGTCGAAGGCCGGTTATTATTGGCCACGCTTTACCGCCATACCCAACGTCCTGCCCTGGCGAAAACGCAGCTTGATCTCGTATCCAAGTACCCGCATGCCGCCCGCTGGGCCTGGGAAATTCACTGCGAACGAAAATTCCTTGAGCGTGTCGCAACATCGCCCGAAATTGACAACAAGGCCGTGGAACCAGCCCCCGACGTGGGACACAACCGAACCTCTCCTCACGAGCCGGACTCAAACGGAGTAGAACCTGAGCCCTCGGCGGAAAGTCCCGCTGAAATCGGAAGCTTGGAAAAAAACGGCGGATTGTCGAAAGCGGCGTAATGAGAAACAATACAGTGAGTCGAGAAACTCCACGAAAGTGAGCTGTACGCCGACCCAAAAATCCTTGAATCCCTTGACCCAACTTTTGCTTCGCAGGTCGCTGACCCTCGCCTGTCGCGGCGGTTCGGTCGCCAATCATTAGGGAGTTATTTATGTACGAACGATTTACGGACCGCGCCCGCAAGGTCATGCAGCTCGCAAACCAAGAGGCGCAACGCTTCAACCACGAATATATCGGCACCGAGCACATCCTGCTGGGTCTCGTCAAAGAGGGCAGCGGGGTCGCCGCTAATGTGCTTAAGAATCTTGATGTAGACCTTCGCAAGATTCGCCTCGAGGTCGAAAAACTGGTCCAAAGCGGCCCCGAGATGGTCACTATGGGCAAGCTGCCCCAGACCCCGCGCGCTAAAAAGGTCATCGAGTACTCGATGGAAGAGGCGCGCAATCTCAACCATAACTATGTCGGCACCGAGCACATCTTGTTGGGCTTGTTGCGCGAACAAGAAGGGGTCGCTGCGCAAGTTCTGATGAACTTGGGGCTGAAGCTAGAGGAAGTCCGCGAAGAAGTGCTGAACCTGCTCGGCCATGAGTCGAGTGGCGAAGGCGGCGAGCGCGGCGGTTATGAAGCAGGCGCCGGCGTTCGTGGCGAATCCTCAACTGCGGGCAAAGGCGGCAAGTCGAAGACCCCAGCGCTGGATAGCTTCGGCCGCGATCTGACGCAGTTGGCCCGCGAAGGCAAGCTCGATCCAGTGATCGGGCGCGAGCGGGAAATTGAACGCGCCATTCAGGTTCTATGCCGCCGTACCAAGAATAACCCCGTACTACTGGGCGAAGCGGGCGTCGGTAAGACCGCCATTGTGGAAGGCTTCGCACAGCGAGTTGTTAACGGCCTTGTGCCTGAAATCTTGGCCGACAAGCGGATCGTGGTGCTTGACTTGGCAATGATGGTGGCCGGCACCAAGTACCGCGGCCAGTTTGAAGAGCGCATTAAGGCGGTTATGAATGAAGTCCGCCGCGCTAAGAACACGATCCTCTTTATTGACGAATTGCACACGCTTGTGGGCGCTGGCGGCGCGGAGGGCGCCATCGATGCGGCCAACGTGCTTAAGCCGGCCTTGGCCCGAGGCGAAATTCAGTGCATCGGCGCTACAACGCTCGACGAGTACCGAAAGTACATCGAGAAAGATAGCGCTCTGGCTCGTCGGTTCCAGGAGATCATCGTGGATCCG
>CAYWIS010000215.1:0-2366 GCA_964458385.1 uncultured Pirellulaceae bacterium
CGGGCAATGAACCTGAATTTCAACACCACCAACGTGTTGTTTGGTGAGCGGATTACCCTGCCGGGGCCCAATGGCGAGGAGTTCGACCTGGGGCATGTTGGCCAGGTGACGCGGGTCGACCGGGCGACCATCGAGAACCTCTGCTACGCCGGCCAAGTGCCTGTAATTCCCTCGATGTGCCTGGACGAAAAGACGGGCCAGAAGTTGAACGTCAACGCCGACACCGCCGCTACGGCGGTCGCCCAGGCTCTTGGCGCCGAGAAGCTGGTGTACCTAAGCGACGTCAACGGAGTGCGCCGCAACAAGCATGATGAATCTTCGCTCATCCATTCGCTGACTGCGTCGGAGGCCCGCCAACTGATCCGCGAAGGAGTGATTGACTCGGGCATGATTCCGAAGGTGGAAGCCTGCCTCGACACGCTCGACAAGGGCGTGCGAAAGGTCCATATCATCGATGGCCGGCTGCGCCATTCCTTATTATTGGAGATCTACACCAATACGGGCGTGGGGACCGAGATCGTTCGGGATCCGTAGCATCTGCGGCTCCCGCCTGAGGAGCAGTTTCCTGCTCAGAGATGAACTTTCCCCTGGAGTATGTGTCTTAGCGTCATTCGCCCACGTGCTGGTTCGTGTTGGCCGTTGGCGTTCCGATGACCTTTTCACCCGAGAGCCTTCCTGTGACCACTGTTTCCGGCCTCAGCTCGGCCGAGACGGTCGAGCTATTTAAGAAGTATGTAATTCCCAACTACACCCGCTACCCGATCAATCTGGTGCGCGGCGAAGGGTCGTACGTTTGGGACAGCGAAGGTAACCGTTATCTCGACTTTTTTCCGGGGTGGGGCTGTAACCTGCTGGGGCATTGTCCACCGCCGCTGGTGGCCGCATTGCAAGAGCAGGCGGCCACGCTGATTCATGTGCCCAACACCTGGCATACCGACGTGCAAGGGCGGTGGGCGCAAATGCTCTCGGAACGCAGCTTCGACGGCATGGCGTTCTTCTGTAACTCGGGCGCCGAAGCCAACGAGGCGGCGATCAAGCTGGCCCGGCTGCACACACCCAAGGAACGCTACAAGATTATTACCTTTGAAGGCGGCTTTCATGGACGGACGATGGCGGCCGTCACGGCGACAGCGCAGCCCAAGTATCACGAGGGCCTGGGGCCGATGGTGGCTGGGTTCCAGTACGCTCCCTTCGGCGACTTGGAGGCGGTGGCGCGACTGATCGACGACGAAACGTGCGCTATTCTCATCGAGCCGGTGCAAGGCGAGGGCGGCATTCGCATTCCTCCCGAAGGCTTTCTTCAAGGACTGCGCCAGCTTTGTGACGAGCACGGCTTGCTGCTGATGTTTGACGAAGTCCAAGCCGGCTTTGGTCGCACGGGCGAATGGTTCGCTTATCAGCACTTTGGCGTCACGCCCGACGTGATGACACTGGCCAAGGCGCTGTGCGGCGGTGTTGCTGGCGCCGCGATGCTGACCAAACGCGAAATCGCTCCCAGTTTGCGCCCCGGCATGCACGCCGCCACGTATGGCGGAAATCCCCTGGCGGCTCGTGCGGGAATTGCGGCGATCGAAATGATTGAGAACGAGAACTTGCTTGAGAACGCAAAGCGTCTCTCGGCGTTATTCCGCGAGCGGCTGGAAGCGTTGCAAGGCCAGAACGATGTGATTCGCGAGGTGCGCGTGCTGGGGTTGATGATCGGCCTGGAGCTGGCGGCTCCGGGGGCGCCGGTCGTGGAAGCGGCGCTGAAGCGAAAGCTCCTTATCAACTGCACGCAAGGCAATGTGATTCGATTGTTGCCCGCAATGAATCTCACGCCCGAACAGGTTGAAGAAGGTTGCGACTTGCTGGCCCAAGCTTTGGAGGAAGCCGTTTAACGCCTCCACGTCTTTTGTCTAACATCCCCCAGCCGGGCGAAGATCGATTCCGGCTTGGGGTTTTTTCTCTTTGAGGCATGCCCATGCGTCACGTGCTCACGTTATTCGAGCTGTCGTCGGCCGAGATTGAACGCATTTTCATCATTGCCGAAGACCTGAAGGCGAAACTGGAAAAGGGAATTCGCGAACCGATCTTGCCTGGCCGGGTGATGGCCTTGTTGTTTGAAAAACCGTCGCTGCGCACCCGCGTCAGCTTTGAGGCGTGCATGATGCACTTGGGCGGCGGCACGCAGTTTCTGGGGGCCGACGTAGGTTGGGGGAAGCGTGAGTCGATTGCCGACTTTGCCGGCGTGTTGGGGCAATATGTCGACGTGATCGTTTGCCGCGCCAAGTCGCACGAGAAGGTGGAAACGCTCGCTAAGTATTGCGACAGCGTCATCATTAATGGCCTGACTGACTTGTGCCACCCGTGCCAGGCGTTGGCCGATT
>CAYWIS010000215.1:2376-9867 GCA_964458385.1 uncultured Pirellulaceae bacterium
AACGCGTTGAAGACTTGGCCAAGTACGCGGGCTGCTCGGTCATTAACGGTCTGACCGACTTGGCGCATCCCTGTCAGGCGTTGGCCGACCTGTTCACCTTACGCGAGATCTTCGGCAGCCTGGCCGGACGTAAGCTGGCGTATGTCGGCGACGCCAACAACGTAGCCCGCAGCCTGGCGGTGGCCTGTGCGAAGCTGGGCGTTGTGTTTGCGATTGCATCGCCCAAAGGCTACGAAATGGACGAAACGTTCCTGAAGCAAGTGCGCAGCGAGGCGCCTCAGGCGGAGTTGGAACTGACCGACGATCCGGCGGCTGCGGTGAAAGACGCTGATGCGATCTACACCGATGTTTGGACGAGCATGGGGCAAGAGGCCGAGCAAGATGAACGCCGCCGTGTGTTTGCGCCGTATCAGGTCAACGCGGCCTTAATGGCCCGCGCTCCACGCCGGGCGGTGTTCCTCCATTGTTTGCCGGCGCGCCGCGGCGAGGAAGTGACCGATGAAGTCATCGACGGTCCCCAAAGCCGCGTTTTGCAGCAGGCCGCAAATCGCCTTCATGCCCAAAAGGGGCTCTTGGCTTGGCTGCTTGCCTCGCAAGATTGACAAGTGCGGGCGTTTCATTCGGCCTAAGGGAACCGCCGTTCGTGGGCTATTCACGAGAACGTGGAGTCATGCACGACAGGCGACAATTTTTGCGTGCGGCGTTACTGGGCGCCGCCAGCCTTGCCCACCGCGCGGCCGCGTCGGATGATTCGCGGCCCAGCGGCGATGCGGTCATTCGCGGTCGCTTGAGCGAATCGGAAGTGGTCATTACCACGACGTCCCGGCTTGCCGGCGCGATTCATTCGCTTACCTGGGGCGGTAAGGAGTTTATCGATAGCACCGATCACGGTCGGCAACTTCAGTCGGCTGCGAATTTCGACGCGGGTTCGCCTATTCAGGACGAAACCTTCAATCCCACCGAGGCAGGCTCTCGGCGCGATGGCGCCGGCCCAACTTCGACCAGCCGTTTACTCCACCTGGTGAAGACCGACTGCGCATTGCAGACCACGACGCAAATGGCGTTCTGGCTGGCGCCGGGAGAAATGTCGGGGCCGAATCGGGCCAAGAATTCAACCACGCGGTCCAACCACTTGCTCACGAAACGCGTGACGATTGCCTCGGAGGAAACACCGCCGGTCATTCGCTACAACGTTACGTTTGGCGTTCCCATTGGCGAGCAACATCGGACTGCCGTGTTCGAAGCGGTCACCGGGTACATGCCGGCGGAGTTCTCGCAGTTTTGGAAGTACAACCCGGAAACGGCTCAGTTAGAGCCGCTTTCGGATGGGCCCGGAGAGCAGCCGTATCCCGTCGTTTTGGCGACACCCGATGGCCGATACGCCATGGGGTGTTATGCGCCTCCGATGACTCCCACGCCGCCCGGTCTTATGAGCGTTTCCTATGGGCGGTTTCGTTTTCGCCACGAACGGGTTGTGAAGTGGAATTGCGTTTTCCGCTTTCAAACACAGCGCGGCGTCCTACCGGCAGGCGACTATTCGTTTTCGATGCGTGTGGTCGTGGGTAGCCTGGAAACCCTGCGCGACACGCTGGCGGCGCTGCACGAACAAGCGGGATAAGAACCGCTACGGCCTCACCGCTCGCTTGGTGGCCTTTCGGCAATTCCTTATAGCGGCCAAGTCGCCGCGTTTATGCAGCAGCGTTGACGCGCGGCGCGCGGGCGGCTGGTGACGCGGCTGCGTTTCGTGCTTCTTGCAGCGCTTCCCGAATGCGAGAGAACGGCTCTTGCAAGTCAAAATCGGCTAACATCGAGCCGCATGATTCTTCGATTCGGGCGCGATCTTGCTCGTCGGTCGCAGAAACCGCCACCTTGTTATTGCCAATTTGGAATCGAATCCAGCGGCTGCCCGACACAACTTTCGCGGTTGTGTGGCGTTCGGTGCGGATCACCGGCGCGGTGGACAACCGATCTCCTTCGGGCTCATCATTTTCCCCCAGAACAAGGAGGACGGGCGCCTCGGTCACGCGCCGTAGTGCTATAGCCGGAGCCTGGTCGGTGCACACCACCAGAGGGGTGGTTTTGGCTCGGGCTAACAACGCGCCGCCGATTAACTCGCCCTGCACAAAGGGCATCAGTGATGGGCCGTAAAGAATTTCTTGAGCGCGGTTGGGTTTCACCGGCGCCGTGCAGTGAAACTCTAGGGGCCGGCCCCCCGCGTTTAACGCTAGATAGCCTCCAAATAGTCCATGTTCGGGGTCCTCGATAACCGTCAGGAAACCAAAGGTCGGCGGGGACGAAGTTGTACGCGCTGCCATTGCACCTCGGGAACTTGATTTTCGTATGATTCCATCGGGTGGACGCTGGTAACGACTTTAACGGCGGCGCCCCCAACCCAAGGTTTTCTTCTTGTCGAAACTTGAGAAATTCGAGCAACTTCGGGAAAAAACGCCAGCGACTCGACAATCTTGAACGCCGGCGTTTATACTGAATCCTCCCGCCTCAGGAGCCAAGTTCGAATGACGCATAATCCACAGCAGATCCCTCCGGTTTTCCATATCGATGTCTCGGCCACACCCGGCCGTACACCAGCAGCCCCCCAGAACGTCGAGTCGAGCGAAGTGGTTCAATTGTTACGCCACTTGGTGGCGGCCCAGGAGCGGCAGACCAAGCTTCTGGAGGAGCTTGTGCAGGTGATGACGCTTGCCCATCGTCAGCGAGCGGCCGAATTGAACCAATGGCGGCAGGCGAACCCCGGTTTGGTGCGCGAATGCCGCGACGCCGCCCAAGCGCTAAGCGAAGTCCAAACGCAGTTTCTGCGTACGTTGACCGAAGAGGTGAACGAAAACGCCGAAGCGCTTTTGGACGGCGAATTTATGCTGACCGAGTTTGTCGATCGCTTTGGACCGCGTCTGGCGCACCTGAATGGCGTGCTGCAAATGTTGTCGCAACTAAGCAGCCCCGCCCCCACCAATACGGCGCAGTAGACGGCGGCCGTCGATCGTTGTCTACGATTCACGTAAAATATAGGGTGCGTGCCTTCAACGGCTTACGCACCCGGACCTTCAGCCGACCACTTTCGACTGTCCGAGGGATCGGTACAGTTCCCGCCTTTTTGGCTGGCGTTCGCAAGCACATCCCTCCGCGAACGCGAGCCTCCCACCGTCAAGCATGATCCCAACGCGTCGAAAAGCCTTGCGGCTCCCGACAGCGACCGCGGTGCTATGGTGCCTTGCGCTGGGGGGCTGCTCGGAGGATGCGCCATCGCCTGAATTGCTGCCCGTCACCATTGAACGGTTCAGCGAAGAGTCGTCGCCTTCGCCCTCCGATCTGCCGTTGGTCGAACTAGCCGAAAGCGATTGGCCCGGCTGGCGCGGCGGCTTACGTCACGGGGTGGCTAACGCCGATCCGCCGGTCCAATGGAGTATTCACGAAACACGTTGGAGTGTGCCGACGCCGGGCCGTGGGAATAGTTCACCCGTTGTGTGCGCTGGTCGAGTCTTTTTAACGGCCCACTTGGTCGACGCTTCCTCCGATAACGTGTCCGAACAAGAAGGCGATGCGTCGGCGCCGCTGGCAGTGTTGTGTTACTCCGAAGATACAGGCGAGTTGCTCTGGCGCCGCGAGGTCGGTCCTGCGATTGGCCGCACGCACCGCAAGAATGGCTATGCGTCGGCCACCGTGGCGTGCGATGGGCAGCGCGTCGTTGCTTACTTTGGCGCGGCTGGGCTGCATTGCTTTGACCTGGACGGTGAGCCCTTGTGGTCGGCGACGGTCGGGGCGGTGGAGCATCCCTGGGGGGCCGCATCGAGTCCGGTAATCCATCGCCAGCGCGTGTTTCAGTTGGCCGATGGTCAGAACGAAGCGTCCCTTGTGGCGTTCGACGTCGTTACAGGACGCCGCCTATGGACCGCGGTTCGCGAAAGCCAAGGTTGTTGGACGACTCCGACTCTCGTGGAGTTGGACGCTCGTGGCGAGCGGACGTTGCTAGTGGTAAATGGTTCAACGCGGGGCGCGAGCTCTGCGGGCGAAGTGACCGCATACGATCCGGCCACGGGCGCCGAAGTATGGCGTGCACAAGGCACTTCCGATATTCCGTGCCCAACCATCGTAACGGCTCGCGATGAGAACGGCCGTCCGCTCTTGATCAGTGCGACCGGAGGGAACGGCCCCATCTTTGCAATTCGCCCGGATGGCCAAGGAGACGTGACCGACACCCACGTCGCCTGGCGGCGGCCAACCGGTGGCGCGTATGTGCCAACGGGCGTTTATTACGAAGGGCGGTACTACGCCCTTTCCGATGGCGGCGCACTCATGTGCATTCGTCCCAGCGACGGACGCACCGTGTGGCGCACACGGTTACGCGGATCCTTTTCGGCTAGTCTTGTGGCGGCGTCGGGACGCATCTACGCCGTGAACGAACGAGGCGCCGTGTACGTGGTGGCGGCGGGCGATCGGTATCAGCTTCTGGCGGTGAATGCGATGCAGGAGCGATGCTTGGCGACTCCGGCCCTCTCGGGAACGCGGATTTACCTTCGCACCGAGAGCCACCTGCATTGCATCGAGCGGAACACGGCGGTGGCGACGACGAACCGGTCGGCCGAAACGCAAGCGAAAGACGACGCTGTGGGCGAGCCCAAACCGGCGGCGGGAGAAACAACCGCTCCACGTGCTGATGCGCCGGCGGATGCGCGCCGCACCTCGCTCTCCACGGCTACGTCAGCCGTCTAACGCTTATGACCTTGTGGACGGTGCGAGTTGCGCTGCTGTGCTACCTTGTTACGTGTTCGATTCTTCTTACATGTCGCTCGGAACGAGCGTGGAAAATTGGCGGTTGGATGTGGATGCTTGGCGCCCTTTTGCTCTGGGCGCATTTGGCGGCGGCCTTCCACGAGCACCACCACTGGAGCCACGCCCATGCAGCCGCCGAAACGTCGCGGCAAACGGCCGACTTCCTTGGTTGGTCGTGGGGTGGCGAAATCTACCTGAACTATCTTTTTGCCGTGGTGTGGTCGCTCGATGTACTCACGTGGCGATGGGCGCCAGCGCGTTATCAAAGACGCGCCGCAGCGGTTTCGGCCGCTATTCATGCGTTCTTGTTCTTCATCATTTTTAATGCGTCGGTGGTGTTTGCCGACGGCGCCATGCGGATCGCTGGCATTGTCGGGACGCTCTGGTTGGCGGCTTTGTGGTTTACTCGCCGTCGTAGCTGGCCGCGCGACGATGACTGACCGTTGGCGAGCGCTTCCCTCGCACGATCGCCGTAGAGCTTGGCGAATGCAAATGCATGCGTTCTACTAACTACTCAGCCTACGCCGCATTTTGATAATCTAGGCACGATTCCCCTGGTTCTGGACGCCTTTTCCGCCACATGAAACCTACCCTCGTTTATCTGACTGCGGGCGGCGCCGGCATGTTCTGCGGAAGCTGCATGCACGATAACACCTTAGCGCGGGCGTTAGCTCGGCAAGGGGTCGACTTGCTGCTTACGCCGCTCTACACGCCCATTCGTACCGACGAGGAGAATGCGAGCATCGACCGCGTGTTCTTTGGCGGCATCAATGTGTATCTCCAGCAAAAGATTCCTTTGCTGCGGCGGGCTCCCGAATTTATTGACCGCATCTTTGATCAACCTTGGCTCTTGCGCTTGGCGACGAGCTTCGGCATTGAAACCGACGCTAAACAACTTGGCGCCATGACGGTGTCGATGCTGCGCGGCGCGCGTGGCTTCCAGCGCAAAGAAGTTCTGAAGTTGTGCCGCTGGCTGGCGGATGAGGTCCGACCAGATCTGATCATCTCGAGTAATGTGTTGATTGCGGGCTCGGCGCCCGAGATCAAACGCCACTTGGAGCGGCCGTTGGTGGTGACGCTTCAAGGCGACGACCTCTTTCTGAACGACTTGCTTGAACCGTACCGCAGCCAAGCGTTGGAGGAGATCCGGCGTTTGGATGGTTCGATCGACGGCTACCTGGCGCACAGTCGTTATTACGCCGACTATATGGCCGAGCTCCTCGGCATCGATCGCGAAAAGATTCGCCTTGCGCCCTTAGGCATCGACACGCACGACTTTAGCGAGCCTTCCTGGGATGACGACGGTGATTCCCAACACAACGCTGGCCCAAGAGCCGCCCGTCCGCGGGTGATTGGATATTTGGCCCGCCTTGCGCCCGAGAAAGGGTTGCACGTTTTGGTCGATGCGTTTCTCGAGTTGCATCGTCGGCCCGGCATGGACGACGTGCGGCTGCACATCGCGGGATGGCTGGGCGACGGTCAACGCGCCTACGCCGAAGAGCAGTTCAACAAAATGCGGCAAGCGGGACTAGGCGACCGCTTTCACTACGCGGGCGTGGTTGACCGCAGGCAGAAGGTCGCCTTCTTGCAAGAGTTGGACGTGTTTTCCGCCCCCACGGTGTACCGAGAACCTAAGGGATTGTTTGTCTTAGAGGCGTTGGCCGCGGGCGTCCCGGTGGTGCAACCCGCCCACGGCGCTTTTCCTGAATTGCTGGCGGAGACGGGCGGCGGAGTTCTGACGCGCCCTGGCGATCCAGCGCATCTTGCCGATGCGCTGGAAGAGCTTCTGGTAAATCCCGACCGACGCCGACAATTGGCTCGCGATGGCCAACGCAACGTCCACGCTCGTTTCAATGCCGATGCCATGGCCCGCGCCACGCGGGAATGCCTGGCGCCGTTTCTCTCGTCGGAACGCGCCGGCGCCTTACTCAATGCAAAAGGCCCTCGGGGGGACCAAGGGCCTTGAGCGTCGGGATTCGAAACGCACTTCCGGATTGGGGGAGACGCGGGAAGCGCGTCGCAAAATTCCAGACGAGGGCTAAGGACTTAGTGGCCGCAGCCGCAAGCCGGAGCGCAGGGAGCGGGGCAGCAGGTGGGCTCGCAACCGCAAACGGGCTCACAAACCGACACGCACTTCGGAGCGCACGAACGCTTGCAGTGGCTGAACAGCCGTTGCAGGAGACCAACGCGAGCACGGCCGCACTTCTTCTCGCAGCACGGAGCGGGGCAGCAGGTGGGCTCGCAGACAGGAGCGGGGCAGCACTTGGGCTCGCAAACCGGAGCCGGGCAGCACTTCGGCTCACAAACAGGAGCAGGGCAGCAAGTGGGCTCGCAAACCGGAGCGGGGCAGCAGGTCGGCTCACAGCCGCACTTCGGGGCACAAACCGGCGCACAACAGCTTCCGTGGCCGTGGCCCAACACGCGATTCAGCAACTCGAACGCGCTGGCGTTGGAGGCCAGAACGGCATAAACGAAACCAACCGCCAGCATCGCCGGGAGAAACACGCGACTCTTCATAGGAAAGACTCCTTGATCCGAAAAACAGGTGGCGTGAAATTGGCCGACTCGGCGCCCTCGCCGCCAGTCCCGAAGATGTCTTTCTCTCGGCGACTTGGGTGCAGCACTTAGGTGCACGAACCGGAAACCTTCCACAAAGGGAACTCATGGAGAAGTATCGGCGTCACCAGTTTCCTGCATTAACTA
>CAYWIS010000216.1:0-9828 GCA_964458385.1 uncultured Pirellulaceae bacterium
TGATACTTCCTTGATTCCTGAAGAGTGCTTCGGCGAGCTGATGATTCATCCGCGGAAACTGTTGGAGAAGCAACAGTTCAAATGTCAAACGCGGATATGGTTGGAATCGGCGGCAGCGGACTTGGGCGTCGCATTGGAAGATTTGGAGCAGGTCTGCTTCCTGCTTATCCCTCCCGAGCCGGAACCACATGCGCCGCCTACTCCGGTCGCCACCGCGTGGGTGTTCCGCTTCGCCACCCCCACAGGCCAGCAAGGCATGTTGCGACGATTCCTGGGCGAGCAGCATCGCCAACAGGAGATCTCCGATGGCCGCACTTATTACAAAGATCCTCAAGCGCCTGTTGCGCTCGGGGCTCCCGACGCGCGAACCATCGTGTTCGCGCCAGAGCGCATCCTGAGAAAGTCCCTTCTTGAGCCGCCCGAACGGAGTCCGCTCTTAAATCAACTGAAGGCCGTCAAGGGCCGGCCCGATATCGTCGGCGCCGTGGATGCACCCCCGCTTCGCACACTTCTACGCCAAGCAATGGCGGCGCGCGATAGCGGGCCTCTCCCGTCCTGGGTCCGCTCACTTGCTGATGTCGCACGACAAACGAAGCGAGGAATTTTACTGGTCGATTTTGCCCACACTCCCGTGGCGCAATTGACCCTCGAGGCCGAAGACAGCCAAGCCGCGGTGCGGCTGGAGGAAATGGCGCGGGGGTATCGGGCAGGAGCCTCGTTGCTACTCGGCGCCGCCAAGGCGCAGTGGGTGCGTGGCGAGGACGGCCACGAGTTTCTCCCCTTGTTTAATTTACTGAACCGCACCTTGGCTGGCGTCAAGACAACGCGTGAGGTTCGGCACGTCATTGTTGAAGCGGCAGCGCCAGAAGAACTTGTGGACTTACCACAAATTGTCGAAGCGGCTTTTCTGGCGGCTTCGCGTGGCGCGGTTCGTCAAGAGCGCGTGCGACGATTGCAACTCATCGGCTTGGCGATGCACAACTATCATGTAGCCAAGGGAAGCTTTCCTCCTGGCGCGACTTACGATGCCGCGGGTCGCCCCCTGTTAAGCTGGCGAGTGCACCTTTTGCCTTTCCTTGGCGAAGAACAACTCTATTCCCAATTCCGACTTGATGAACCTTGGGATAGCCCGCACAACCGCACGCTGATTTCCCAAATTCCGGTTGTGTATCAATCGCCCGGCGCTGAGGCGAACGGCCTGACGCGGTTTACAACCCTGGTCGGTGAAGGGACGCCATTTTCCCTGTCTCGCGGCCCAACGCTGCGCGACTTCACGGATGGCCCGAGTAAAACCATCTTGGTGGTCGAGTGCGGACCGGATCGCGCCCTCCCCTGGACTCAACCCGACACGTTGCCATTTGACCCGCTGCAGCCGATATCGTCGTTGGGAACGATTGATCCGACCGGCTTTCTCGCGTTGTTTGGCGACGGCCGAGTAGAATTAATCAAACCGCAAATCGAGCCGGCTTCCCTGAAGGCACTGCTCACCCATGCGGGCGGCGAACCGCGCCAGGCTGAAACTGAAGCCCGTCGATGACCTAGCCGTCCTCTTCTGTTCTGTCATCAACGGCGCGTTGCCGGTTCGGGGGTTCCTCGGCGATGACGACCCAACGCAAACAGCCTAGTAACATGGGCCGGAAGTAGCTTAAGACATTCTCACAGAAACAGCCTGATTATTCATAAATTTTAGAACAAACCCTCCATTAGTGGGCAAATCCCCCATTATATTCACCACTATTGGGGCAACTGCCGCCGTGCAACCACACTGTCTAAACAGCGTAACATACCCGGCTCGGTAAACTTTCGCCAAAATGCCGTCGCTCTACGCTATTTTTGCCGATATACTCGGTTGACACCCTAAGATTAAAGATAACAATGATACTTAACATGATAATCATTCGCCGCTTCGCCGATAACACGAGAAGGGCGTCGCAAAATTAGTTTTCACCGCTTCCCTGAAGCTTAGGGAAGTGGCTGCTTCCCGCCGATACCAGCCCCCATTTTCCTCGCCGCCGCCTGTTCAAGTTCGCTATGTCTGAGGCCACCAAGTTTAGTGAAGTAGAAACAATCAAGCTCCAGAGCAATTATTTGCGGGCGCCTCTCCGCGAGGAGCTAGCTGCCGACAGCGACCACATGTCCAAGGCGGCGACGAATCTGCTCAAGTTCCACGGCTCGTATCAACAAGACGACCGTGACATGCGCAAGGGGAAGGACGATCGCCATTACATCTTTATGGTGCGGTCGAAGATCCCCGGCGGGCGCCTGACGGCCGAGCAACTTTTAGCTGAACTTGACCTGTGCGACGAAGTGGGGAACACCACGCTCCGCATTACGACCAGGCAAGGTCTGCAATTGCACGGGGTCGTCAAAAAGAACCTTCAACGTGCAATTCGTCGGATTAACGAAATTCAACTTTCGACGCTTGGCGCCTGCGGAGACGTCAATCGTAACGTGGTCTGCTGCCCCGCGCCATACAAGACGCCGCTGTACGCCCAGATTCAGGAATTGTCCAGTCGTCTGGCCCAGCATTTTGCGCCCCGTACAAGCGCCTACCATGAGCTCTGGCTTACCGACGTCGAGACAGGCGTGAAGGAAGCGCTTCACGACACCAATGGTCACGGCGATTTGGATTACACCATTGGCGGCGATGAGGTTGAACCGATCTACGGCAAGTTGTACCTGCCGCGCAAATTCAAGATTGGCATCTGCCTGCCCGAGGACAACTGCATCGACGTCTATGCGAACGACCTGGCCATCATGGCCGTGGTGCGCGACGGCAAAATCATCGGCTACAACCTCGCCGTCGGCGGGAGCATGGGTGTGACGCCGTCAGCCAAAAAGACCTTCCCCGCAATCGCCAAGCGCTTGTTGTTCGCCCCGGTCGACGAGATCGTGCCCATTGCCGAAGCCATCGTCAAGGTGCAGCGTGACTTCGGTAATCGTGAAGATCGCAAGCAGGCCCGTCTCAAGTACCTGATTCACAACTGGGGCATCCCCAAGTTTAAGGCCAAAGTCGAAGAGTACTACGGCCAAAAGCTCGACGATCCCCTGCCGGACGACATCACCGGCTTCAACGACCACATGGGCTGGGACGAGCAAGGCGATGGCCTTTGGTTCTACGGTCTCAACGTTGAGAACGGCCGCATCGCCGACACCGACAAGATGCAGCTCAAGTCCGCCCTGCGGGAAATTTGCCACACGTTCCGCCCCGGAATTCGCTTGACCGCGCACCAGAGCATAATCTTCACCGACGTTGAAGAAAGCCGAAAGGAAGAACTGGAAGCCATCCTTCGGAAGCACAATGTCAAGCTAACGGAGGAAATCTCCACGGTGCGACGCTGGTCGATGGCGTGTGTGGCATGGCCCACATGCGGCTTGGCCATTACCGAGTCGGAGCGGGCGTTGCCGTCGATGATCGACCAGTTGGAGGTGGAGCTGGCGAAGCTCGGTTTGTCGCAAGAGAAGTTTACCGTCCGCATGACCGGTTGCCCCAACGGTTGCGCGCGTCCCTACAATTCCGATGTGGGCTTGGTGGGCAAGACTGCCGGCAAGTACACCATCTTTCTCGGCGGGCGCTTATTGGGCACGCGGATGAACTTTCTCTACAAGGATCTGGTGCCGGCCGACAAAGTGGTCGCTACGCTGATTCCGCCGTTGGTTTACTTCAAGCAGTCACGCGAGGAAGGCGAGAGCTTTGGCGACTTCTGCCACCGCGTCGGCAAAGAGGCGTTGTTAGAGTTCGCCGAGAAGTTCGAAGCCTCCCAGAAGGCGGCCGAGTCGGGCGCCGTTGCTCAGGAAGAAGCGGTACCGGCCACCAAATCGACTTCACCGACCACCCCGGCGGTAGCAGCCGTGGCCGAAGAACGACGCGAAGTTGTCGAATTGCTTGCCCGTCTTCAAGGGCCCGAACAGATTGATCAGGTAGCCTTCCTCTTGGGGTTGCCGCTGGATCGGCGTTATGAAGGTCGCGACTTGCTTCATTGGGCCGACAACACATGTGGTGGAATTGCTCAATTGTTGACCGAACTCAGAACCGTCGTCAGTCGCAAGACAGGATCGAACGGCACGCTGCACGCGACCAGCAGTAATGGATCCGGCGCCAATGGCTCCATCCCGCATGTTGCGCCGCCCGTAACGCGCCGCCTGTTAGAGGCAGAACCGACCGGCGATGAGGTAACCACGGTCATCAGCGATAACATGTACCTCAAGTTAACGCTGGACCGCGATCCTTCGCTCTATAGCGCGGAAGATCAACAACGGTTCCTGACGGCGCTGGAGAACCTGCTTCAAATTACGCCCGTGGTAATCGAACGGCAGCCAGGCGCGGTCAAGTTAAATCTCAAACTGACGCCGGTTGAAACTCAGCGGCTCTTGGCCGCCGCTAAAGACCTTAAAAATGGGAAATAGCACGGCGCTAGCAAGAGCAACGTTGGCGTAAGATCTGAGCTTACCCATCGCAAAAGACAAGCGGCGATGAATCTCTGCACTCCGCTAGTGGAAGTGCACCGATTCATCGCCGCTTTTGTGTACCACTTAGATAATTAAGCGATGGTCAGGTTGCCATCGCAAAGCGTTTACCGCCATTCACCGGCCTCTGCCTTGGTCGGTGGTTCCTTCGGGCGTTTATTTTTCAAACGCCGCGTCAAACGCACGGCTGCTCGGCTTGAAGTCCAACCGTTTGGTGAACTCACAGGCTTCTCGCGCACCAAACTCGCGATCCATGCCCGAATCTTCCCATTCGATCGACAACGGCCCATCGTAGCCGATGTCGTTTAGCGCCCGAATGATGCTTTGGAAGTCGACATCGCCGCGGCCCGGGCTGCGGAAGTCCCAACCGCGCCGGTAATCGCCAAAGTTCAAGTGGCTCGCCAGAATGCCCGACCGACCATTCAACGTCGTCGCGGCGTCCTTGATGTGCACGTGATAAATACGGTCGGGAAAGGCGCGAATGAACTCGACCGGGTTCACTCCCTGCCAGTACAAATGGCTGGGATCGAAATTGAAGCCGAACTCTTCCCGCCTGTCGAGCGCCTCCAAAGCGCGCTCGGCCGTGTAAATATCAAAAGCAATTTCGGTAGGATGTACTTCCAAGGCGAACTTCACGCCGCACTCACCGAATACATCCAAGATGGGGTTCCAGCGCTCGGCCAGCAGCTTGAAACCGTCATCGATCATCTTCTGGGGCACCGGGGGGAACGAATAGTTCAAGTGCCAGATGCTCGATCCCGTAAAGCCATTAACCACCGAAACGCCCAATTTCTGCGCCGCGCGGGCGGTGTTCTTCATCTCTTCGGCCGCGCGCTGATTCACGCCCTCGGGGTCGCCGTCACCCCAGACGTACGGCGGCAAGATCGCCTTGTGCCGTTCATCGATAATATCCAGCACCGCTTGGCCGACCAGGTGGTTGCTAATCGCAAAGCATTGCAAGTTGTATCGGTCTAGCAATTCGCGTTTCTTGGCGCAATAGCTGTCATCGGAAAGGGCCTTATCCACCTCAAAATGATCGCCCCAGCAGGCCAGCTCGATTCCGTCGTAGCCGAACTCCTTGGCCAAGCGCGCCATATCCTCAATACCCAGATCCGCCCACTGGCCAGTAAACAACGTGACCGGTCTTGCCATGCGATGCTCCCAAGAAGGTAAAGCGGGGAATAACAGCAACATTTCCACCGCGCCGCCAAACGATGCGCCGCGAATCACGGCGTATTTTGTCGCGTGCCAGGATGACTTGCAACCCGCCCTTCCTGACACGCGCCCTTCGCGAGCGGTATACTAACTCATAGACACCCACGAGCGACCATCGGGAGAACAACTCGTGCCGATTACAACCAACGTGCGGATTATTCTCTTGGCGCTGGCGGCGTGGCCGTCGGTCAGCGCCGCCCATGCAGAGCCGCGCGTTGAATTGGAATTGGCGACCGAGCCCGGTTTCCCCCTAACGGGCGCACACGCCTGGATCGAAGTTTTGAGCGAATTGGGAATCCCGAATGTCCGTATTCGCCAAGCCAAGACGGGCGATCAGGTACAAGTCAAGACGGAAGGTTCAGGCAACCTTGCAATCCATCGCGTGACGGGCGCCCTGACGGCCTCGAATCAACTCAAGCTTCCTGCGGGCGTTTTTTCGCTGCGCGATAAGGCGCGTATTGCCGACTGGCTGACAAAGCTCAAGGCCGGTGGCGTGGAAGAACTAGCGGCCCCGCGCACGCTCTTTGGCTTGACGCCTCAAGAGTTGGGCGACGTGTCCAAGCGACTGGCGCAGCCGCTATTGTTCTCGACCAAAGATCAGTTGGCGTCTGAGAGCGCCAAAACTCTTGTCCGCGGTTTGGGAATGCCGGTGACGGTGGATCGCGAGGCGCTGCCCATCTTTGAGAGTGACTGGCGCTTCCCCGATGAGTTGCTGGGCGTAAGTCAAGGCACGGCGCTTGCGGCTCTGCTGCGTCCTTTAGGACTCGGATTCGCCCCGCAACGTGAACTGGGCGGGCGGGTGAACTTACGCATCGCGGCAATTAGCGATCTACAGGAGCCGTGGCCCGTTGGGTGGCCGCTCGAAAAGAAGCCGCAAGAACTGGCGCCCGATTTGTTCAAATTTTTGAATGTTGAAATTGCCGACACGCCGCTCGCCGAAGCTCTGTCGGCGATACAAGAACGCTTGAAGATCCCCTTTGTTTTCGACTACAACACAATGGCCCGCGACCGCATCGATCCGGCCGCTACGAAAGTTTCGCTACCTGGTGGGCGCACCTACTACAAGCGAATTTTAGACCGCTTGCTGTTCCAAGCGAAACTCAAATGCGAAGTGCGGTCGGACGAGTCAGGGGCCCCTTTCCTCTGGATTACGTCGGTCAAGCCATAGCATTCGCCATGAACTTTTTTAAGAAGTTGTTCGGCGCTCGTCCCGGCAGCGCCGCAGCAAAAAAGCAAGCGCAAGAGCACCACGCCAAAGGTCGCGCGTTTTGCGAAGCCGGCGAATTCGATAAAGCCGTAGCGTGCTTTGACGAGGCCTTGCGTTTGGACAGTAGTTTGGGCAAGGCCTATCGAGATCGCGGCATCGCCTACTTGTCGCTGGGGGAAGAAACGAAGGCGCTCGCGGATTTCTCCACCGCGATTCGGCTCGATCCCAAAGACGCCCGCGCCTATTGGAACCGCGGTATTGTATACCGCCGCAAACACATGGACCGAGAAGCCGACGCTGACTTTCGTAAAGCCAAACAGCTCAATCCCGCTCTGAAACGGGAAGAAGACCTGGCTTAAAAAGGTAGAACCAGCGATCATCGGCGTCTTGCCAGATCTTCACCTGAGCCGAGCGTTGTCGGCCGTTTACGGTCGGACGCTCGGCTCATTCTGCAATATCGGCAACAGGTAAGGACGAATCCGCTCCATAGTTCGAGGTCCGATTCCGCGCACGCGCCGTAGGTCGTCATGCCGGGTGAAGGGGCCCTCTTGCTCGCGCGAAGCAACAATCCGTTTCGCCAAAGTTTCTCCTACGTCGGGCAACAGCGCAATTTCGGTCCACGGCGCCTGGTTGATGTCGAGTTGAAATTCGACGGTCCGCGACGAGGCGCGTTCGATTTTCAAGCGGTCCTCCAGGCGCATCAGCTCTTTGGACCAAAACATGGCGATCATCGCCAGCGAAACCATCACCAGGACCGCCGCGCACGCTTGATCGGCGCGACGCAGAATCGTCCTTCGCGGGCTTTCTGTCGGTCGCTCCGTAGCCTCGTCCATAAGCCAAGCCTCAACCGCAATAAGTCAATAAGCACGCGTACACGCCAGCGATCTCGCCTGACGGTTGATCCAACGACGCTTGCGGGGAGGCGGACCTCGCGCCCCACGGATCAATAGTCCGCCAGAACCGCGGTTACGCGCGACTGCGGATCGCCGGTCACGTGGACCGTGCCGTCATGGCCGATGTAAACGTTCACTTCGCTGCGCACACCGAATTCGGAAAGGTAGATTCCCGGCTCAATGGAGAAGCACGTTCGCGGAAGTATGCGTCTCACTTCGCGCGTCTCCAGATTATCCATATTTGCGCCATTGCCGTGCGTTTCGCGCCCAATGCTATGCCCTGTGCGATGGACGAAGTTCGGGCCGTAACCGGCGCGTTCAATCACGCTGCGAGCGGCGTCGTCCACTTGCCACCCCTGGAGAGCTTCTTGCCGCGCTAGCGATTCCTTCACGCATTGGATCGCGGCGTCGCGTGCGGAGGCGACAATCTGGAAAATCTCCTCGTACCTATCGGGTGTTGTAGCGCCGACGTACCCCACGCGCGTCAAATCGCTATACACCGCCTGCGGTTGATCGAACTTCGCCCAAAGATCAATCAACACGAAATCGCCTTCACGAATTAGCGAGTCCTCGGGCCCTGGCGACGGATCGTAATGGGGATCTCCGCTATGCGGGCCTACGGCGACAATCGGCGGATGGTCCGTCGTCAATCCGTGCTTGGCAAAATGTTCGAGAATCACTTGTTGGACCGTCGTTTCTCGAATCGGCTCTCCGGTGCGCACTCGCTCGGCGATAAACGACCAGGCCCGGTCGAACGCCGCTAAGGTGATGCGCGTAGCTTGTTGGTGTAAAGCCCATTGCTCGTCGGTCCAGGCGGCTTCGAAAAGCTGGATCAGGTCGCCCGAAGACTCCACCGTAACTCCGAACGAACGCACCAGTTCAACGGTGCCAGCGTCAACGCGCCCAACATACGGAATGGCGTTACGAGGCGAATACTCCATGGCGACTCGCGGTTGGCCAGCCACCAACTCGGCAAGGCGCTGCTCTAATTCGCGCCACGTCAGATATACCTGCCGCACGCCGGGCAAGTGGTCGAGCACGCCCGCCTCAATGCGATGCACTAACTTCGCCGGTTCGCCGCGAGAGGGCACATAGTAATAGAACCGCCGCGTTGTATGCGCCTCCTCATCGATTTTCAGAATCCGCCGTGCTAAAGGATTCGAGCCGCGAAAATCACACAGCAGCCATCCATCGAAACCGAACTCACGTAGCGCCTGCTGGACTGCCTCCAAATCAAAAGTTTCCATCGAAATCATCCCTCGCCAAGTGACAAGCGGCCTCGGCCGTACAAAACTTCTTGCAACTGCCCTCTGAGCGTATGACAATTAACGCCGTTTCGCCATCCTTGGCCGGGAAATCGCGCATGCTTGCTAAGCTCCAGACCTTTGCGCTTGTGGGAATCGACGCCGTCCAGGTCGAGGTCGAGGTCGATGTTTCACCGGGCGCGATTCCCAAGATTGTCCTGGTGGGGCTGCCCGAGGCCGCTGTGCGCGAAAGCACCCATCGTGTAGAGCGAGCGATGGTGAACTCTGGTTTCCTGCGGCCCCAGGATCGCGTTGTGATCAACCTGGCCCCGGCCGAGTTGCCAAAACAGGCGGCGTCATTTGACTTACCGATCACTTTAGGATTACTTGCCGCAAGCGGCCAGTTGTTTTCCGAACGGTTTGAAGAATATGCCGTGGTGGGCGAGCTATCGCTGGAAGGCGCGACGCGGCCAGCGCGCGGCGCCTTATCGATGGCGATGGCGGCGAAGCAAAAAGGCCTGCGTGGTTTGGTAACTCCTGCCGCCAGCGCCGCGGAAGCCGCCGTCGTCGAAGACGTTGAAGTGATTCCCGTTTCCAGTCTGGCGGAAACCGTGGGGTTCTTTAGCGGTGAGTTGGATATTGCCCCCACCCCTTCGCGACTCGAACAACTCTTCGAAGAATTCTCCCGCTATGAGGATGACTTCGCCGATGTTCGCGGCCAAGAAATGGCCAAACGAGCCATCACGATCGCCGCCGCCGGCGCTCACAATATTTTTAGGTTGTGCCTTATTTAACCTTTTGT
>CAYWIS010000217.1:0-9802 GCA_964458385.1 uncultured Pirellulaceae bacterium
CCCCGGACCTGGAGGCGGCGCGTCCGATTACCAAAGATAATCACCGCGGCATCACGAACTTCTTCTGGGCGTACACCAGCAAGCACGTGCTCTACTTGCAAGACAAAGACGGCGACGAAGACTGGCACGTTTACTCGGTGGAGCTGGCGACCGATAAGATCATCGACCTTACTCCCCTAAAAGGCATTTCAGCCCAGATCGAAAACGTCAGTGAAAAGTTCCCTGAGGAAATCCTGATTGGCATCAATGACCGCGGCGATCACCAGTACCACGATATTTACCGGGTCAACATCCTTTCGGGGGAACGAGAACTTGTACAAGAGAATCCCGGCTTTGCCGGCTTCCTGACCGACGACGACTTCCGCGTACGCTTCGCCGTTACCTTCACGGACCGAGCGGGGCAACTGTACCTGCTGCCCGATGAGAACGCCGAGTCGGGCTGGAAGGATTACCTGGAGATCGACGCCGAAGACGCCATGACCAGCGGCGCTCAAGGCTTCGACAAAACGGGCGACCTTTTGTACTTTCTCGACAGCCGCAACCGCAACACCGCCGCGTTAACCACCATCGATCTCAAGACCGGCGAGCAAAAGGTGCTCGCCGAGAACGAGAAGGCCGACATCTCTGGCGTCATCGCACACCCCACCGAGAAGCATATCCAGGCGGTATCGTTCACCTACCTGCGCACCGAGTGGCAGGTGCTGGACGAGTCCATCCAGGCCGACCTGGACTATCTGAAGGCGGTGGAAGACGGCGAGATTCAACTGACCAGCCGCACCCTGGATGACCGGTTATGGACCGTCGCCTACACCCGCGACGACGGCCCTGTCGACTTCTACCTCTACGATCGCGAAGCGAAGAAAGCTCGGTTCCTTTTTACCAGCACCCCTTCGCTGGCGCGTCTGCCGCTGGTCAAGATGCACGCTCTGGAGATCGAGGCCCGCGACGGCTTAAAGCTCGTCAGCTACCTCTCGCTTCCTAAGCACAGCGACCCCGATGGCGACGGCAGGCCAAACGAGCCGCTCCCCATGGTGCTCTCGGTGCATGGCGGTCCCTGGGCGCGGGATGACTGGGGCTACGATCCTGAACACCAGCTTTGGGCCAATCGCGGCTACGCAGTGCTAAGCGTCAACTACCGCGGCTCGACGGGTTTTGGCAAGGCGTTCATTAACGCAGCCAACCGCGAGTGGGCCGCCGCCATGCACAACGACTTAATTGACGCAGTGAACTGGGCCGTAGAGCAAGGTATTGCTCAGAAAGACAAAATCGCTATTGCAGGCGGCAGCTATGGCGGATACGCCACGTTGGTCGGCCTAACCTTTACGCCCGACGTGTTCGCGTGCGGAATCGACCTGGTTGGTCCGTCGAGTCTGATCACGCTGCTGGAGAACCCGCCGCCGTACTGGGCGCCGTTTATGCCCGTTATGAAGCTGCGCGTCGGAGACTGGACGACCGAAGAAGGCCGCGAGTTTCTGGCGTCTCGTTCGCCTTTGAACTTTGTGGATAAAATCCAGCGTCCGCTGCTCATTGGCCAAGGCGCCAAAGACCCGCGCGTCAAACAAACCGAGGCCGACCAAATTGTGAAGGCGATGCAGGAGAAGAATATCCCGGTGACCTACGTCCTCTATCCCCAGGAAGGCCACGGTTTCGCCCGTCCCGAGAATCGCTTCGCTTTTTACGCCATCGCCGAGGCGTTCCTGGCGGAAAATCTGGGCGGCCGTCGCGAAGACTACGGCGATGCATTTGTTGGCGCCAACTTCGAAATACCTGCTGGCGTGGACGAAATCCCCGGTCTTGCCGAAGCGCTGAAGAAGTTCCAAGAAACAGCCCAGCAGAAGGCAGAGGCGGGAACCGAGTAGCAAGCCAAGCTGTTGGTGCGGCAAGGCCCTTTCCAAACCTTGCCCCCTTGCGATGAGCGACTCCGCCGAGGGAGCCATGCGCCTGATTGACGCCCACTCAGCCGCAGAATACTTGCGGTCCATCGGAAGAATTGGGCCGTACGAAACGGTTAACGTACGGCCGCTGACAGGCGGGGTGTCGAACGAAGTGTTCTACATCGAGCGAGGCGATCCGTCGCTGCCCGACTTTGTGCTCAAACAAGCCCGGCCGCAGTTACGTGCGGCCGATCCTTGGTTTTGCCGTGTTGAGCGTATCTGGCGCGAGGTGGAAACACTTCGCGTGTGCCAAAATGCGTTAGCTTCCTGGACGCCAAGCGCCCCCCAATCTGACACCGTGGAGGTCACGGACCAGAATGGGAAGATACCTTCGCTGGTAACCGCGGTCCCGCATCTTGTGTTCGAGGATCGCGAAAACTACGCCTTCGCCATGACCGCGGCGCCGCCGCACGAAGTTTGGAAGCAACGCCTGCTTGCAGGCCGTACTGAGCCAGCCGTTGCCCACGCGTGCGGTCAACTGCTCGGCGCGCTCCATGCGCAAACGTGGCGTGACAACACACTCGCACGCGACCTGGGCGATCGCTCATTTTTTGATGAACTGCGGATCGATCCGTATTATCGCCAGATCGCCCGAGTCCACCCTGAGTTGAAGGGGCCCATCGACGACCTGATCGATTCGCTAGACCACAACTGCCTTTGCCTGGTGCATGGCGATTTCAGCCCCAAAAACTTGCTGGTGCACGAAGCCGAGTTGGGCCGGTCTTCTTTCAAGAAGGAGCCGTCCGGCGTAACGCTGTTGGATTTCGAAGTCGGCCACTTTGGCGACCCCGCATTCGACCTGGGCTTCTTCCTAACGCACTTTGCCCTGAAGGCATTCTGGTCAGGGCCGCGCTGGGGTGACTATCTCTTTCTTACCCAGGTGTTCTGGGGCGCCTACCGCGCCGCAACGCAGAGCGCCGTCAATTCGCATGAGTTTGCCGAGCTTACGTCCCGAACGGTTCGCAACTTCGCCGCGTGCATGCTAGCCCGCATCGATGGCAAGAGCAAAGTCGAATACTTGTCCAAGGAAGCGCTGCGGCAACAAGTTCGCTGCTTCGCCCGGCAACTTCTGCTTGACCCGCCCTGTTCCTGGAAAGAAGTTATCAATCGCTGGCCAACGTAAGCCGTAAGCGTTGTTCGCCGTACTACGCGATCTTCGCAACGACTGTCCTGCTTGATAAAGCCCCCGCTTAATCGCCCATGCCCACCATAACGCGCATCCATGCTCGAGAAGTGCTTGACAGCCGCGGCCGACCGACAGTGGAAGTCGAAGTAACCACGCATAGCGGCCACCGGGGCGCGGCAATCGTTCCCTCGGGGGCCAGCACCGGGAGCGCCGAAGCGTTAGAGCTGCGCGACGGCGCCCCCAACTGGTACGACGGGTACGGCGTCCAACAAGCAGTGGCGAATGTTGAACACGTGATCGCTCCCGCACTGTTGGGGCTAGACGCTCGCGATCAGCCCTCCGTCGATGGCAAGCTCCTGGAGTTAGACACCACGCCGCAAAAGACAGAACTGGGGGGAAACGCGCTGCTCGGTGTGTCGATGGCGGCGGCACATGCGGGGGCCGCCGCGGAGAACCTCCCACTGTATCGTCACTTGCATCGATTCCTTGCCGCGTTTGGACCGCCCCGTTTGCCGCTGCCGATGACGAACATGATCTCGGGCGGCCTGCATGCCGGCGGCAACTTGGATTTCCAAGACGTGTTGATTTCTCCGCACGGCGCTCCGTCCTATCGCGTTGCGCTGGAGTGGATTGTACGCGTCTACCGACGTTTGGGCCGACTACTGCAAGAGGCGGGCTATGAGGGCCGACTGGTAGGAGACGAAGGCGGTTATGGCCCTCGCCTGACGAGTAATCGCGAAGCCGTCGAATTTGTAGTCCAGGCTATCGCAGCCGCGGGACTCCAACCCGGTGACGAAGTGTCGATCGCGCTGGACGTGGCGGCGACCCATTTCTTTGACGGCCAGGGCTATCGCCTGGCGAGCGAAGGGGGCCAGCGTCTCTCGCAAGCAGAAATGATCGAACGCCTTGCGCAGTGGGTCAACGCTTTTCCCCTTCACAGCATCGAAGACGGATTGGCCGAGGAGGACTGGAAAGGCTGGCAAGCCTTACAAGCGAGACTCGGCCACCAAGTTCGCCTTGTGGGCGATGATCTCTTGGCGACCAACCCGGCCCGTGTGCGTCAGGCGGTAGAGCTACGCGCGGCGAACGCCGTTCTAATCAAGATGAACCAGATTGGCACGCTGAGCGAAACCTTTGAAACGATGCGCATCGCCCGCGAGGCGGGCATGGCGCTGGTCGTGTCGGCTCGGAGCGGCGAAACGGAAGACACCACCTTAGCTGACCTGGCAGTGGCGGCCTCAGCCGAGCAAATCAAGATTGGCTCCATCGTTCGCAGCGAACGCTTGGCGAAGTACAACCGCTTACTGCGCATTGAGGAAGAGCTTGGCGCCGACGCATGGGCGCCGTCGGTTTAACCCCACTTGCAATCGCCGCTTTCTGCGACGCAAATGAACAGCGTTGGAGCCGAATGCTTTTCCGAGCGTCGCAAACGGGCTGACTCCCCAGCAGCGGGCGTATCTTCCGTCGCTCAGGTTGCGCGTCGCTGGGAAATGCGTACGGTTCATCGTCTTCGACCGGCTTCCTCCTTGCCCCGCTTTTTGTTCCTGTGCGTGAACTTCTCCGGACAGCGCTTCTGATGGCCGCTGTGCTCCTTGTGCCGGTGTTGCCCTTCTTGCTCATTGGACCGCAAATGGAAGCCTCGGTCGCACGCTGGATGGCAAGTCCTCAAAGCACGCCGGTGATGGCGTTTGTCGTAGTGGGCCTGCTTTCGACCGATATCTTTTTGCCAATCCCGTCGAGCCTTGTTAGCACGCTGGGCGGATGGAAATTGGGTGTGCTGGCAGGCACATTCGCGTCATTTCTTGGTATGAGCATTGGCGCGGCGATCGGTTTTGCGCTGGCCAAGCGATGGGGGCGTCCGTTCGCCATGCGGTTCACCCGCCAAGAGGAGTTGGAGCGCATGCAGCGCATCGCGCAGCAATATGGCCCCGCAGTGTTAGCGCTAACGCGGGCGGTTCCGGTACTTGCCGAAGCCAGCGTATTACTGATGGGTATTCACAACCTTTCGTGGCGCCGCTTTTTACCCCCCGTCATCTTGAGCAATTTGGGCGTCGCTGTGGCGTATTCCGCGTTCGGCCGACTTGCCGAACAACATGGTTGGCTGCCGCTGGCTTTGGGCGTGGCTATTGCGTTCCCCGTTCTGTTTGCCGCCATCGCCGAACGGTGGTTGCCACGGTAAAGAGTTCGCCGCTTGCCACACTCTCCTAGCAGAGAGCTTAAGCAGCTTCATTCCGCAGTAGCGAGCATAACCCAATCTTGATCGTCGGGGGCCGAATAATAGATCGCTCCGCCGCCATTGTGCTTGCCCAGTTCGGCCATTTGTCCCGTGCGTGGATTGAACTGGCGGAGGTGGAAGGTTGCTTCGGACTTTTCAGGAAGAATCAGTTTATAGGCCCCCTTGCGCCCGCGCACGTAGACAAGATACGTCCGCTCTGGCTCGGCCAGTAACCAGTAAGTGACGGCTGGCGGTGCTATCACACCTTGCTCCTTACGATCGGCGCCGCGGGGAGCGGCGGACGAGATCAGATCGTCGTGCGGCGCCAATTTCCACCATTCCAGCTTGTGAAATAGGAACCGCACGAAGTGGGCTTGCCGTTCCCAATCAGCATTACGGGGATCATCCGGCGCGAAAGGGCCTGGATGCCGATGGCCGCCAAAATAGGTTGAGCCAAACCCAGTCACCACGTAACCGCCCGCCATGACAATATCCCAGGTGGCGTGCCGAATAGCGTCAAGCGTGGCGCTGTTGGGTTTGTCGGGATTTCCGTCACCATTTTGGTCGCGCAAGTAGTAGGCGTATTCGCCGTTGACCACCGGCTTATTGAGCAAACGCGACACCAACGCACGTTGATGTAACTGCTGATAGTTCTGCTGATAATCGGCAAACGACATCCACGGCGCTTCGGAGAACTCGCGCACACTTCCATCGGGGTGCATCGGATGAATACCGATCATCCGTCCATGCGGGTCGGCTTGACGCAAGTGATTGCCCAGCTCAATGAACTCGGCTTTTACTTGGTCGTGGGTCCTGCCCATCGCGTCGATTTCGGCGTGCCATTCGCCGGCCACCAGAAAGTACACATCGAACGCGCTATACCGAGCGGCAATGTACCGCACGTATCGCTGCCGGGCTTCATTCGAAGCAAAGCGGCTCCAGGCGTAGGGTTCCCGTTCGCCTTTGTCTCCCCACGCTAGGACCAAGCCAGCAACAATGCCTTGGCTGTTGAGAAAGCGCAGGCGCTCGTCCACCTCTTGCCAGTAGCCGGGATTAAGACGCTCGGCCCCCATATCGGTAAACGGAGGCCCGCCCGCATTGCCCCACCCAGCCTCACTCAAGAGCATCGAGTGGATTACGTTAAATCCTTGGCCAGCGCGGCGGCGAATGTAGGCTTCGACTGCATCGCGATCATGTTTCTCTTGGACGTTATCGGTATAAAGCGCCCAGGCGGTGTCGCCGAAGAACCAAAAAGGAGTGCCGTCTTGACGCTGGAAGTGGCGCGGAAACCGGGGCATCGGTTGAACGCCACCGTGCAGTTCCGATTTGACGACCGTGAACTCGCCCGACTGCCCCTCCAGGCCCGAGTCGGCGCTTTGCACGGTCCACTTCCAATGGCCGATCTTGTCGGGTGAAAAACGGAACCGCCATGTTCGGCCGCCATCCCAAAACAGGGGCAAAGTGCGGGTTGTGGCCCCATCGGGCTCAGTTAAGGTGACGGTGGCCGAAAGCTGCACATAGGGATGTTCGTATTCGCCCGCATGCTGAAAGGTTTGTTCATACAGGCCAAACTGCGCTACGTTGGCTGTCGAAGCTATCGCCGTGACGCTGAAGACCAACAGAAAAGGTGTCATACTTGCCAGGCGTTTAGAGGAACCCGTCACCCCAAGAGCAGCGATTGGCCCGAGGCGTCGGCGCCGCGCAACACCCGATTATACACGCGATGGCGCCCTATCGGCAGTTCTTGGAGCCTCCCCACGAGAACCAGCGTCTGCTCATCTCTGGCGCGGCCCGAGCACTTCTGCCTGAGTCAAGGCGCGACGGGTCAGCGGCGCAGGATCTTGAATGCGCAGTTGCCGCCCCAACCTTCCTTAATCGCCAGTTTGATGTACAGCATGGCGAATGGCTCTAGATATCGAGCAATGGACAAAGGCCCGGCGTCGTAGGCGTCAAACCCCAACTCTTCGGCTAGTCGCCGGACGACGGCCTTGGCGTCTTCGTCATCGCCGCAGTAGAGCATGGTGGCGTTTTCGTCACCAAACCATGGGTCCGCCATCGCACCAGCGCTGACCGAATTGAACGCTTTCACCACTTTCGCCCCTGGCGCCCACTTCGCAATTTGCTCGGCCGCCGAGGTTGTGTGACCAATATCGAGATGGCGAAAGTCCTCGGTCAGGGGGTTAATGCAGTCAACGAGAATCTTGCCGCTCAGATCGCCCGCGGCGTTGATCGCACTTTCGGCCGCCTGCCAAGGAGTCGCCAGCACAACGACGTCGGCGTCCTTCACCGCTTCGCGCGGGGTCGCAGCGCGAATCTTGCCGCCGCTCGCCTCGATTTGGCGCAGGACGTGTTCCGATCGGGGATTGCGGGAGCCGAACACGACATTATGCCCGCGGTTGGCCCAACCAGCGCCAAGCGCTCCACCTACGCGCCCGGTTCCCAGAATTGCAATATTCACGAACGTAATCTGTAGAAGGAAATCGAAGCCAAAAGCACGCCGTCATCATGCCGCGCCACCGGCGAACTCACAAGGCGGCGAACCGCTTCACGCCCCACAAGCAACGCCCCCACGGCCCAAGCAAGGATCGACGGAAGCGAAACAGCCGTTCACCATCGCCCTTCCTTCCCCACGGGTTGCCTCACCAAATACACCCCTTGCCCTTGTTCCCCGCCAGCGCGTCGGGCGTACCCGCCGCCCGTTGTCAAAGCGGACAGAGGCCCCTAGGATACACGAAAGGGCGGAAAGGCGGGGTGCAATGGCGTCTACACGCTGGTTGGTGTGCGAACAAACGGGACGCTGGGCCGTGGCGCTCCGCCGCACCCTGGGCGATTACTCCTTTCGTCTTTACGAGACCCGTAGTTTGGCCGATTGTCAGCGTGAGCTTGCCCTTTGTCCGGCCAGCTTCACCTTCGTAGAAGTAACCGCCGCGAATTTGGCCCAAGCGGTTGTGTGGATTGAACGGGTCAACCGTGAGTATCCCGCCGTGCGTGTCGCGGTGGTCGGGCCACGCTCGATGCAAGAGTACGCATGGGAGGTGCGTGAAGCGGGCGCAATCGCGGCGGTGTTCTCACCACGCGAGTTGGCCCCGCTTGTGCGTATGGCAAGGCGCCACTGCTTGAATTGCCCGCCTGACGAACTAAGCGTGCAAGAACACGTGTGGAATCGTATGCCCTGGAAACGTTGGGCCGCGGCGAACCGCAATCGGCGGTCGGCGGAATCTGACCCCAGCGCGCCGCGTTGAGTGTGCTGACATTTGTTCGTTTCGAAAACATGGAATAAGCAATGACTTTGCCTTCTCTCGATCAGTTGAAAGCTGCGCTGCACGACTTGCGAGATCCCGAAACGGGACGCGACGTGGTGACTCTGGGACAGGTGCGCGACCTCCAAGTGGACGAAACCGCTGGCCGGATTACGCTCACACTGGAGTTAACCTCCCATTCGGCCCCGCTGCGCCGGGATGTGGTCGAGGAAACTCAAGATCTGCTGCGGCGGAAGTTTCCCTCGGTCCAAGAGGTGCAAGTCAATCTGGCTGAGCATCATCGGCCGCCTACTCCCCTCGGTCCACTCGGCGTGCGCATCAAGAGCATCATCGCCGTAGGGTCGGGCAAAGGCGGCGTAGGCAAAAGCACCATCTCGGCGGCGTTGGCCTACGCCATGCGACGGTTCGGCTGCCGCGTCGGGCTTTTGGACGCCGACGTGTATGGCCCCAGCATCCCGCATTTATTGGGCCTGCACGATCGGCCCGAAGTTAATGAGCACAAGATGATCGTGCCGTTGGAGCGCGATGGCATTCAAGTAATGTCGATGGGCTTGCTCGTACCGCGCGGTCAAGCCGTTGTGTGGCGGGGCCCGATGCTGCACCAATACTTAACGCAAATGCTACGCGACACGGCCTGGGGAGAATTGGATTACCTTTTCATCGACATGCCGCCGGGGACGGGCGATGTGCCGTTGTCGCTCTCGCAATTGATTCCCGCAACGGGGGCCGTAGTCGTCTGCACGCCGCAGGAAGTCGCCCTGCTAGACGCCGAGAAGGCGATCAACATGCTCCACACCGTCAAGATTCCCATCCTGGGAATGGTTGAAAACATGAGCGGCTTTGTCGTGCCGGGCGGCGGTCAACGGTTCGACATCTTTGGGCATGGCGGCGCCCGGCAAAAGGCCGAAGAATTAGGCGTGCCCTTCCTGGGCGAAGTGCCCATCGTAATGAACATTCGCGAACAAGGTGACGCCGGCCGGATGGGCGCCGTGTTTGATGATCCGACCGCGGCGGCGCCCCTGGAGAAGATCGCCTATCAGTTGGCGAAAGTGCAGGCCGACCAGGTGCGGCGCAACCCACCCAAGCCCCAACTACCAGTGCTCTAACCCGTGTTTTGGCCGGGTTTTGACGCACGCAAGCAAAGATTAACGGCAAACAGCGGCGAGGCTGCTTGCCGACCACGCGGGGCCAAGAAACAGCAAGAGCCGCGTGAGGCAAAACGCCGTGCGGCTCCTGAGGGCTCGTTTAAGTGGCGACTACTGAGCAG
>CAYWIS010000218.1:0-8504 GCA_964458385.1 uncultured Pirellulaceae bacterium
CCTCTAACCTTCGGTTCCGTAGACCGATGCTCTATCCAGTTGAGCTAGGGGTGCAGGGTGAATGAGTTTCGGTTGGCGCCGCTGTGCGGCCCAGGTGTTTTAAGTCTATGGCTCGGAGGAAAAATTGCAAGCCCACCTCACGCCGACATGCCAGGATTTGAGGGAGCTTACAGGCAGAAGGGGGCGGGCGACGCGGGACGGCAGGCGCGCCGCCAAGAATTCTCCTTGGGATCCGCCACGCGAAGGACGACTATTCGATATCTTCCGGCGGTTTGTCGCGGCGGAAAACGGCAACGACATCCTCGGCGGGAATGACGAAAAGCTGATTGTCTGATTCGAAATCCACAGGGATCGCGTTCTTGGGGTGAAACAGAATCTTGTCGTACTGGCGCAAGGGAATGTCCGGGTCGTTCTCCACCTGGGCCGAAATCGCTACAATTCTTCCCGTGATGGTCGGGATCTCCGACTGATCCGGAAGGACAATCCCCCCTTTGGTTTCTCTCTTCGGGTCATCCTTGCGCACCAAGACTCGCGCCCCGATCGGTTCCACGTATTCAAGCACTTTGGATCGCGTTTTCGCCATATGGGGTTCGAAGTTAAGTGACTAGTTGCTGCCTCCCTTCAACGTAATCGCTACCGCGGTTTTCGACAACGCCGCAGGGCGGTTTGGGCTTGTAATATGGCGGGTTTGTGGCAAAATACTGAGTTTCCCCTGTAGACAAACGCTGAAGGATTGTTCGATGTCCGACGTACTCCATGTAGAAGTGCGCCAGCAACGCGGCAGCCGGGCCTCGCGGAAGCTGCGCCAGGCAGGGCGTATTCCTGCCGTGTTGTATGGGCACGGCGAAGAAAACATTGCTCTTTCTATTCCTCACGACGAATTGGAAGCCGCGGTTCGGCATCATGCCCATTTGGTGAACCTGGAAGGCGGGGTGAACGAGAGCGCCCTTATTCAGGCGGTTCAGTGGGACACTTACGGCGTGGAAATTCTGCATGCCGACCTTTACCGCGTGCGCAAGGGCGAAAAGCACGAGGCGGTCGTTGAGATTGTCCTCAAGGGGGACGCGCCGGGGGCCAAGGAAGGTGGCGTTGTGCAGCAGATCCTCCACGAGGTGGAGATTTTGTGCCCCGTCGAGTCCATTCCTGATGTGTTTGAAGTGAGCGTAAATGATTTGCATCTGCACGGCGAAATTACCGCCGGGCAGTTGAAGTTGCCCGAAGGGGCCTCGCTCATTACTCCCGCCGAGGCGGTGGTGGTGCATTGCGTCGATGCGGCCCGTGTCGCCGCGCCTTTGGAAGAAGCGGCTGCTGGCGAGTCGGCCGAGCCCGAGGTGATCGGCAGGAAGAAGGAAGAGACCGAAGAGGAGGTCAAGTAGGCTGGCAAGGCGGGCGGCATGAAGTTGATTGTCGGTTTGGGGAATCCCGGCCGAAAGTATGTCGGCACGCGGCATAATGTCGGTTTTGACGTACTTGCCGAATTGGGCCGGCGATATGGCCAAATGCCGCCGCGCAGCAAGTTTCAAGGCGAGGTGGTGGAGGCGGTCATTGGGGGAGAGAAGGTGCTCCTCCTGGCCCCGCATACCTACATGAACCTAAGTGGGGCGAGTGTTCAGCCCGCCCGTGATTTTTATAAACTTGCAAATGACGACATTCTGGTCATTTGCGACGACCTAAACCTTCCGCTGGGCAAATTGCGAGTTCGGCGCAAGGGGTCGGCTGGCGGCCAAAAGGGTCTGGATGATATCATTCGTCGCTTGGGTAGCGACGAAGTGGCCCGCTTGCGGATCGGTATTGGCGCACCCGATGAGCACCGCACCGCCGCAGATTTTGTGCTGAGCAAATTCACCGCCGCCGAGGCGGAGATTATCAAAGAGGCCATTTCCCGCGCCGCGGACGCCGCCGCCCTGTGGGTGACGGAAGGCGTGGAGGCCTGTATGAACCGATTCAATGCGGGATGAGCGCGTTTCCCGCCGTTTTCAGTCGAAACACACCACAGTTCTTGCGAATATTCGTTGCATAAGGAGAATTCCCTTGGCGGCCAATGTTTATGAATGCTTGTTTTTGCTCGATTCGAACCGATACGCCCGCGATCCGCATGGCGTACCCACGCAGATCAACGAATTGATTCAGGGCATCGGGGGCGAAATCCTGGTCTCTCGCTTGTGGGCCGAGCAGAAGCTTGCGTA
Organism: uncultured Pirellulaceae bacterium; assembly: GCA_964458385.1. Taxonomy (GTDB): domain Bacteria; phylum Planctomycetota; class Planctomycetia; order Pirellulales; family Pirellulaceae; genus JAHWKS01. Next base: position 2,187 of record CAYWIS010000218.1, read on the forward strand.
CCCGATTAAGGGACATAAGAAGGGAGTTTATTGGCTCACGTACTTCCGGGCCGACAGCCTCCGGATCAAAGAGTTTAACCGGGCGTGCCAGTTGAACGAGAACGTTCTGCGCCACTTGGCTTTGCGCGTTGATCCGCGGTTGGTGGACGCGCTGGTGGCGCATGCTTCGGGCCAGACTCTGGAAGAGGAGCCGGCCGAAGAGGCTGCTGAAGAGCCGGTGGCGGCGGGCGAAGGTGCGGCGCAGTAGCGGCGCAGCGCTTGTGAGCGCCTTCAACAATTGCTAATCTGAGGTGTGGTAGGATACGCTTGTTCATTACACAAGCGAGGTTGCTTCGCCCCCTCAATGCCTTGTCGTCAGGAGTTCGCCATGTCGGCCAGCTACAATCGGGTGATCCTCATCGGGAACATTACCGCTGATATTGACCTGCGGTATACGCCCAGCAACACCGCGGTAACCGATATTACCGTCGCGGTGAACGACCGGCGGAAGGCTCCCTCGGGGGAATGGGTGGATGAAACCACCTTTGTCGATGTCACCTTGTGGGGGCGCACGGCGGAAGTGGCCAGTGAGTACCTCAGCAAAGGCTCGCCGATTTTCATCGAAGGCCGGCTGAAGCTCGATCGCTGGGAGGCGGACGGGCAGAAACGGTCCAAGCTTCGAGTGGTGTGTGAGAAAATGCAACTGCTTGGCGGGCGGGGCGATGGCGGCGCCGCCGGCAGTGGACGTGGCGCCAAGTCGGCCCCGTCACGGCCGCAATACGATGAGTCCGAGTATAGCCAACTTGACGAAGGTCCCGCCCCCGGCCCATCCAGCCGTTCTGGTCCTCCCGACGACGATATCCCCTTTTAACCCATCCCTACAATTCACGACGGAATCATTGTCATGGCCAATACCAAAACGAAGAAGAAGCCGCGGTTTAAGCGATTGCCGCGTGGCGCCAATGGCGGAATCCAATTGCTCTTGATTCAGTCGGTCAGTCACCTTGGCAAGCAGGGCGACGTGGTCGAGGTGCGACCGGGCTACGCCTACAATTACCTGCTTCCCCAAGGGTTGGCGACGATCGCTTCGGATCATCATTTGCGGATGATCGAGAAACACAAGGCTCGCCTCGCCGAGATTGAGAAATCTCGCTTGGCGGACCTGCGGGCTTTGGCCAAAGAGTTGGAGCGGCAAAGCCTGACGATCGAGGCCAACGCCAACGACGAAGGGCACCTGTACGGCAGCGTCGGGGCTTCGGAGATTGTCGCGGCCCTCAAGCAGAACAACTTCAGCATTACCAACGACCAGGTGCGGTTGGAAGGTCCCCTCAAGGAGTTGGGGCTTTACACGGTCAAGATTCAACTGCACCCGCAGGTCGAGGCCGAGTTGAAGGTTTGGGTCGTGCCGACGGTTACGAGCGAAGAGGAGCTCAAGGCCGCGGCCAAGAAGGACGAAGGCAAGGCGGCCAAGAAGTAGCGGTCGCTGCTGCCGTTCGTTGTGGAAATTCAGCCCGCGCAAGCGCGGGCTTTTTTGTTGGCGGGCCGGCTCACAATAACGCAGGCCATGCATGACGCTCAGCGGCTTTTTTTGCGCGGAAGGCGCGGCTTGTCGCAAGGAGCGGTTGGGGGGCGTTGCGGCCAAGAAAAGCGGCGGCGAGCGACCTTAAGTCGCGTTTACGAAGTGAGGGGCAAGGGGGTAGGATAACAAGGGTTGTTTTGGCGGGATTCGGGGCTTCGCCGCCGCTTCTGGCGCCTTGCCGCTGTCGTCGCTCTTGCTTTCTTGATTACTCATGTCGCGGAATTCGCTTGCTACCCAACTGATTTTTGAGCTTTCTCGGCCCGGACGGCGGGGCGTGCAGTTTCCGGCTCCTGATACCCCTGATCGGCCGCTGATCGAACTTCTGCCCGCCGATGCGTTGGCCGATGCGCCGCCGCCCTTGCCGGAACTGGCGGAGCCCGATGTCGTGCGGCATTTTACGAACCTGTCGACTTTGAACATGTCGGTCGACACGCACTTCTATCCGCTGGGCTCCTGTACCATGAAGTACAACCCCAAGCGGAACGAACGGCTGGCGTCGCTTCCGGGGTTTCTCGATGTCCACCCGTTGCAGCCCGATGAAACCGTCCAGGGGCTGCTGCGCCTGCTCTACGATTTGCAGGGCATGCTGGCGGAAATTGCGGGGCTGCCCGGTGTTTCGCTCCAACCCGCCGCCGGCGCGCATGGCGAACTGACGGCTCTGATGGTCGCGGCGGCGCATTTTCGCGATCGCGGAGAGAAGCGGACGGTCGTGCTTACGCCCGATAGCGCGCATGGCACCAATCCCGCAAGCGCTGCGATGGCTGGCTTTGACGCCGTGACCATTAAGAGCAATGCTCACGGGTTGGTCGACATGGATGACTTGAAGGCCAAGCTCAGCGATCGTGTTGCGGTTTTCATGATCACCAATCCCAACACCTTGGGATTGTTTGATCCGCAGGTCGGACAAATTGCCGAGTTGGTGCACGAGGTCGGCGGGCTTATCTACCTCGACGGCGCGAACATGAACGCCATCTTGGGCAAAGCACGGCCGGGCGACTTCGGGGCGGATATGATGCACTTTAACCCGCATAAGACCTTTAGTGGGCCGCATGGCGGCGGCGGTCCGGGGGCGGGGCCCATTTGTGTTGCAGAGCGCCTGACGCCCTACTTGCCCTGTCCCGTGGTGGTCAAAGACGGCGAAACGTACCGGCTTGATTACGACCGTCCGAAGTCCATTGGTCGGGTTCGGTCCTTCTTCGGGAATGTTGGGGTGTTGATTCGCGCGTATGCGTACATTCGGACGCATGGCGCCGAAGGATTGCGGCGCGTTTCGGAAAACGCGGTCCTGAACGCCAACTACCTGCTGAGCAAAGTGCGGCATTTTCTGCCGACGCCGCACGGCAATCGCTGCATGCATGAGTTCGTGGCGACCGCGTCGAAGTTGAAGAAGGAAAAGGGCATTTCGGCCATGGATGTGGCCAAGCGTTTGTTGGACTTCGGGTTTCATGCCCCCACGGTGTACTTTCCGTTGACGGTGCCCGAGTCCATGATGATCGAGCCGACGGAAACCGAAAGCAAAGAAACGCTCGACGCCTTTGCCCAAGCCCTTTTCCACATTACCGGCGAAACGGGCGAGATGCTGCACGACGCGCCCCACTCCACCATCATTAGCCGGCCCGACGAGGTGCAAGCCGCCAAGAAGCCACGACTCCGGTGGACCAACGAATAGCGATGCGGTTAATTCTGGACGAACCCTTGCCCGGCGCTTGGAATATGGCGGTTGACGAGGCGTTGCTGGAGTCGGCAGCGCACGGGCAGACGCCCACCTTGCGAATCTACCGGTGGAGCGAGCCAACGCTTTCTCTGGGGTATTTTCAAGACTACGGCGAACGCCAACAGCACCCTTCGAGCTTGGATTGCCCGGTGGTTCGCCGTTCCTCCGGCGGAGGGGCAATTCTGCACGATCGAGAGTTGACTTATAGCTTTACCGCGCCAATTGCCGACAGGATGGCAGCCGACGTGCGCGGCCTATACCACAAAATTCACGGCTCGATCGTCGAAACGCTGGGGAATTTTGGAATTTCTGCAAGAATGCGGGAAGCCGCAGAGTCGGTCACGAAGGGCCCTGAGCCGTTTCTTTGTTTTCTGCGGCGCGCCGACGGGGATGTTGTCGTTGGCGAGCGCAAAGTCGCGGGAAGTGCTCAACGGCGCCGAAGGCAGGCGGTGCTGCAGCACGGGAGCTTCGTGCTACGTCGGTCGGAGTTTGCGCCAGAAGTGCTTGGCGTGCAAGACCTTGCGGATGAACAGATCGAGGAAGAGGGGCTGCTGCGTTGCTGGTTGGACAACTTATCGCATTGTCTGGAAGTGACCTTTCGGCCCGACCGTCTGACGGATGAGGAGAAGGACCTAGCCACACGGCTCTTGCAACAGAAACATGGTCACGCGACGTGGCTCCATAAGCGCTAAGGACTTCACCCCAAAAAGGGTAATTTTTTCTGCTTCGGGGTTTTGATACCTTAAAGAAGGTGGGGTTTGCCAAGATTTCGGCAACCCGGGCGCTGAGACGCTGGCTGCTCAAGAAATTCACCAAGTGACTGTTGCGTCTCCGGTAAAATAGCGCGACATCGGCGCGTTTATTTGATTTCGACCGACCTTTTGGACGTTGTTGAAAAGGGGCGCAACGCAACTGGCGGGATTTCACGCTCGACCCAAGGTGGCCTTCTTTGGCGGTTAGCGTGACGTGTGAGCACCTACTTTTCGCCCCTTTTCCTTCGTAACTCCAAGTCGTCTTTGAAGGGCCGTTGGACGGTCGCAGGCGGACTTGGAAACTCGAGGCACGCATGAAAGTTAAACTTCGAGTACGACATGGCTCCAACGCCGGTCGGGAGCTAGTTATCCAAGGCCCTCACTTCATCATTGGCCGCGGCGAAGGGTGTCATCTTAAAGCAAAGAGCGACATGATCAGTCGCCGTCACTGCGCTATCCTTGTAGGAGAGTCGCAAGTGGCGGTACGCGACCTGAAAAGCAAGAACGGCACGCAAGTCAACGGAGAGACGATCGAAAGTCAAAGGGCTCTCCAGACGGGCGATGTCCTGGTAGTGGGGCCGCTGGAGTTTGAGGTCATTATTGACCATACGTTGGGCGCCTCGAAGCGTCCGAAAGTGCAGTCGGTGAAGGATGTTGCGGCGCGCACGGCCGACGACTCCCAAAGCAGAGATATTGATTCGGATATTACGTCGTGGCTGGACGAGGGAGACGAACTCGACCGTTTGCGTCGGACGACCCTTCCTGAAACGCGGCAATTCAAACTTGACGATACCGGCCGCGTTGAGCCAGAGCCCGATACGAGTGAAACGCTGGCAGGAGAAGCCACAAGCGAGACAATCGCCGAGGGGACCGACGGGAAACCGAAACGGAAGCTGCCCGATCTTAAGAATCCGGGGAAGTTACCCAAGATCGATCTACGGCAAGCGTCAAGTTCTCGCGAAGCGGCTTCGGAAACGCTAAAGAAGTTATTCAAACGCCGCTAACTGGCTCTTTGTTGTCTTACGCGATCTGCTGCCGCCCGCGTTGCACCGAAGCTCCGTGGGCTTTCTTGGCGGAGTGCCCCGCATCTCTGAGTTTTGGTGCGCTGCTATTGCGGCGGTCGCATGAAGGACCGCTCGTTGCCCCGCCTGAGTTTCTCTTTAGGTCAATCGCAGTTGGCTGTGCGCTGTGCCACAGGCAGCCTAACGGTTCGTAGACGACGAGATCGGCCACCCGCAATTCGGCGTGGGGCGGGAGGAGAAAACGTGTCTCGTCCGCTGTGGCGCCGGACTGCGTTTTCCGCTCAACCGTAGTTTCCGAGCCAACGGTTGACTCCACGTTCGCCACTTCCGCAATCCACGACACGCCGGTTTGGCGATTTGCTAGTTTCACGGCGAACGTTTTTGCTTGCGTCGCATGGTAGCGAAATCGCAGGCAGTCCGTTCTCGCAAAAGGCGGGCGCCTCGCATGTGGTAATGCAGAGCCACGGCGTGTTCGCTGCAGGGGGCGTTACCGATCTTGCTGCATCCTAGGTAGGCGGCGCAACGCGGGGTGCAACCTCAAAATCGTCGGGCCAATCCTTGCCCTGCTCGCCCGTGTCGAACCAAGCGGTGAAGATTGGTCGACGAGGGATGGAAGCCCGCGGTCTCGTTGGCGCCGGCGTCAAAGAACACGTTATCGTCGATCATTAACTCTGCTTCGACCGGAACGTAAAACTGAAGGTCGTCACTCCGCTCGTTCGCGGACGGGGGCCGCCAGTACCATCGGGCCGCCGTGACTGGGGCATGGCAGCCGTCGCCCTTCGCCACGCTGCTTGTGGTAGATGTTCCCGTATGAGACCGCGGTGGTACTTGCCCATTAGGCCATAGGTTTGCACGCGTAGGGAATCGGCGCCGCGGCCCCAGTAGCGAAAACCGAGGCGGGTGGCGGGGCTCATCGGCGGGCACGGAGACTGGATTGAAGACGACTGCTTTGTAAGTGGCCAGGCCGTCCTCCATAAGATCATCGAAATCTTGGGACTCGACGGCCCGACAATCGCGACAATTGGGCAACGTTCGGGGCGGTCTTGGCGGCGTACTTCGTGTTCCCACGAGGCCGCACAGCCACGATTTGCAGTTGATGTTGGTCTCGGAATCTTCGAGCACATGCACACGATGCGGGAACAGCCCGCGGTCGCCGAGAAGTGGGCTACGCGGACTATGTGCGGCGTATTTCGACGGAGTCGGCCCCAGGACGAGGGGGGTACACAGGAGCGGCCACGTACTAAAAGCTCTATCCGTGTAGCCGAGGGCGAG
>CAYWIS010000218.1:8514-9742 GCA_964458385.1 uncultured Pirellulaceae bacterium
GAGAGCATCCCGCCGGGGAAGCGCGCGACGTCTGGCGCGACGAGGATGCGGGCGACGCCCGGCTCCCGCAGCAACGGCCCGTACGTCCGCATGGCCTTCCAACTGTAGCCGTGGGCGAGGCCGCTCCTAGTTACGCGAGCGCTAAGCGACGCAACTCAATCAACAGGTATCAGCTTAGGCTGCGGCAGTTTGAGGCCATAAATGGCGCCGTGCGTTGCTTCGAGTTCGCGGAATCGAAGTCGCAAGAAATCGTACAGGTGCGGCGGCGGATCCAGCGCAAGCCACTTGCGCCAAAACCGCACCATTTGCTCGTCATACTCCTTCTGCGAGTGAGTATGGGCGTAGCAGCGCCCCTCGTGACGTCGGAGATCGCCGTTGAAGTCGGGGCTAATGTGCCATAGTTCGTGAAAAACCGTGGTCAGTTTCTCTTCAAACGAAGTATCAAGAAACCGCGGCAAGTAGAACTTCAGCACGTAGAGCATTTCGCATCCAGCGTCGTCAAACACGCGCTGGATAGCGTAATTACGCCGATAGCGGCGTTGCACGGCGGCGCCCCCTTCAAAGCGAAGCGGGGTAAGTGTGGCGTAAAGACCGTGCGCTACGGTTTTGCGGGCCTGGGCAAAGCAGACGGCCACGCGCAACATGTCGATATGCCGCATCTCGGGCAGCCTCTGCGTAATGTCGACGCAGAGGCTGCGCATATGCGCCGTGAAATCAAACCCGGCCGACGGGCCGGGGGGTACACGTCGGCGAGAGGGAGGCATGGACCTCGTTGTCCACCCGATTACTCGTTCGTCTTGGCCTCGGCTGATTCGGGCTGATTCGAGGTTTGTTCAGCAGGCTCTTGCGACTCAGCGGCAGGTTGCGTTGAGGCAGTTTCGCCGTTGCCGCCACTATCCTCTTCAGCAAAAGCGGGGCGCGCGCTGCGCTCGATCACGCGGTCGCGAACTCCCACAAACTCTAAGATTGCTCGCTCGCCGGCGTCGCCAAGGCGCGGTTTGGCAAGACGCAGCACCCGCGTGTAGCCGCCGTTGCGATCGATAAAGCGGGGGGCTACGGTTTCAAAGAGAATCCGCACCGCCTCTTTGTCTCCCAGAAGCTGCAAAGCGCGGCGACGGGCATTCACCACCGGCGCCATGGCTTGCGACCACTTGCGCCAATCTTCGCTTTGCCACCACTTGCGGTACTCTTCCTCGTTGCGGTAGCGGTGAGCGCTGGTGGCGTACTT
>CAYWIS010000219.1:0-9736 GCA_964458385.1 uncultured Pirellulaceae bacterium
AGCTCATCAAACCCAAAAGCACCATGCCCAATGTTTCCCAGTTGGCAGCCAGCCATGTTGCAGTTTGGGCGGCACGAGTGGGTTCTTCAGGAGCTGGCGTACTCAAGTCCTGATATGTCGTGACGGTGACCGCCGTATAGGGGTCGGCGCCCGCCTCTTGCTTCAAAAGCAGGGCCACCACAGCTTGCTCAATCGACGCCTTGACTTGCGCTTCGACTTCCTGCAATTGCGCGGGCGTTGGCTGGGGCGTTCCTTGGCCCTCGGTCGGCGGATTCATTTCTCGCCAGATCTTGGCAAAGTAACTTTGAGGAACGCGAATCGACGCTTTAACTACGGTGGGCACGTAGGCGGCCTTGCTTCCGCGCGTTTCGCTGCGCGATACCGAATTGAATTGCTCAGAACCCGATTCTTCACTTTCCGTCTGAGCACCTTCGATTTGACTGACGACGGCGCCGATGTTGGCCGTAACTCCGTTGGGGACTGCTCCTGGTCGGCCTCCGGGCGCTGGCGCGTTGGAGGACGCCGATTTGCGATTCTCTTTCACTGCGACAGCGGCAGTTTTTTTCGGGTCGTACTCGACGCTTGCTTTATCGTGGATCAGCTCCGGATCAAGTTCGACATTCACGCCGACAATCACACCGGGGATCATCGATAAAGTCTGCTGAATCTTCTGACGCCACTCTTCTTCGTACCGCCGCTTGCGCGCAGCGTAAGGATCGTCAGCGATCGAGTGGAACCCACCTTCTCCACCCGCGTAGGAGATTCCCAAGGTCTGGTCGATCACCGTGACATTTTCGCGACTGAGACCCGCGATGGAGCCGGCCACGAAGTCGCGAATCGAACGCACCTGTTTTTCGTCCAGGCCATTGCTGCTTTCCGACCACACGGCCGCGACGGCTGTCTTTTCAACACGACGAGGAAAGCCTCCTTTCTCCTGCTCGTCGTAGGTGACGGTGGCCGTGCGAATGCCGTTCATATGCGAAACGACATGCGAGAGTTGTTTTTCGCGAGCGTGTTTGAGCTTGGCTTCTCGCTGCTGCTTGGATTCAAAAGGGTTGGCGTCTGAGGTAGCGAGATCCATGAACGTCGCGGGATTCGGCGGCAACGCATCGCCGTCCACTAGTGCGGCAACGTAGGCTGCCTTTTGTCCACGCGGAATACGCACGCGGTCGGCCACAATCTCGTAGCCATTGAGGTTCGCCTTGGCGAACGCGGCCTCCATTTTCGCCAGTTCCGTTTGGGAGAACGGCTGCCCGCTCAACAGGTACTCGTCCGGCTCCGAGGCGGCGTTCGTCGTCAGGAACGCCAGGCCCACCACGATCGCCGTCAGGAGTAGTCCTGCGGTAATTCGGCCGCCGACCGACATGGCAAGGAAAACCTCGCGAATCGGTTGATAGGCCTTGTTAATTAGATCCATCCCTGGCGCTCCCGGCGTCTACCCCATAGGCCGCATTGCTGGTGGGTGCGGCGTTTTTCGTAACTGGCAAGTTAATTGCAAGGGCAATGGAGACGGAATGACCATCCGTGGTTCAACTGAACCCCCGCCCCAAGGTGTTGAATTCAAATCCGGATGTCTTTGATCTCTTCGTAGGCTTGCAGCATTTTGTTGCGAATTTGCAGTAGCATGCGAAATGACATGTCGGCTTTCTGGACCGAGGTGAAGACCTCGGCGAAGTTCACGTCCTCCCCAGTCATCAACTGCTCGACAGCCCGATCCGCGTTTTGCTGCATCGCGTTGACCTCGTCAATCGCTTCGAGCATGAACCGGGCGAACGATTGCGGATCGGCGGACTTCGCCGCGCTGGCAGCGGAAGGTGGCGGAGCAACTGCCCCGTATTGGACGCTGGGAAGCGGAACCATGGCTTCAAGGCGTGTGTCTTACGGAAGAGAGATGATCACTCCTGAAAATCAACCCAGGATTCTCAGCGTTTGCGCCGCCATATTTTTTGTCGACTCGATGACCCCCACGTTCGCCTCGTAGGCGCGTGTCGCCTCGAGTGCGTCCACAAATTCGGCGGTCAGGTTCAGATTGGGATACGCGACATAGCCTTTTCGCGGCCCTTCTTGAATGGCAAGAGGGTTGTTGGGTTCGAACTTGTAGAGCGGTTCGACGTCTTCGACCTCAACGGAAGCAACTTTCACCCCCATGGCGCCATATCGGGTCGCGTTGGCCGTATCGGCCTGGAACACCACATAACGCGGCTTGTACGGTTCGGGCTCGCCTCGCTCGTTGTGCGTGGTCGAAATATTCGCGATGTTGCCCGAGATCGTATCGAGCCGCATCCGCTGCGCTGTTAGGGCGCTGCCACTGATATCGAGAGAAGCAAACATAAGTTAGTTAGGACGGGGAGGTTCGGACGTGTTAGGTGATTCGCTCACTAATGGCCGTTTCCAACAGGCGGAACTGGCTGTTCATCAACGCAATGGCGATGTTGTGGGTGAGTTGGTTTTCAGTTAGGGCCAATACTTGCTGCTCTAATCCGACATCGCTTTCGTCATGCCGCAAGATCGAACGCATCGACTCGCGCACGTGTCGCAGAGGCGGTTGCTCGGCAATCGGCTCTGCGCTCGACGCATTCGTCCGGCCTGCTTGACGCTGAGCGATCGCCTCACGCAGTTTTTGTTGAAAAATTTCCGGAGAAAGATCTGCGGTTTTGTACCCTGGAGTGTCGATGTTGGCGATATTACCAGCCAGCACCTCATGCCGGGCCTGCGAGAAATAGACGACTTCCTGCAATACCGGAATGGTCGTCCTGTCGAAGATGTTTGCGAACATGACGGCTATTCCGAAAACGGCGAACAACGGCGCTGATCAAGAGATTCGCTAATCTCTCTCTGCGGCGCGCAATCGGCTGGGGGGAGTAAATAACGAAAACCCCCGCTTGATGCTATGCCGATTTGCGAACCGTCTTTTCACGCGGTCCGTAGCCGTAACTGCGCAACTTGTTGGCCAAAGTGCGGACGCCGATGCCCAGGGCCTGCGCCGTTTGTCCGCGGTGCCCATCAAACCGCTCGAGGGTGGCTTCGATTAGCCGTCGCTCCATCTCTTGAAGGCTAAGCCCCGTGGGAAGGGACGCGTCACCTACGGGCGACGTTGGGCCAATAAGCCATGGCCGGAGGTCGTCGGCGTCGATGATTGGCTTGTCGCCCAAGATGGTTGCCCGAGTTGCTAAATTCTCCAGTTCGCGCACATTCCCTGGCCACGAGTAGTTCGTTAACAAATCGAGCGCGGCGGAATTTAACTCGCGTGGCGGTTGTCCAACGCGTTGTGCGGCGCGATCAAGAAAATACGCCATTAATTCGGGAATGTCTTCCAATCGCTCCCGAAGGGGCGGTGTGCAAATTGGCACAACCGCCAAGCGGAAGTACAGATCTTCGCGAAACCGTCGCGCCGCGATTTCCTCGCGCAAATCGCGGTTGCTCGCCGCAAGTACACGGACGTTGGCAATACGCGTCTCGCTTTCCCCCACGCGCTCGTAGGTGCGCTCTTGAAGCACTCGTAGCAGCTTCGCTTGAAGCGGCAGCTCAATTTCGGTGACTTCGTCGAGAAACAATGTGCCGCCTTCGGCGAGTTCAAATCGCCCGATCCGCGGAGCGTCGGCCGTGGTGAAGGCGCCGCGAACATGGCCGAATAACTCGCTTTCCATCAGGTTGGGGGACAGCGCAGGACAATTCACCCCAACAAAGCTCTTTCCCGCACGGCGGCTGGCCGAGTGTATGGCGCGCGCGACCAATTCTTTGCCGGTTCCACTCTCGCCAACGATTAACACAGTTTCGTCGGTCGGGGCAACTTGGGCGATGCGTTCGCGGAGTCGCCGCATTGCGAGACTGGACCCGATTAAGGCGGGCCCACCGTCGGAGTCTGACGCGCAGACTTCAACCCGGCGCGAGCTATTCGCTTGCTGCAGCGCGCGGGCGACGAGCTGCTCCAATTGATCAACCTTGAACGGTTTTTCGATGTAGTCAAAAGCCCCTCGCCGCATCGCTTCAACGGCTGATGAAACGCTGGCGTGGGCGGTGATCATTGCGACCTGCGTGTCTTCGCGGCGTTCACCCAAGATCCGGAGCAACTCGAGCCCGTCCATACCAGGCATTTGCAGGTCGGTTAGGATTACATCAAACGAGTCCTTCTCCAGCCGGCGCAGCGCTTCCGCGGCGCTGGCGGCGCAGCGCACCTCGTGGCCTGCGCAGCGCAAAATGTCGGCCATCGCTTCACGAGCGCTGGCGTGATCGTCCACAACCAGCACTCGACCGGTCGTTGTCGGAGCTGTTGATGCAACCATGGGAATGCGAACAGGCGATCAGTTAAGCGGCGTTACAGAATGCAGGGCGTGGAATCTCGATGGTGAAGGCGGCGCCTCCCTCGGGGCAGTTGCGCACCCAAACGCGGCCGCCATGGGCTTCGGCGATGCGCGCTACGATGGCTAGCCCCAGTCCGGTGCCTCCGCATTTCGTGGTATAGAACGGTTCGAAAATGCGTTCGCAGTCCTGTGGTGCGACGCCCGGGCCGCTGTCGGCGACTTCCAGCTCGACGCCCTCGGGGCCGTTGCACGCGGTCACAACAAGTTGGCCGCCATCGGGCATAGCGTCCAGTGCGTTCAGCACCAGGTTTAAAATTGCCCGTCGAAGTAAATCCGGGTCGGCAAGGCTCATTTGACCATGAGGAGCGTCGAGCTCGACCGTTACGCCTTGGGCGTCGAACTGCGGACGCAGGGACTCACACACGTCATACACGAGATCGCGAAGATTGAATGCGCGCCATTGCGGGTCACGGTCTCGCGTAAAGCTTAACAAATCGTTCACGGTCGCCTCCAATGCAGTCAAACCAGACTCGAGTTTATCAAGGATCGAAATTGCTCCTTGGTCGTCGGCTACGCGACGCCGCAATAGACTCGTATATAACGTCATGGGCATGAGGTTATTGCGCACTTCGTGGGCTACGTGCGACGCCATTTGCCCCAAATCGGCCAATCGGTTCTTGTGCGCTAGCTCGCGGTTCTTCGCCGCTAGTTCGTCCGATAACCGCCGCACTTCTTCTCGCAGCGTTTCGTGCGAACGATGGAGCCGCTCCGTCGCCTCATCCCATGCCGCAAGTATTGCTGCCAACGAGGGTGTTTCTTCTGCGGACTCGGAGGAATTTGGCAAGTCCCTCGACCAGGCGTTGTGATCCAATGGTGAAGTCGCCAAATCGATATCCGACTTGGCGACATCCTGCATTAATGTATTCGTGACGATGGCGTGATCTCCCATCCTGGAAATGATGTAGTTTGCGTCAAGAGTCGGATGACAAATCGAATCCTACGGACGCGACCTCGGGCCGATAGGCCTCGCGGGCCTCTGCGGCTGCATGAGCGCCTTCCAACTGTTTGGTCGTCGCTTGCCAGTGCTCGCTCAGTTGGTTCCGATCTCGCAGCTCGGTCGCCTTCAGTTCTTCGACCAGCCGCCGACAATCGTCGGCCGCTGCGCGGCATTGATCGCGAACTTCGGTGGAGCGCCAATCGCGATCTTCGGGACGTTGTTGGCGAAATGGCTCTAACTGGCGATCGATTCGATGTACTTCTTCGAGCAGTTGCTGTTTCGCCGAGAAGACACGAAGGAGCGTCGGCAGATCGCCATCGGCAATCAGCGCTGGCTGGCGCGACGTCAATTCGCGAAGCTGCAACAGCACCTTCCGCTTGCGCATCACCAAGGCCAATAGGACGTCCGTGTCCAGATCGTTGTTCATGTTCGAATAGGGATTTCCGTCATTCGGCGGCCAATAAGGTCAACAACTGTTCCCATTGTTTCCGGCCATAGCGCGTCGTGCGTTCAAAATCGGCGTCGGGCGATAACCGGTCGAGTACAGCCTGGGCATGCTCGAGAACGTCGATTGCTTCGGCGGTGCGGTTCAGTCGCCGGTGGCAGCCCGCAATCTGCACGAACGCTTCGAGTGCGGCAGGTTCATTCTGATAACGATTGGCCGCCATGGTATAGGCGCGGATTGCTTCCTCGTACCGCTCGAGATCGAAAAGAGCGTCAGCGCGGCCAAAGTAGGCGTTGCGCAAAATCGCCTGCTCCACTTCCGTTAGCTCCGTCACTTTGGCGTCGGGCGCTATACGGTTCTCCCTCGCGGTAAGCTGTTCAATCAGCTTTTCGTAGGCGGTGATCGCATTCGTTAACGCGTCGGTCATTTCTTGCTTTACCGCCGTCCGTGTAGCGTCGAGCGTCATTGAGGGTAACCGGTGGCGGGGATACTTGGCCGCCAACCGATATGCCTCAGCAAGCAAGTACTGCGCGCGGATGGTCTGAGGCGCCTGTGGATACCGCGTGACCGCCTCTTCTAACGTCTTGGCAGCCTCTTGAGCAAAGTCGAAGCACTCACGGAGTTTGATGAGTGACGCCTGATTTGACTGGGGCTCGTTCTGCGTGAACTCGGAAACACGGCTTTCGACCGCGCACTGCCGCGCCGCGTCATGGAGCAATTCACCCAGCAGAAATTGTGAATCGCGCCATTCGATACTTTGAGGAGCGAGCGCCTCGTTCTCCAGATTTTCTCGGAGAATCGACTGCGCTGCGGCTAAGTCTCCCTTTTCTCGATGCGCCTGTGCTGCGAGAATTCGAGCCCGATAAGCGGCCGGGTGATGTGAAAGCGACTCAAACACCGGAAGCAGCGTCTCAAGCGATTGCTCCACAGCGCCCAACGCCAATAGCGATTCGCTCAGATTAACAAGAGCTTCGGCGCGTCGCGACTTTGAATCCTGGTCCAGATAGAGCCGGAACATCCGGGCGGCATGGCGGTAGTCGTGGCCGCGCAGGTAACTCTCGGCGCTGCGCCAAATCTGGTCGGGGTAATCGCGCGACGTCGTTTGCAATAACGCCGTCTGCGCAAAGAGAACGCCCGCCAGTCGATATTGACGACGCGCCTCTGAGGTTTTCAGGATAGCCTCCTCGGCGTCCTGACTCTCTGCCTCAATGAGCAAATGTCTGGCCCATTCCGAGCGTGCTTCGGCATGTAGTTGTAGGGCCTGATCACGCGGAAAGAGAGGGGGAAAGGCTCGCGTAAGCGCGATGGCGTCATCGAAGCGGCGTTGCCCCAGCCATCGGGCATAGGCCGCTGCGAGTCTCGCGCGAAAGCCGTCGAGTGAAACCCAAGGATTGCTGTATTCCGTGGGAGGAGGCGCTTCAGCCAATAATTTCTGGAATACCGCTAGGGCCTCCTCGTGACGCTCAAATTGCTGAAGCAATTCGGCTTCCGCCAAACCGGCGGCCATTCCGCTTGCATGGCCATGGTAAAGACGACGCGCTGCCGAAAATACTTGGTAGGCGCCCTCTTGGTCGCCTAGTTCTCGGAGACAGACGCCGTACAGATAGTCGGCCCGGCGCCGCTCCAGTTGATCGATCGGCGTATTCTGACGCACTTGTTCCGCGAGATCGCGCGCTTGGTTTAGACAGGTTTGCCTATCGGTAGCTGCTTTTTCGGCGTCGGACTCGTCGGTTCGCAATTGCATCGCCTGCTGAAAGCGAAGAAGAGCGCGAAGTAGGCGAATGCGGGCCTGAGCATCTCCGTTGGCGGCGAACGCTTCAAGGGTAGGGCGGGCCTCCTCGACGCGGTTCTGGGAAATCAGCAACTCGATGCGGTCGAGCATCGCTGCCTCCTGTTGAGCAGGCGATAGCGACGGACTTTGCAGGTAGCGATCGAGATGCGCTAGCGCCTTGGCGAGGTCTGGGTTGGGAAGACGCCAATAGGCATTGGCGAGGAGTCGATCTATGGCAGGTGCGGGCTCAAGACCAACCTCGATCGCATGCTGCAACAGACGAAGGCAAGCCAAGAAACGTCCTGCATTGTATTGGCAGGTGGCGGCTTGCAGTACCGCCGGCTTCCACAGCGATTCGGGCAAACATTGATCGAGCGCTTGGCGGAAATATCCTGCGGCAACTCGATTCAAACGGCGGCGTTCGTCATCCGGTGCGTTTTCGGCGACGGCAGCGACTCGGCGCCCCTTCACATAAAGCAATAGCCCTTGCGGGGTATTTTCGTCGGGCGGCCTCCCAAGGAGGACTTGAGCGATACGTTCCGCCTCTGCGAAATCCTTGTCCTGGAGTGCGGCTTCCAATTGCTCGAAAGTCGGCAAGGCGGCGTCTTGCGGCGCCGCTCTTAGCAAACCGAAGCAGGCGAGTGTGACGCTGGTGACAATAAGCGATGCCGCAATGAGGATGCGCCGTCGGGTTTTTAGCATCCAGGTCATTCCGTCGCGCACAGCGCCCGCTATCCGCACAAAGAATGGCGGAGTTTGCCCCGGCGCTGACGGAAGCGAGTGTTGATTGGTAACCATATCGCCGCGCTTTGATTGCGACTCGCTACGACGGGAGCCTGCCCCAAGCGGGCCTGTCGCGATGTCGTGCTCGCGCTACAAAAAACGCGAGACGAAAGCGGGGCGGTTGTAATCGAAGATGCCGCTGGAAGTCAACGCAACTTGGGGTGGAAAAGACTCCCCGGACCTCCACAAAGAAAGGCCCGTGCTGGAAATCCAACACGAGCCTCGTTGGAGCGCCCGTGGTTGTACACGGGGGGCCACGCTCCACCGAAACTCTACCTTATGCCTGCCAGAATGCCGCGCAAGACGGTGGTCAAGCGCACAACCTGACCACCATAAGCCTGCAAAAGTGATGTAATCGCTAGAAACAGACGTGCACCACGCCCTACCAGCCCATGACCATATTGGATTCGATAACCCGTCGCGCCCGCTCCAGGTCGGTGCCGGTTTCCTGCATGTACAGGCGAATTGCGTGAACCTTGTCGCCGGCCGACTTGGCCAGGCATTCACGCGCCACTACGCAAACGTCATTCTTGCCCGTGAGCCCAAGCGCGCCTTTGGAAATCACCCACGTGTCACGCGGGCGCTTCGTCAAACGCACAATCTCATCATTGGGGTAGGCTTCGTTAACTAGTTGGGTCGCACTTTGTTCGTCACCTGCCCAAGTGATGATGATGTGCGCATCCGTCTCAACTTCAAATAGCGGCATGAGCCACCTCCCTCGTGATAGTTTTAAAAGGGCGCCGACAAAATTGAGGCGCAAAATTGAAAATACCCGCTATCGGCGGAATCTCCAAGGCCGCTCCCCCCTTAGCGTAGGTCTCTCTTGGGGTGTAGTCAACTTAAATGAAGTCCTTCTGGGGGAATGCCTGAACGCGACAACGGTCGTGTGTCGGCTGTAAAAGAGCGGGAAACACAGTGGCAGAGGGTGTTTGTGAGTACTCTTGGGTTCTAACGCTATAAATCTCGTATTAAGGACTGGTCAACGTTCACGCGTCTCTATACCAAACCTCGCTGCGATGTTGTTGGCCCGTAGTTGAAGGGATCGAGCGCCGCTTCTCTACGCTGAAGTTTGGGCCGCAAGCAACGTCGAGATAGATATGATTACGGGTATTGCCTGCCGCTCCAATATTGGCTCAGCTTGAAGCGGCGAGTGGGTGAACCCTGCGTTGTGTTTTCGAACCTAGAAACAAAACACCTTTTGTGACGAATTCGACGTACCTAAACGACTTCGGTTTTCAGCTGCTATATGAGGACGGGCCTTGCTTTGCCGTTCTCAAACCCGGTGGATTGTTGACGCAAGGGCCCCCCGGCGTTGATAGCCTGGAAGTACGTTTCAAACGGTTTCTTCAGCGGCGCGAGGGTAAGACAGGGAACGGTTATCTAGGGGTTCCTCACCGCCTGGATCGGCCGGTATCGGGTGTGATTCTGCTCGCCCGCCA
>CAYWIS010000220.1:0-6448 GCA_964458385.1 uncultured Pirellulaceae bacterium
TAACTGGCACGAGCATTCGTTTGGTCTACGGCGCGATAGCGAAGGCAACTTTGTAATGGCCCTTGGCCTGGCCGACACGGCAGGGCCAATCAATGTGCTGTGGCCGCGCGTGCCGTTAGATTTCTCGCGAGTCGCCCGTGAGCAAAAGTTATCGCTGGGGCCGTATCAGGGTTGGGTCATCAAAATTACGCCCCAAGGCGAGATCATTCCTTGGGCAAGCGGCTTTCGCGAGGCGTGCGGCGTGGGCGTAAGTCCCGGCGGGGAAGTGTTTGTAACCGATCAACAGGGCGACTACATCGGCTCCAGCGCGCTTATCCATGTGGAGCAAGGGAAGTTCTACGGTCATCCCGCGTCACTCAAGTGGGACGTAGCCTTCAACCTTAAACAGACCACCTTGGACGACCTGGCGGCGAAACGCGTCCCCCCAAGCGTTATCCTTCCTCACGGCTCCATGGGCGGCTCCCCCGGCGAACCCGTCTGGGATGAAACCCGCGGTCGATTCGGCCCCTTTGCCGGACAGGTGTTCATCGGCGACTTTACCAAACTCATTAGCCGCGTTGACTTGGAGCGAGTCCACGGCCAATGGCAAGGCGCCTGTTTCACCTTCCTGCGCGACGCCGTAGGCGCCGACGCACTTGCGGCGAATAACGGCGCCAACAACCTCGTTGCCCCGGCGGGGGCCGAGGGAATGAAATACTTTCGAGATGTATCGCCGCGCCCTGGCGTCCCCTTACGTCAGGGGAACATGCGCATGGCGTTCGCTCCGGATGGTTCCCTGTACGTGGCGCAAACGACGCGCGGCTGGGGGCCGGGTGACGGCCTGCAACGGATCGTGTGGACGGGCAAAACGCCCTTCGCCATTCGTACGATGCGTCTCACGCCACGTGGGTTTCGCTTACAATTCACCGCGCCCTTCGATCCGCAAGCGGCCACCGTGGCGGCGAATTACCGTTTGGGGCGTTTTCGCTATGTGTATCACGAGCACTACGGGTCGCCACGCGTCGATTCACAAGAGTTGCGAGTAAAGGAGGCGCGGCTGGCTCCGTCGCGCGATACGGTTGAGTTAGATATCGACCGCCTCGACCCTGGCTACATCTATGAACTGGAAGTGACGGGCGTGACCGCCGCCGACGGTCGAGCGTTGACCGACGCGACTGCCTATTACACGCTCAATCGCACCCTTGATGGGCGGCGCTATGAAGGTTCCATCACTGCGGGCAGTTCGCGGCCCGTGCAGGTCGAGAAGCCACGGCCGCCCGATCCGAAACTGGGACAGCGCGTGTATGCCACGTTTTGCGTACAATGTCACCGCGCCGACGGGACAGGTGGCGGCCTTCCGGGAATAGGCGCCGCCGACTTTACGCGCCCTGGCGGCGTACTGTCCAAGTCGGACGAAGAACTGATCGCTCGCATTACCCAAGGCGTGCCCGGCAAAACGATGCCGCCCTTTGGATTCGTCTTGTCGCCGCAACAAATTGCCGACGTGTTGGCGTATGTACGAACCTCGTTCGGGAGCGCGGCGGCCCCCCCATCCCACAAGGACGAACGCTAATGTTTCGATACTTTCTTTGCAGACTTGGCGCAATGGTGGCCATTTTCGGCCTGGCGGGAGTATCTTCGGCCGCCGAAACCTACCAGGTGGATACGACGTTTTCCCTCCAATTGCCCGAGGGTTTAACGCTGGGCTCAGCGCCGGGGCTGGCGTTTACGTCGCAAGGGCATCTGGTCGTGTCACACCGTGGCCCGCGCCCGATTCTGGTGTATGACGAATCGGGCAAGTTGATTCACATGTTCGGCGACGACGAGTTGACGGCTGTCCATGGCACGCGCGTCGACGCGCACGACAACATTTGGGTAACCGACCATCTGAACCACACCGTCATTCAATATGCTCCTTCGGGAGAAGTGCTCAAGATCCTTGGGCGCCGCGACATGCCAGGCGACGATGATGTGAGTTTTAACCGTCCAACCGATATCGCCTTCGCGCCCAGCGGGGAGTTCTTCGTTTCCGATGGTTACGGCAACAATCGCGTGGTGAAGTTCACTAAGGATGGCAAGTTCATCAAAGCCTGGGGACAGAAGGGATCGTGGACGGCGCAATTCAACCTTCCCCACTGCATAGCAATCGACGCTAAAGGGCTATTGCACGTGGCCGATCGCGAGAATGATCGCATTCAGGTATTTGACCAATCCGGGAAGTTTGTGCGGCTCTACGGAGGGTTTGCGCCGTTTGGCATTTTCATTACGCCCGATCAGATGTTGTTCGTCGCCGATGGGCGAGCGCACAAGTGCTACCGTATGACGCTGGAAGGAAAGGTGCTGGACGAATGGGGCTCGGAAGGGACCGCGCCGGGTCAGTTCAAATTGCCACACGGCATCGCGGTTGATCGCCAAGGACGGGTTTACGTGGCGGAGATCGAAGGCAAGCGAGTGCAACGGTTTGTCAAACGATAGCTCTCTCGGGAACGCGTATAGACGGCCAGCCCCCCGTTGCAGTAACGAGCCGCAAGCGTTCTCCTCCGCCATCGCCAGCGCGATAAAGGCTGACGCAGGCGTCTGGAGGTATAGAATGGGAAGTGTAGATCGATTTCCCATTCCTTTCAGACCCGAGCGCGTCATGCTTTCCATCTCGGTAGGCGGCCAGCCGCTGGCCGATTTCAGCCAGCCGCTAATGATGCTCGCCGATTGTCATCGGCGAATCGAACATTTTCTGGATGTACTGTACCGCCTTGTCGACCGTTTCGGCGAATGTCCCCTCAGTGAGGAAGCGCGGGGAGCGTTGGAGAAATCGCTCGCCTACTTTCAACAGGCGGCGCCCCGTCATACGGCCGATGAAGAGGAGTCCCTCTTTCCTCGCATGCGACATAGCGAAAACGCAGCAATCCACGCTGCGTTAGCCGAGTTGGAGCGACTAGAGGCTGATCATCGCCGCGCCGACTCGCTTCATGACCGCATTAACGCCATAGGCCAACATTGGCTGCAATCGGGGCTTCTTTCCCCAACCGATCGCGACGAACTGCAAACTTTGCTTGCGGAACTTTCATCCATCTACGCGGACCACATCCGGTTGGAAGAGGAACGCGTGTTTGTGCTCGCGGCGCAGATGCTTTCCGCGGAGGCGCTGCGCGAAATTGGGGTGGAAATGCAACAACGGCGGTCGCTACCCAAAGCTCAGCCACAACATTGACCGTCTCGATCCCGCGCTAGTACTTTATTGCCGAGTCCAGTTAGCTAGCTTGTCATGCGCTCGCGGGTGGTCCATGCACACCGCGTCGTCATTACTCGGGCTGGTACTCTGAACATTGGTCGCCTCGGCGTCAGCAACTGCTGGCGAGAACCAAGAACGCGGTCCATTGAGGGTGAACGTCATGCAGCGCGGTCTACTGCTCTTCGTTGCCTGCGCTATCTCCCTGATTGCAACGGCAAAGCTCGCCGCCGAGGAGCCGGCGGCCAGCCGCCGCCTGCGTCAGGCGCAAGAGTTCCATTTGCGTGCGCAAGAGCGGACCGGGTTGCTCATTCCGCTCTATGTTTACCCGGCCAATGTCCGAACAAACCCTCACTACAACGGCCTGCTCGAACTTCGCCGTCGCTATGAGACCGTGCCGGTGTGGGTGATCGTTAATCCTGCGTCGGGGCCGGGACGACGCGTGGACCCGAACTATACGAGAGCAATCGACCGGCTGCTGGGAGCCGGGTGTGTGGTCTTGGGCTACGTGGCTACCAGCTATGGCAAGCGTCCCGCGGAAGCGGTCCAGAACGACATCGACCAGTGGCTCACCCTCTATCCACACATCCAGGGCGTCTTTTTCGACGAGATGATCTACGAAGACACCGCCGTTGGCGCACAGTATCAAGCCGCCTTGCGGCAATACGCGCACAACGCAGGGCTTTGGCCGACAGTGGCCAACCCTGGCGCTGATACGCCAGGCCGCTACTTCTCGTCACACGCCGCCGATGTGATTGTCGTTCACGAAGGAGCCGCATGGCCGTCAGAGGAGCGTCTTAAGGGAGACCGCGCCGGAGGATACGCCGATTTTCCCCCGTTCACGCGGGCCATCCTCGTTCATTCTCAGCCGGAATGGGATTCCACTCAATTCGCTATGGCGCGCAAATACGTTCGGTGGATTTATGTCACCGAGGCGCCTTTCCGGCCCGGCGATCCACAAGCCGCCAATCCTTGGGATCGCCTTTCGATGTATCTAGACACGATGTGCGCAGAGCTAGCCAAACAATAACGTCACCATCGACGAAATAAATCGCTTGCGCCTTCCACACCCTTGCGCCGCAGACAGAGTGGCGCTTCCCTTCCACACGTCGTTTGGGCAAGCACCCTCTCGTGCTGGGGCGGCTACCGAAATAGCAAGCCGCATTTCTTAACGACGCACAACCAACAAGCGAAAAGCATCTCACGCAGGGGAACAACCGCGGGCCAAACGTTTTTCAATCGTCTTGGCGTAGAGTTCCTCATAAATCGCTGCGCTGCGCGCCCAAGACCAATCCTGCCGCATACCGGTCGTCACCAATTGTTCCCAGACCTTGGGTTGATGGCGATAGGCGTTACAGGCGCGCCGCAGGGCGTGCTCCAAGGCCGAAGAGTGATACTCCTCAAACACAAAACCATTCGCCGTTCCGGCAGCCAGATTCTGGGGTGTGGCGTCCGTGATGGTGTCGGCCAAACCGCCCGTGGCACGGACCACGGGCACAGCGCCATAACGCAAGCTGTATAACTGATTCAGCCCGCACGGCTCAAACCGGCTGGGCATGACGAAAATATCACATCCCGCTTCAATACGGTGAGCCAAGGCATTGCTGAACGTCAATCGCGCCGCCACCTTATTCGGATGATTGCGAGCAAGTCGGCCGAACAGTTCGTGATACTTCGGCTCACCCGTTCCCAAAATCACCCACTGAGCGTCTTCTGAATCCACCCAGCGTTGAATGACCTCTTCGACCAGGTCGAGCCCCTTTTGATCGGCCAGTCGCCCAACGAGCCCCAGCAAGGGAACCTCAGGGCGCGTGGGCAGGCCCATCTCGCGCTGGAGCGCCATCTTGCAGGCGGCCTTGCCGTGAGCCCAGTTCTCGACACTGTACCGAACCGGCAAATGCGGATCATGCTCGGGGTTCCACTCCCGGTAGTCAACTCCATTCAAAACGCCGTAGAGATCCCCTGCGCGCGAAGCCAATACCCCTTCCAACCCAAATCCCTGTTCGGGAGTCTGAATCTCCAGGGCGTACCGAGGACTGACGGTCGTCACCGTGTCGGCAAATACAATGCCCGTTTTCAACAGATTCAGTTTGCCGTAGTACTCCAACTGGCGGTAGTTGAAATACTTCCAATCCAACCCGGTGAGCAGCATGTCCCAGTGCCAGAACAGGCCCTGGTACGCCATGTTGTGAATGGTGAACAGCGAGGCGATTGTCTCGTAGCCGTGAGTGTGGCAGTATTCGATTTTCAGGTAGGCAGGCACAAGGCCGGTCTGCCAGTCGTTAGCGTGCACCACCTGAACAGGCCGCTTTAGCAGGCGGATCGACTCGACGACGGCGCGGCTAAAAAAGACAAATCGCTCACAGTTGTCGCGATAGTCCTCACCCGCTTCGCGATAAAGTTCGGGCCGGTCGAAATAGTCGTTATTTTCGACCAGATAGACGGGAACGTCACTGTGAGGAAGGCGGCTCTCCAGCAATTGTCCGCCGACAATCCGATTGCCAATGGGAATGTCAAACCGGACGCCCGTCACCTCAAGGGGGAGTCCTGCCTGCCGAGCCACCCGGTAGGCGGGCAAAATTACCGCAACGTCATGCCCGCGACGGGCTAACTCAACGGGGAGCGCGCCGCATACATCCGCCAGTCCGCCTGTCTTGGCGAACGGGGCCGCTTCGCTAGTGGCGACCAGAATGTTCAAGGCACGAACTCCCAAAGTGGCAAAGGGTTTGGCTTTCTCGATAATGTATTTCTTCGCCGCCGACAAGGGCCGCGTTGAACATTCCTCCCCCGCCAGGACACCAATCCTTGGTTTGGCGCCCTTGGACCATAGCGGTTAGAATGAAAAGGTAAACCTGACCGCAAGGCCGTTCCGTGGCGAAATTAAATATCGAAGAAATTGCGGAAAGCCACTTTGCGCGAATTCACCGCGCCGCGCTCGTGCTCTGCGGAAACCCGTGGGATGCCGACGACTTGGCGCAAGAAACATTCCTGGCGCTGTCGAAACAGCCCGAGGGTTTTCAAGGGCGCAGCAGTATTTACACGTGGCTGTACGGCGTGCTCCTCAACTTGGAGCGGCGCGAACGGCGACGTTACGGCATGCGAAACCGCAAACTCAAGGTGGTCTGGGAGAATCAGGCAGAGACGGACCTAGCCGCGCCCCCGGCGACGGGGGCGGCACGTTCCCCCCAAATGAAAAAAAACCAGTGGGTGGGGGGGGGGCAAAAGACCCCAGGCCCACCGCCA
>CAYWIS010000220.1:6458-9657 GCA_964458385.1 uncultured Pirellulaceae bacterium
TTGCCCGATGGCCAACGGCAAACCCTGGTGCTCCGGTTTAGCGAGGGACTGGCGTACCACGAGATCGCCGAAGTGCTCGACTGTCCCCTTGGCACGGTCAAATCGCGAATCTTCCATGGTTTAGCTGCCCTGCGGCGCATCCTGGAAGAAGAAGGCGACGAGGCTCACCACCTTCCTGAGTTTCCCCAAGAAGACATCAATTACGCCGGTTAATCGATCGGCGCAGTTTAGGCGCGCTATGACTTTTACTCCGCGAGTGATCCACGACGATGAGGCCCTGCCGCTTCAGACGTTTGGCGACAAGGAGGCAGACCTTGTCCTCCCGGAGGAACTGGCGGCGCTTGCCGCGCAGCTCACCCAAGACGCTCATGCACTTGCAGAGCGGTATCCGGCCACCAGTTCTGGGTCCGTGGGAACGTCTCCGCTTCCGAGGGATACGGCCGCGCCCCTAGGCGAGCAGCAGGAGGGCCCCCCCCTACGTCGGAAGGACTCACTGGCTTGGCGCGCCGCGGTGGCGATTTTGGCAGTCGCCGGTATTACTGGCGCGACGACCGCATGGTTACAGGTTGGCGCTCCCTCGCACAACGCGCACACGGCCCACCCGGTCGCGACGCCGCAAGACGCCGCTCCGCACAAGGTTGAGCCCGTGCAAAACGTCGTTTTTCGCCCGTTTGAGCAAGAAACGTTATCAAGCCAAGATGTCTCGCCCGACGAATTGGCGCCTGCATCGGCCACCTTCTTGCACGACCTGACGGGCCCAGAGCTAGAAGGGTTCTTGGACCTGCTCGAAGCCGATAACGCCGCCTCCATGCGGTTATCCATCTGAACGACGGACCGCAAACTACTTGACACGCACACAGATACGGCAGGCGGAAATGTTTGGGATGGGGCGAATCACGTCAGTCGTGTGCGCAGCGGTAATCGCGGCATCACCCGCCGTAGCGCAACCCCTCCCTTCATTGGAAAAAGCGGCAGAATCGCTCCAGGCGGCAACCGTCACCGTGCGAGTTTCCTCCCTGAACGGGCAGGGAGATGCAGCCGAAGCTCGAAACGGCGCCCAAGCGGAAGGAGTAGCGTCGCGCATCTCCATTTACTCAGGCGTGCTATTGGCTGACCGTTTAGTGGTGACCCATGTTGACGCCGCCGTTCGAGCGAACTTCCGCCTGACGCTTCCCGGCGGTGACCGTATCGAAGCGCGGCTTGCCGTGTTGGACGAATATTCGGGGTTGGCGCTGCTCGAGGCCAATGGCGCCCACCTTCCTTCACTTCCGCTTGCCGACGAGATCCCTAAAGCCGGAGCCTGGATTCTGTCGGCGGCAGGATGGGGCGCCGAATCACCCGCCGTTTCCCTTGGAGTCGTTGGAGCCCAAGAACGCGTGCTGCCAGGAGGCCGTTTTCCTCCGGTACTGCAGTGTGATCTGCAAACGTCTTCAACGTCACGGGGGGCCGGGGTAGTCAACCAGCAAGGTCAGTTAGTGGGAGTGGTGGTAGCCGTGGAAAACGCGGAGGGACGCCGCGGTTGGACCTACGCTGCGCCGGTTTCCCACGTGCGTCGTTTACTTCGCGCCCGCGACGAACGCAAAACCCGCGAGTCGGTCGTCGTGCTCAAACGCCGACGGCCTGTGGTGGGCATGGTCCTGGCCGGCGCCAAAGACGATGCAGAACGGGTACTCGTAGAGCGAGTCACTCGCGATGGCCCTGCGGCCGAGGCAGGCGTGCGGCCGGGTGACCGCATCATTGCGGCCGACGGGTTGAACATTCGATCGGTCTACGAGGCGCAGCGTCTCGTGTTACAAAAACAACCCGGTGACAAGCTGGCCTTGCTGATTGAACGTGACGGCGCCGAGTGCACCTTGGAAGTTGTCCTTGGAGGCGGCGTTGAGCTTCCTTCGCCTCCCCCCAACCAGAACCTTGCCGACTGGGTACGCCCTCAAGTGGATATTGAGGGCCTAGGACAAGGCCGCTTTCGTACGCAAGACGGTGGCGGCGTGCGGGAAGTCTTTGCGCCGGGTTCCGAGGCGGAAGTGGATGACGAAGACCTGCGGCAACGCTCCCCCGCCGAGCAAATCGAACTCTTGCAGAAAGCGCTTGATCGCTATCGCCAAGCCATCGTCTACTTGCGCAATGAACTGTCGCGTCGCGAGCAAGACCGCCTTCAGGCGGAACGTCGTCTAGAGCAGCTACAGAAAGAGATTGAGCAATTAGAAAAGCAGTTGAAGAAGTAACTGCTTTCTTTGGCGTTCGTCTGACGATAGCAATCGTCTCTTAACTGTTCCGCGAACGCCCATCTGGCAGTCCGATCAGAGCAGGCAAACACATCGCCCCCCTGACCAGAAAAGCTGCTCCCCCACGGTTTGACGTATCTTGCGCGGAATTCTTACGGCAGTCGGAGCAACTTTACGATTATTCTTGAATTCCCTATCTCCCCGAGATTATCATGGACCGCAGTGGGACGTAGAGCGTTGGCCGTCTCGGCTGGGAAACGCGCGGCCGCTTTCGTCCATCCACAGCTAACTCATCTTCGAGGAGAGGTTCATGTCCCAGCGTCTTGTGGTATGGGGAATCGTCGCTAGCTTCCTCAGCGGCGTAACGGCCGAAGGGGTGGCGGCCACCAAGGCGGAGAAACGTCGGCAAGCCGAGCAATTGGTTTCTGAAGCTCTGGTTCGTGAAGTCTACGGCGCTGTGGACGAACGGCAAGCCTTGCTGGAGCAAGCGGCGGCCATCGCGCCCGACTACGCTCCGGCTTTCTGGCATCGCGGGTATGTGCGGCAGGGCAATCAGTGGGTCAAAGCCGAAGATGTCACCCGATTGGCCGAGGAAGATCGTCGGCTTGAAACGTACCGTCGCGTTCGCAACGAAAAGCCCGACACGGTCGAAGGCCACATGGAGCTGGCCAACTGGTGCCGTGACCGAAAGCTTGTCGATCAGGAGCGTGCCCATCTGCACCGCGTGTTGGAATTGAATCGCGACCATGCCGAGGCTCGCGCCCGGCTTGGATTCCAGCGAATTGGCGGAGAGTGGGCCTCGGCCGAAGACATCCAAGACGCGGTCCGACAAGCGCAAGCCATCCAAAACTCGATGACCACCTGGGGCCCGAAGTTGGAGAAAATCTGCGAAGGCCTCAGCGGGCGCAGCGAGCGGATGCGCACCGCCGCGATTGAGCGTGTGCGAGAGATCAATACGGTCGACGCCGTGCCCG
>CAYWIS010000221.1:0-9621 GCA_964458385.1 uncultured Pirellulaceae bacterium
CGTCGCTTAGGTCGATCTCCCGTGCGACAGCGCTGATCTCCTCCCTGGTGAGCACTCCCTTGCGGACGCACGTTTCGATGAGTGAGTGCAACAGAAGCAGCGCCCGGCCCAGGTCGTTTTCAAGTTGTGCTATTTCGTCACCCAGCGCTGCCTCTTCGGCAACTTGTTCCAGGCGCGCCTCGCGCAGCTTTTCATTTAGCTCTACGATTTGCCGCGATTGCCACCAGTCATTCTGGAGAAAATGTTTCCAGTTCATGAAAGATTCTCGCGGTTGCGTTCCTGGGACAATTCACGACGCGCCTACCTAATTATACGGGACGTGTCCCCAAATCGCGAGGGTTTTTCGCTTGTGGTTTGACGGCCCCTTGAGCGTGACGTATCAGTTGAAAGGCATTCTGGAAATCTTTACCGAAAGCGAAACGCGTCATGCCAAAACCAGTGATCAGTTACGGCGCTCGCAAGGCATTAGAAGTGCAATTGGGCGAAGAGGCGGGGCGCGAAATCGCCTCGTTGCTGCAACAACTAGCCGATGCCGTTGCGGCGTTGGAGAAAAAGAAGGTTGACGTTACGCCGATTGCTCCCCTCGGTGGCTTGGACGTGCTGTCATATGTACCGCCTTCTGCCGCTCATGAATGAGTTGCCGCGGTCCATGTTGATTCCCAGTGCCGCGCTAACTTATCAGACGCGTGTTGGCTAGAAACACGGCGCCAAAGGCGGCCAGCCCGCAGGCGGCTAACACAGCCGTTCCCAACGCTGGCATCCAAGCGAAGCGCTGCAGATACCGCCGCCACCAACGTCCCAGCCCGACAACCGACAGCACCAGAACCACCAGCGGCGGTTGGATGTCGCGAATTGCTTCAACCAACGCTGCCAGATCTCCATAAGGCGTGCGCGAGCCAGCTTCGCCTGTTGAGAGAAGTGACAAACCCGAAAGCGCCGCAAGCAATAAGCGCCCTCCCAGGAACGCCAGCGTCAGAAAGTGCGCCAGGGCAATGCGCGATAGCAGCCGGTCCGCTTCAAGCTCGGCCTGTCGCCGCCACGGCAAGTGAACGCATACCGCCAGCGCCGGCAAGAGCAGGCCGAAGGCGTACCACGTTCGCAACAGCGAATCGCGCAGCATGGCGAACGGGCCGGGATAAGTCTCGACTTCCATCAGGTAGCGCTCGAAATTGGGCATCAACTCTGAGGTGTAGTTTGCCGCAACCAGAGGACGGTTGGCCGCTACGATCATCAGCATGATGACGATGACCGAGAACGCTACCGTGAGCCAACCAAAGGGCGCCAGCCACCGCGCAAGACCGTGGCGATCCGATGTCCAATCGCCCGCCAGTGCGCGGCCTAGCCCCGTGCGTGGAGAAATCGTTCGCCCTGCGCTCGCTACGTCACCGGCGGCGGCGCCCACCACGGCGCCGGCAAGCGTATTGGCGAGCAAGGTCCAGCCGTCGCCTGCACCAACGACTTCCAGGGCGGCGCCGCCCGAGAGACGTGCATGAGCGGCGCCGACCAATGCGCCGAGTCCCGCCAGATAGACAATGTCTTGATCCAGTTCGCGGGCTGATACTGCCAGCGCCGCCAGCGATAGCAGCATAAGCAGCGATAAGCCCGCCATTCCGACCACTGCGACATCGAGAAACGCGGCAGCGGCCGTAAGCAGCAACATGCCGGCCGCCGTTACGAATCCCACGCGACGCAGGGGCACCTGAGTATGTGAAATGCGAAATGCGGAATTCAAGAGGCGCATTGGATTAATGGTTCCCTGTCTGCATCTTGCATTTCACTGTGAGCGGGCTGTAGTCTTCGCTGTCGGTAGGCCAAGGCGCTTTCCTAGGAGATGCAAGTTGGGAACGCTCGGAAACGTGCCCTTGAATCACTTGGTTTGCAAATGGGCGTACGTATCCGAATGTTCTGCTGGGGCAACAGGATATTTCGCGTAGTTGGCTTCGGTTACCCGCGTTTGCGCTTCGACTAAACCTCAATTGTTGCGTTTCCTTTGGGTAAATCAAAGCAAAGGACGGCGCCATCGTTCTCGCGCAGCCAGGCGCCGGATTTGAGTTGCGGACGAGAGCTAACTTCTTGGAGCATGATGGCCTTGCCGTCGGCTACGATTCTGGGGGGAGCGCTGACCCGCATAGCGACTTTGAGCGTAAAGTCCGGCGCGGCGAAAGGAGCAGCCAAAGCAAGTTTGCCATTCTCTCGCCGAATCTCGGTCAATTCTTTGGCCGCCCAATACCGGGCGATCTCGCTGAGTTTCATCCAAAGCACCTGGTCGCGGAACCGACCTTCCAGTGCGAGTACGACGCGCTGGAAGTGCCGGAAGCCTTCCTTGCTTCCGTGAGTGTACATGCCAGGCCAATGGCAGAGCATCAGTGCGGGACGGCCGCCTTCGATCAGCTCGACCATCCGGCCCGAGGTGGCGTCGTCGTTGGCGTAACGGTGTCCTTGGGGCTGGGCGTCGCCATCCCAACTACCGAACCAATCGCCTGTTCCCGCCGGCACATTTACCGTCAGACGCAAGTCGTTGGTCCCCACGCCCGAGACATGTTCCAGGCGGGGCTCCGTGCTTTCGGCGCCATCCACAACGTATTTGAAGTAGTGTGGAATCTCGGCGCTGTACACCTCGCGCACCGCTTCTTGAACGGCCAACGAAAGCTCCGATTTGACCGCGTTGCCAAAGCCGCCAGGTGTGGTAATGCCTTCGCAAGGCAAGTCGCAGTTCTTCAAGATCTGCAGCGCGTAAGCCAAATACGCCGCCAGTTCGTCGACACTTTTCTTTTGTTGTGGGTAGGAGTTCTCCATCGTGGCGCTGCTGATTTCCTTGAAGGGCCGCCCTGTCTTGATATCGATGACCCGCGTGTGGGTAATCATCTCAGGGTGGATGTCCCAGTTGGGAAGTAGCAGTTCTCGCACCAGCTTGAGGCTGTCTTGTAATTCGCGCCGCGACCAGCCCGGCAGCTCTCGGTCCAGCCAGCCTACCAGAGCCGGATTGGGAACGACGCTGTACTTGCCCTTGACGCCATGTTCGGCGCACCATTCGCCAAACTCGCGGACAAATGCATCGGGAATCTCAGCCGGCCAGGATTTCCAAGGCTTCTTATAGTAGTCACGTTCGGGCCAGGCTTCGGCGAACTGCGGCATGCAGAACCGCCCCATGTTCACCAGGCAGGTGGAGTCGTCGATAATAAATGACAACGGTATACGGGCCCGCGGATACAACACCTGAACGTCCGCATCTTGCCGCACGCCGAACTGCGGCTTTTTCTCTTGCGCCGCCGCGTGCATTGGCAATGCGGCCCCGGCAAGCGCTGCGGCGGATGTTTGGAGGAAACTGCGTCTGGTCGGCAATCGCATGATGAGCAATCTCCCGATGGGTCGCCCCGGCCACGCCCCGCACGACGCACCTAGTATGGCTGCCGCAACGTCCGCAAGCGAGTAGAGACGAGCCAATAGCCGCGTTTCGCCTCCCGGCCAGCACGCTTCACTGTTGAGGTGCGCCTCTTGGCGCTTTAGCCGAGGAGGCCGCTCACTGCGGTTCTAGAGCCGGCAAAGGAAACCGTTCAGCCAAAAGGAGGGGGTATTTCCCGGCGTTTTCCCGGTGTTCTGGGGCGTTTCAATGATTGAATGCCGCCAGTGGAGAAGTTATTCTGGACCGTCGAACTATCGTTCTCTTTAGGACGATCCCTCCGCGCCGCGGCTCTTCAAATGAACCTCCAACCTGGCGACCCGCGGCGACCTATATTTTCCTTCCTATCAGGAGACGCGTCATGGCTGCGAAGACTACACGTCGTCAATTTGTCCAGACGACGGCCGCCGTGGGTATTGGTTACTGGGTTGCTGGCGGCGTCCAGGCTCAAGAGAGCAAGTCGCCCAACGAGAAGGTGGCCATTGCTTGTATCGGCATCGAAGGCAAGGGCAAAAGCGATTCGGACGACGCCGACCGTTATGGCCAAGTGGTGGCCATTTGTGACATTGACGAAGACCGCCTCGGCCCGCGCAGTTTGCGGTTCCCCAAGGCCAAGGCCTACACTGACTTCCGCAAGATGCTCGAAGAGATGGACAAGAGCATCGACGCAGTCACGGTGAGCACGCCCGATCACACGCACGCCCCCGCCGCCGTCATGGCCATGCGCATGGGCAAGCACTGCTTCTGCCAAAAGCCGCTCACGCACACAATTGAAGAAGCCCGCATCCTCGCCGACGTGGCTCGCGAGAAGAAGCTCATTACCCAGATGGGCAACCAAGGCACGGCCGAGGAAGGCACCCGCAAGGGCGCGGCTCTCCTCAAGGCTGGCGTGGTGGGCACGGTGAAAGAGATTCACGTTTGGACCAACCGTCCCATTTGGCCGCAAGGCCTGGAAGCGCCCAAGAAGGGCGAGCCGGTTCCTTCGAAGCTCCATTGGGACCTATTCCTTGGCCCGGCGAAAGAGCGTCCCTACGCTCCGGTGTATCATCCGTTCAAGTGGCGTGGTTGGTGGGATTTCGGCACCGGCGCTTTAGGCGACATGGCCTGCCACACGCTGAACTTGGGCTTTATGGGGCTTGATCTACGCGATCCCATTTCGGTGCAGGCCGAAACCTCGGGCCACAACCACGAGTCGTATCCCAAGTGGTCGATCATCGAGTACATGTTCCCCGAGCGCAACGGCCGGCCAGCTGTGAAGATGACCTGGTACGACGGTGGCAAACTGCCCCCGATCGAGCTGCTCCAAGGCGAGAAGGTCAACAGCAGTGGTTTGCTGATCATCGGCGACAAGGGCGCGCTCTACTCGCCGCATGACTACGGTGCGCAGTGGAAGCTGCTGGGTGGCGCTACGGAGAAGCCGGTCGAGTTCAAGCGTTCACCGGGCCATTTCAAGGAATGGACCGACGGCATCAAGAACGGCGAGCAGCCGATGTCGAACTTCCCCGACTACGCCG
This sequence comes from uncultured Pirellulaceae bacterium, assembly GCA_964458385.1. Taxonomy (GTDB): domain Bacteria; phylum Planctomycetota; class Planctomycetia; order Pirellulales; family Pirellulaceae; genus JAHWKS01. The sequence continues at coordinate 4,915 of CAYWIS010000221.1, forward strand.
GCCCGCTGACCGAAACCGTACTGCTGGGCAACCTGGCGGTGTGGGTTGCCGATAAAGAAGGCGGCAAGGGCAAAAAGATCGAATGGAACGCCAAAGAGTTGAAGGCGACTAACGCCCCCGAGACCGACGCGATCGTCCGCAAAGAGTATCGCAAGGGCTTCTCGGTCCACGAACTCGGCTAAGTTCCCGCGTTACCCGACACGCAGTAAATAACTCACGGCCGCAAGCAATCTTGCTTGCGGCTTTTTTGTGTCTTCACGTGGAAGACGCCGGAGGGGGGCGGTATCTTGCGCCTTCCCCACGTCGCAAAATGTGTGAGTGGGTTCGGAGAGGCTCTGCGGTTCATAATTTGTCTCCTTTGTAAGCGGCAGAGCCAAAACCCGACCCCGAACTTTGGGACCGACGGCCGCCTCGGCCTACTGTGTGAAGATGGATTCTTGCTCGCGCCGTTCTTTCCTTGCGGCATGTACGGCGATGGCTTGGGCGCCGTCGCTGACCCTGGGTGCTGACGCGCAGGCATCGCCTACCTTGGGCTTCGGTTTCAGCCTGTATGGTATGAAGTCTTTGCCGTTGGATGAGGCGTTGACCGCGTGCGCAAAGATCGGATACGACTGCGTCGAGTTGCCGGTCATGGCCGGTTGGCCAGCGGACGCGATAACGTTTTCTCTCGCGGAGCAAGGTCGTCTTCGCGGCTTGTTGGAGCAAACCGGCTTGCGGCTGGCATCGCTGATGGAGAACCTGGTGTTGGCGACCAACGATGCGCAGCATGCGAGCAATCTGCGGCGTCTTGCCGCTGCGGGGAAACTTGCACGGCGCCTGGCGCCTGAGGGACCGCGGATTATCGAGACAATATTAGGCGGCCAGCCGGATCAGTGGGAAGCAGTCAAGCCCCGCATGGTCGAGCGGCTGCGAGACTGGACGAAAGCGGCCGAGGATGGCGACTTCACGCTAGCGATCAAAGCCCACGTTCGCGGCGCGCTGCACACGCCCGAGGACGCCGCCTGGCTGGTGCAACAAACCGAGAGTCGTCACGTGCGTGCGGCGTTCGATTACAGTCATTTTCAGTTGCGCGGCGTGGATCTGGAAACGTCGATTCGCACACTCATTCCTTACACGGCGTTCGTTCATGTAAAGGACGCGCAAGGCGACGCGAACCGGTTTCAATTCCTCCTGCCCGGCGAAGGAGCGACCGACTATGACCAGTATCTGAAACTTCTGGCGGGCGCCGCCTATCGTGGCGATATTGTCGTTGAAGTGAGTGGCCAAATTCACAATCGTCCCGACTACCAGCCGCTTGCCGCCGCCCGGCGCTGTTTTGAAAAACTCGCCCCCGCCTTCGCCCAAATAAACCGAAGCCCAGGCGAGATACCCAAGGAATGAAGAGTAACGCATATTCTCGTCGGTAATTTTGCAACTTGATTCCGACATTCGTTTTTCCTATCCCCCGCGATCCATGGCTGCTCTGAAAATTCTCATGCCTATTGGCGACGCCACCGAGGCGCTCGACACTTTTTATCCTTACTTCCGGTTGCCGGAAGATGGATTTGAGGTGGTAGTTGCCGGCCCCGAGGCGCGACTCTACCACAGCGTGCTGCACGAGATTCCGCCCAATAGCGACGTGCCGTGGGATATTACCCAGGAACGGCCCGGTTATCACATTCGCGCGACCATCGCCTTTCGCGATCTACGAAGCGAGGATTACGCAGGGATGTTCATTTCCGGAGGCCGGGCGCCGGAGTATCTTCGGTATGACCAAGACTTGCTGCGCATTACGCGCGAGATTCACCAGGCGGGTAAACCCATTGCCTCGGTTTGCCATGGGATTGAGATTCTGACGGCCGCAGACATTATCCAGGGGCGCACTGTTACCACGGTCGCCAAGTGCGCGCTCGATGCGCGGCAAGGCGGCGCCAAATATGTCGATCAAGAGGTCGTCGTCGACGGAAATTTGGTTACTGCCCGCACGTGGCACGATAACACGGCGCTGTTGCGTGAATTTGTGCGTTTGCTTAAACAGGCGGCGCAAACACCCTTGGCAGGCGGCTAACCTAGTTGTCCATTGGGTGGATTTATCCCCTGTGATTGGTTGGGGATGACTGGGCGCCGTCCTGCGGTTCAGCTAAATGGGAAAAAGGACGCTGTCTGCTCCACAAGCATATGGATAAAGGGGCGACGCCGCCTTTTCGGAGAGGAATGGAGTAAAGGGGCGTGAAGAAATTACCGAGGAGAATATAGTTATTGTGGGTGGTTTTTCTGCTGCGAGAGGATCGGCTTCGTGTCCTGGTCGCGGAAGGAAAAACCTTTGAACTGTAGTTGCAAAAAGCCCGATGATTGGTAGATTGTTGGTTTTAATGAGGCGTTGTAGTTAGACACAGTTTCGGCGGCTAGCAGTTCAAGGAGATGTAGCCCACAAGGCGGCCCCTTAGCGCACGCCCCCTGCAGAGGAAACACGGTAGCAGATGACGATTACGAAAGAGCGGAAGCAGGAGTTAATCCGAGAATATCGACGGGACGAAAGCGACACTGGTTCGCCCGAAGTGCAAATTGCTATTTTGACTTCGCGGATTAACAGCCTGACCGAGCACATGCAAGACCATCGGAAGGACTACGCTTGCCGGCGCGGTCTGTTGGCGTTGGTCAGCCGGCGTCGCCGCCTGTTGGACTATCTCAAGCGCGTTGATCCGCAGCGCTACTTGGATATCATTCAGCGGCTATCGATTCGTAAGTAACCGGTTGTGGTGCTCGCCAGCCGACGGCGGGAGCTTAGTTGGCGTTTCTCACGAACGTTCGCCGTCGGCATCTTGTTGCCATCGTGTTTGCCTGATCCTCTTGGCATGGGCGCTCCAAGTGCGCCTTGCTTCTCTGGTTTGATCGCTCCCCTGCGGGGGATCGCGTCTTTGTGGCTGCGCCATGTGGACCCGGTGGACGGCGGTTAAACGAACGGGTCTCTCGCGGAGAGGCTCCATCCCTCTTGCTGTCCCGTCGGACGCAACTCTGGAAGTAGGAAACGTAGGAAGTGAAAATTCGCGTAGAAAAACAGATCGGTCATTCCGTCTTTGCTTTTGAAACAGGATTCTATGCCAAACAGGCCGACGCCTGTGTGATGGCTCACTATGGTGAGACGGTGGTGCTTAACGCAGTCGTGTCGGGGGCGCCGCGGCCGGGCATTGATTTCTTCCCCTTGATGTGCGATTACCGTGAGCGAACTTCAGCCGCCGGCAAGTTCCCGGGCGGATTCAAGAAGCGGGAAGGCGCTCCCACCACCAAAGAAACGCTGACCTCGCGGTTGATGGACCGTCCCATTCGTCCCCTCTTCCCCGAGTGGCTTAAGGACGAGGTTCAGTGCCAAAGCATCGTTCTGTCGCACGACGGCATGAACGATTCCGACGTGTTGGCCATGAACGGCAGCGCTGCCGCTCTTCACATTTCTAAGCTGCCTTTCAATGGGCCGTTGGCCTCGGTACGAGTTGGCCGGATTCGCGGTAAGTTGATTCCTTTCCCCACAGGCGACGACCTGGAGGAAAGTGATCTCGACTTGATTGTGTCGGGCAACAAGAAGTCGATCTTGATGATTGAGGGCTTCGCCCGGGCAATTCCCGAAGACGAAATGATGGAGGCCCTCCGTTACGCCCACGACTTGGTGCGCGACCTTTGCGATCTGCACCAGGAACTGTACGAAAAGGTCGGCGTGGTTAAGGCTGAGTACGTCATCCCGCCCGACGATGGCCTTTACGAGCACCTGCGGAACAACTACTACGACCAGCTCCGCGAAGCGCAGCAAACGCCTGGCAAGCAGGATCGCGCTGATGCGGTGCGCGCGCTCAAAGAGCGGGTGCTAGCTGAGTTGACCCCACCGCCCGATACCGAAAGCCCCTATAACCTGGCGAACTTCCCCATAGTTTGGGACCGCCTGGAGCGGCGCGTAGTTCGTGATCTGATTCTGGCGGGTACCCGACCGGACGGCCGTGACCGCAGAACCTTGCGCGACATCCACTGCGAAGTCGGCGTTCTGCCCCGCACCCACGGTTCCGCCGTGTTCCAACGGGGCGAAACCCAGGCGTTGATCTCTGTGACGCTAGGCACCGGTCGCGATGAGCAGCGGGTCGATACGCTCTTCGAGGAATACTCGAAGAAGTTCATGCTCGACTACAACTTCCCGCCGTTCTCGGTAGGTGAGGCCAAGCCGATCCGCGGTCCTGGTCGGCGTGAGATTGGTCACGGCGCTTTGGCCGAACGCAGCGTCAATCCGGTGCTGCCCCCGGTCGAAAAGTTCCCCTATACCATCCGCGTCATCTCCGACATTCTGGAGTCCAACGGCTCCTCGTCGATGGCCAGTGTTTGCGGCGCTACCTTGGGGCTGATGGACGCAGGCGTGCCCATCACCGATCCCGTAGCGGGCATCTCAATTGGGCTGGTCAAAGAGTCCGACGACCAGTGGGCGTTGCTGACCGATATTATCGGCGCTGAGGACCACCACGGCGATATGGACTTCAAGGTCGCTGGCACCCAGCGCGGGATTACCGGCATCCAGCTTGACCTGAAGATCGACGGGATTAACGAGGACATCATCAGGGAGACGTTGACTCAGGCCCGCGAGGCGCGAATTGAGATCCTCCGCAAGATGCTCTCGGTGATCCGTGAGCCGCGAGCTGACATTTCCAAATACGCTCCGCGACTGTTGCGGACCAAGATCGATCCCGAGAAGAT
>CAYWIS010000222.1:0-9598 GCA_964458385.1 uncultured Pirellulaceae bacterium
GCCATGGCCCGCAACCGCGCCGCGGGCATAGAGCTTCCCAGTACGTATTCGAAGATGTATTGAAACGCCCGCCGCAATTGGAAGAAGCACGCAAAAAGATGCGCAGGATCGTGGCCCGTGGGCAGGGTGCATTCAGGAATGGCTAAAAGAGATTCAAAATCGCGAAGGTAATCGCGCCAGAAGCGAGCCTTGAGCGGAGCGCCCGGCCTACGACGCTCCTCGTCTAGCAATTGCCGAAATGATTCCCGATACCGGTGATAAAGGCAATATAGCGCCAGATCTTCGTAGAGCGTCAGTTCGTGGTGACTGCCCGTTTGACCTTGCAGTAGCCGCTGCCGAGTCTTCTCAACCAGCGCCGTGGCGCGTTCACTCAACCGTTCGATATTCTTCCGTGGATTGTCCACGTCGACGCGTTTGCTCCATACCGGGCCTTCATCGTAATAGGCGTCGCCCAGCGCTTCGCGCTCATGCTGCAAACGCTCGGGAAGGAATGGATTGCAATACGCCAGGCGAGAGAGAATCTCGGCAAACCGGCGATCAGCGTCGTCAAACAGAGCCAAGGTTCAAGACCGAACAAAGAAAGGACACACGGGAAGAATTAGTTTTCGTTCGCTGCGCCCGCCGCATTGCTGTCTTCGCGTTTCAAGCTGCGTATGGACCGGTTGGCAGCTTTGGCGATGTGTGAGTCCTGGTCATTGATGCGGCGGTCCATCGCCATTACGGCTTCCTGGCGTTGCCGCTCATTCAGGTCGCCTTCGAGGCCAAGTTTTTCCAGGAAGTCGATGGCTGCTAATGGCAGTGTGCGGTTGTTATACGTTACGGCCGAAATCAGTTGGACGAAAGCTCGCTCATGCGTACCATGCCGCAACCGGGCATAGGCAGCCGCGGTGCGCACTGCAACATGCTCATCCTCCAATAGTTCCTCCAAGCGTTCGGGCGATGCAAGTCGTAGATTGCCCACAGCTTCCGCCGCCGCATAGCGCACCGCGGGCGACGGGTCGGATAGCGCATCTTGCAATGCGTCGGCCGCATGGCGACCAAACACCGGCAATGTGCGCACCGCCTTCAGACGTTCCTGTTCATCGCCGTTTTTCAAGTCGGCCGCCCAGTCGGCAAGCAGTCGCGCAGCCACACGCTGGGGCGGCTCTTGCGCTTCTAACCGAGCCTCATACAAAGCCAACCAGCAGGCCATCAATAGCAGAGCGCGAAGAACGCAAGCCATAAGACAAGGGCGATCGTAAGCGAATGATCAAACAGCGGGCCAATTATGACCCGGCAACGCATCGCCCTTAGATTAAACGAACCCCCGGCGCGATTCCATACGATGTACCACGCTTGCCGCCCGAAAATCCGGGCAGGGGGTGAACAGAAGGCTGCACAAACACGTGTCGTGGCAAACGCCAAGCTCAGGCGTTGTCGAACTGATGTTCTTCCGCCGCAATCGAAGCGACAAAGTAATACCGCAATGTTCCGTTCTCGGCGTCAAGACAATACACCGCGGTGCTGCTCGCCGGCTCGGTAACGCGGTTCTTCTCGCCCGTCACCACGCGGACCACGTCGGCGCTAATCGACAACTTGGCCAGCGAGGGCAAGTCGTCGGGGGTGTGCGAGAACGCGTAGTTGTGCCCGTCGAGCGGGCCTCCAATAAACTCTACTTCGTGCATGAACATGATCTCCTCCTCGCACCGGTCGCAGGGCGACATTCCTTTGAAGTTGGTGTGGAGGAGTGCAAAGGGCGCGCCCAAATACAACGGTTTTGCCGATTTCGCTGCACCACGTTACCGTTATCATCCTTCTAATAGCGCCGCCGCCATGATCAGTAGCAAAATTCCGCCCCAGATGAGCAAACTGAATACGGCCAACACAATTCCCACCCGCGCATGTCCACCACCCTGGATCTCAGGGTTTTGCCGAAGGTCCTTCAGGGCCAAGACACCGAAGACGATCGCAGGAAAGGCGAACACCAAGCCGATGAACGGCAACAACGCAACGAACCCCAAGTAGTAGGCGATCAACGACTTCGGGTTCTTGGTAGGAATGACGGCCATACGCTACCCACTTTCATCGAAGACGGAGCGCCGGCATTAGGATTTGCGGCTTAGCATCGCAGGCGTGTCACGACGGCCGCCACTTCGTTGGAGTTATATGCTCAATCCGGCCGGTGGATTGTAACAGAAGGCCTGGGAAGTTGGAGCAAAAAGGCTGTAACGCAAGAAAATTTCTCGCAAGAAATTAAAAGGCCGCAGGCGGTCGGCCTACGGCCATGCTCCCAATTCCTTGAGGCCGCGACAGCCAACGTATGTCGCAGCATCGCCTTTGAGCGTTCCTTATAAGCCCCCCCTAGCAACGCCGAAGGCGGCTTGGCGCTAGGTTACTCGCGATAGCCTTGATAGTTGGCGTCACCGCCCGACTCGACATACATCAGCAGGTCGAAGATCTCATCCCTGGTCATGGTGTTGAGCAGGCCCTCGGGCATGATCGAAACCTTGGAGTACGACTGCTCATCGATCTCGTCCTTCAAGATCCGGAGCGGCTCGCAATCTTCCAGGGGATTGCGGATCACGTAAAGCGCTTCGGCGTCTTCCTGCACTACCACTCCGGCCACCTGCACGCCATCAGCAGTAACGAAGATCTGCGTACGGAACTGATCGTCAATCTTATGCGAGGGTTCAAGAATCTCTCGCAATAAGGTTTCGCGCGTATAGTTCTTTTTCGAGAAGATTTCCGTCAGATCCGGTCCGATTTGACCGCCTTCGCCACGCATCCGGTGGCACGCTGCACACGATACAGCGGCAAAAAGTTTCTGCCCATTTTCAAAGGAGCGGCCTTGGGCGGCGGAGCTCAGGTGCGGCGCAAGGTCCGACAACTTCCACGCGCGAACAAAACGTCGAACCTCAAACTCCACCGGCGCCGGGTTCAACTCTTCGGCCGGAACCGCATCCAGGTTAGCCACAACGTGCATCACGCCATACATGCGCCGCCAATGGCCGGGAAAGGTGCAAACATAGGGATACTCGCCCGGTTTGTCGGGCGCGGTGAAGTTCAGCCGCTCGGTTTCGTAGGGCTGAAGCTGCCGCATTGCATGGAGCACTTGCGGCACGTCGGGAATGAAGTGACGCGCTACTGCGTCCGGCTCGGTTTGCATCCGTTCAGCCGCCATGCCCACTTCGGCCATCGCGCCTGGCAGGGTGATGACGATATTATGCGGCATGATATCGGTGTTTTCGAACACGATCTCGACCGGCTTGCCCGCCTCGACGTAAATCTTGTCGCGGTCATACACCATCTTGTGCGGCACCGCGCGAAGCGTAATCATGCGCACGCCCAAATCGGCCAACGTGCTCCGCACCTCTTTCGCCTCCTCTGCGGGCAGGAAGGCCGCCAAATCATTCCCTAGTTGCACCATGGCGCGAAACGCGTCGCTGGTGCGTTGCTCAGGCGGCGTTTGCCGCGCCACGGCGAGAATCGCATCGGTTGTGGGACGAGCTTGCGCCTTATCCCAAGACGTTTTGGGCAAACGCAGTAGTGCGGCCACGGCGGCGTCACGCTCGGTTCCTTGTTGCACGAAGTGCACGAGCAGTCGGAACGTCTCGGCGTCGTGACCTGGAATGGTCGTAACCACTGCTAGCGCCGCGCGGCGAACCTCGTCGCTGGGTGGTTCGTTCAGCAGCTGCTTGACGTGTGAATAAGCAGTTTCTCGCAACTGCGGATCAGGCAATAAGGGCAACGCGGCCAGCCAATCGGGAATTCGTTCTGGGACCGCAGACGCAAGACGCCACGCATTCGTTAAGGAGCCATCCGCCAGCGCTAGCCCCAGATAACCAATCTGCCGCGATGTCGGTCGTTTACCCTCCACCGCCAACTTTTCAAACACTGCGCGCTGGTTTGCAAGCTCCTGTGCGGGAAACCCGCTCGCCATAGCCGCCAGATCCAACAATGCGCCTGCGTCCTGGTCGCTCCCTTTCTCGACGCGGGCCACGGCCGCCAGCAACTCAGCCAGTTCGCTGGCGCCACGAAGTCGGGCCAGCTCGCGAAGCGCTTCTTGCCGATACACCGGATCAATCCCCTGCCGATCGAGCAACGCTTCATAGACCGGCTCGCTGCGTTCGATGCGCACTAACTCTGCATTGGAATAGCGGCGCAGCAGGTACCGAGCGGCAACCGGGTTCTTCGGAAGAACGATCTTGATCGTGTCTGACGACTCGGCCGCGTCTTCCGCTCGGACGTCGGAAAAACGCACCAGTGCAGCGCCCGCGGCTAAACCGAGAGCCAGCGCCACGAGAAATCTCTTGTTCATGAGCGAATTGCGGGAGGAAGTATCGAGAAGGACGCCGCCGCGTCACGAAGGCAGGTCCCTCGATAATAACCGCAACCCCGCCCAGAAAATAGAGGCGCTATCAATGCGCAAGGGCCGTTGGGCGTTAAGACAAACAACCCCCGCAATCATCGAACTTAAGAGGATTGACGGAAAAGACCGCGCGGCGGCGTTCTAGCGCCGCCGAAGTAAGGCTCGCCTACGGCCTGCGGCAAGCGAACTCCTCCTAACGCCACTAGAGAGCGTCAGTCCAGAACCTTAGCGCCACTGATGAGCTGAATAAATTCAGCGTTGCTCTTAAAGCGGCCAAGTTGCTTGGTGAGCTGCTCCATGGCATCAACCGGATGCATACTGGTCAACGTGCGGCGGAGCATTGTCACGGCGTGCAAAGTTTCGGGATCCAGCAACAGCTCTTCGCGACGGGTGCCCGACTGCGTAATGTCGATCGCAGGCCAGACGCGGCGGTCGGCCAGTTTGCGGTCGAGCACCAGCTCCATGTTGCCCGTGCCTTTGAACTCCTGGAAGATCAGCTCATCCATGCGGCTACCGGTGTCGATCAACGCGGTTCCCACCACGGTCAGCGAGCCGCCTTCTTCAAAAGCGCGGGCCGTAGCAAAGAGCTTCTTGGGAATATCCATCGCCTTGATGTCGACGCCGCCCGACATCGTGCGGCCGGTATTGCCAACCCATTTGTTGAAGGCGCGGGCCAGACGAGTGATCGAATCCAAGAGCAAGAACACGTCTTTGCCCATCTCGGCCAATCGCTTGCAGCGTTCAACAATGAACTGCGATAGCCGAACATGGCTTTCGACATCCATATCAAGGCTGCTGGCCACGACTTCGCCATTCACGTTGCGGCGCATGTCGGTGACTTCTTCGGGCCGTTCGTCGATCAACAGCACGATCAAATAGACATTGGGATAATTGGTCGAGATCCCTTGGCTGATGTGCTGCAAGAGAACCGTCTTGCCGCTACGAGGCGGTGCGACAATCAGGGCCCGCTGCCCGCGTCCCACCGGAGTCAACAGATCCATCACCCGCGTCGTAAGCGGCTGAGGGCCCGTTTCCAAGCGGTACCATTCCTCGGGGTTGATCGGGGTCAACTCGTCGAACGATTTGACGTTGACGTACTCCTCGGGACGCAATCCGTCTACGTCTACGATCTCTCGCACGCGCGGGCCTTGCGACTTTCGAGCGTGTTGGATCAACCCGCGGATCATAACCCCTTCCCGCAGGCCGTACTTCTCGATCATCGTGCCCGGCACAAAGGGATCGGTACGTTCGCGGGCATAGTTGTTGAACGGGCTGCGAAGGAAGCCGTACCCGTTGGGATGCATTTCGAGGACGCCAATCCCCGCTTCCACCGGGGCGTCATTATCCATGGGCTCAAAACCGCTGGGAGCCGTAACTCGTCGTTGTTGGGCGCCACTGTCTGTGCGACGACGACGCCCCCCGCGGGTCCGGCCATTCGCCTGCGATTGAGCTTGGGACGAAGAACCACGACCGTTGGAATTCTGACGAGGGCGAAACTTCCTCTTCTTTGCCATTGTTCACCTGGAGAGATGGTGCCAAGAGCGGTCCTGCACTACCGCGTATCGAGAAGGCATCATGCTGAAAGGAAAGAGATACATATCGAGCCGATGGAGTGCAGGTTGCGGCCCCAAGGCGCGTCGCGCCTGAGAAACACGACCTCATGCGAAATGTGCGCCAGCTCTTGCACGAACACCGTTACGCGGTTGGACGGCGCAAACTGGCCACAGAGAGTTTTGATTTGCGAGAACGCCGACGCGGCGAGTTACCTGTGGTCGCCTGGGTGCCGTCGGCGCTGCGGGACAGGGGGCCAACCCCCAAATACTTTTGGTACGAACGACAGCAGTTCAATCGCCCTTACGTTGCGCGGTAGTTACCGCCGATGGTATGCGTCTTTGAGCCTCGCCGCAGGAAACGCCCCGACGACGAAACCAACCAAACCGCCCCAGGGGTTCTGTTGGTTGGAGCCACAGCTCAAGAAGCGTTTATCCCCTCCACACATTCACGCCCACAGGGACGAGCGGCGAACGAGTCGCCAAGGGGGCCCAATCTAAACCTCAGCGAGACAGAAAACGCCCGAAGGGATCGGGCCGCCGGTTTTCTGTGGAAGAGGTCAACTCGTGGGCAAAAGCATCTTTAAAATTAAGAGTTTGATTAACGGAATCTTACTCAACTGATCGTCGCTGTCAAGCTGTCCCTGGAGCGAATCTAACGAATTCCCCAGAATTTCTCCCAATCCAACCGCGCCAGAAAATTCGTTGAAATCCGTACATCCGGCAATTTTCCCCCAACTTCCGCCCGATCCCAGCCGAAAAGAGAACCAGCGGAAATCCCGCGCGACAGTTTTCACGTATTTCTCGAGGGCTGAATCGGTATGCGCGCGTTCTCTCGCATCGTCGCGGCCAGCTGGATCCTATTGATCGCCGCTCCTGTGGCTTCTGGCGCCGAAAGCGTGCGCTGGGAGGCGGACTTCGAGACTGCTGTACAGAAAGCCGCCCAGCAGAACCGGCTGGTGCTGGTCCACTTCTGGAGTGATGGCTGCCCGCCGTGCGAAGCTGTGGAACGAAATGTGTTCCCCAATCCGCAGGTAGCGCAAGCCATCAACGCCAACTATGTGGCTGTGAAGGTCCACGCCCAACGCCGCCGCGACTTGGCGCAACGCTATGGCGTGCAAGCCTGGCCGACGGATGTCATCGTGACGCCCACCGGCGAAAAGGTCGGGCAATATATCAGCCCCCAGAATCCCACTCAGTATTCCAACCTGATGCATCAGGTCGCGGCTCGCGAGGCGGTTCGCCTGAGGGCGCCCAGCGCTGCCATCGCCCAGGTATCGAATAATCAGCCCTCGGGTATGGACCCTCGGAACTCTACATTTCCACTGGCCTCGCACACCGGCGGACCTGCTGGTTACGGACAACCAGGCGGCGGGGAGTTTCCGCTGAATCCATCTCAGTCGCCAGCGGCGGGACCTTATGACAGCGCCTATCGTGGCGGCAACGCGCCCCCTCAACAACCGTACTCGCCGCCGTCGATGCAACCGCAAGGGGCGCCGATGTTCGCCCAATCGATGCAGACGCATCCGACATCGCCCCAGCAGTTCCAGCCGTCGCCGCAGCCGGCCCAAGCCTCGTCGTTTGGCGGACAGTTTTCGCCGCAATCGCCCTACATGGGTGGCGGATTAGCGATGAACACGCCCAACGCTCCTTTTAACGCGGGGCCGCAAGCGTCTGTTCCCCCGCAAGGCAACACCTTTGGACAATTTCATCCATCAGCTCAGGGTCCAGTAGCCCAGGCTCCGCCCGGCGGTCAACCTGCGGCCCCGCAGAATCCGCCGGTAGCTCCGGCCGCGTCGCAGTTCGCCCTCGATGGTTACTGTGTCGTGTCGCTGGTTGAACAACTGCATCTGCCGGTCGAACAGCAGAAATGGCGCAAAGGCGATCCGCGTTGGGGCGCCGTGCACCGAGGCAAAACGTATCTGTTCGCCGGACCAGGTGAACAACAGCGGTTCTTGGCCAATCCCGACTTCTATACGCCGGTGCTCTCGGGACATGACCCGGTCGTGTTCCTCGAGCAAGGTCAACTAGTCGAAGGCCGCCGCGAGCATGGCTTTACCCACGAAGGCAAGATCTACATGTTCGCCAACGAAGCGAACCTCCAGAAGTTCTGGAACTCTCGCGACATGTTCATCAGTCGTGTGCAACAGGCGATGAACAACCTCAGCGAGCCGCAGCGGCGCTAAGGCCGGCTGCGGCGGCAAAAGATGAGCGGCCCAGCAGAGCCCCTCCTAGAAGCTTACTCATCGCGGCGCTGCGGCGGCTGCCAGGCAACGGCGCCGCCGCGTTGTATTTGTCGCGAGAGCGCACGAGCCAGTTCATTCACCACCGCAGGGTTTTCCCGCGCTACGTTTCGCCGCTCTTGGGGGTCATTCGCTAGATCGTATAGCTCCAGCGGCGCAAAGGGGCTGTTCTGAAGCAACTTCCACGGCCCGCGAATCACGGCTTGAATGGTCAACCCATGGTAGCGTCCGCCCCCTTCGCGTCGATGAAAGAATAAGTCGCGCTGAAGCGGTGAGTCCTCCCGACCTAGCAAGGTTGGCAAGAACGATCGGCCGTCGATGGTGTGTTCCACGGGCGCACCGACTGCGTCGCAGATCGTGGCGAATAAATCCATCGTCAGCACGATTCGATCTGTGCGACAACTAGGAGCAATGCGGCCGGGCCAGGCGACGACCAGCGGAACACGCAGGCCGCCCTCGTACATGCTTTGTTTGCCGTCGCGCCAGGGGCCGTTATTGGCGCCCACGTCGAGTTGCCCGCCGTTATCGGAAGTGAAGATTACTAGCGTGTTGCGTTCCAAGTTCAACTCGCGAAGGGTGGTCAAGACGCGCCCTACGCTATCGTCTAAATGCTCAATCAGGGCAGCCAGCTTGGCGCGCTGCGGTGTTAACTCTGGTCGCCGCTGCTGTACCTTGGTTAGCCAGTCGTCGGGCGGTTGAATAGGCGTATGCGGGGCATTGTAGGCGAGATACAAGAAGAACGGCTCTTCTTTTGTCACTCGGTCGCGCAGATAGTCCTCCGCCCATTGCGTGAACAGGTCGGTGGCGTGCCCCGGCGGGTCGATCTCTTCGAAGTTCCGCCGCATGTAGTTAATGCCGTGCCGGCGATGATGCAGGTAGTCATCCATCATGTCGCCCAAAAAACCGTGGAAAAAATCAAAGCCACGGTCGTTGGGTCGATTCGGTTCTTCCAACCCCAAATGCCACTTACCGATGAGCGCCGTATGGTAGCCCTGAGCCTTAAGAACTTGGGGCAAGAGGACCGCGTCGGGCGCCAGATAACCCCAACTGTTTTCGGCATGGGTGCGAATGACTCCCGGAACACCAACCAACTCTGGATAGCGCCCCGTGAGCAGCGCTGCCCGTGTGGGCGAGCAAACGCAACAGTTGGCGTAGGCGTTCTCAAATCGCATACCCGCGGCTGCGAGACGATCAATGTGGGGCGTTTGCAGATCCTCGGCGCCATAGGCGCTTAAATCGCCGTAGCCTAGATCGTCGGCCAGAATCACCAGCACGTTAGGCCGCTCGGTTTCGTGACCGTTGACGCTACCGCAGGCCGCTAAGAGCGGCGGGAGCACAAGCAGCGTTAGGAGCAGCCTCGCCCCAATTACGCCTTGGGGTAATCGAGCTGCGCAGGCAAGAAAACATCGGCGAGGCCGGGAACCAGACATGTACACCATGGGATCGCCTCCAGAACG
>CAYWIS010000223.1:0-9574 GCA_964458385.1 uncultured Pirellulaceae bacterium
TCAATCAACCCTTTATAACGCACTAGATCCTCATCCATCAAACTCTTGGGGTCGGCGCCAAACAATCGGGCAGCGAAGTGGCCCAACGCGCCGCCCGGCGGATGGTAAGTTAACCGGATATTCACGCGCGTTGCGCCTTCCGGCGTCGTTTCAAAACGGATGCAACCTGCGTTATCGATCGCCGAACCGGGTTCGCTCCGCCATTCCAGGACTTCGTTTGGAACCAAGCGCGTGATGACGGCATTCCAGCTCACCGTAGCGCCGCTGGGAATCTTCGCCGTCCAGTGCGAGCGTCCATCGCCCAGATCGCGCACTTCGCGCAGGTGTGACATAAACCGGGGGAAGTTTTCATACTTGGTCCAGAAGTCAAACACCTGTTCGACCGGCGCGTTCACAGTAATCGTCTTGTGAACCTCAATTGGTTTCCCGTTACGGGAGGCTCCGGCCAAGCAAGTCATTTGCGTGTTCGTAACGCTTCGCAACACAAGGCCGGCCCCCACAACGCCGAGAAGCGTTGCTAGAGGATCGCGACGCGCCAGGCAATTGGCCATCAGCCCGCCGCCCAGGGCGCCCGCTAAGAAGCGCGTCGCCGGAGCCCAATTCTGTTGAAGAAAATCACACGCCGGTTCGCCCGATCGAGGGCGCCCACCTTGCAACGCAGAAATGTTGCCCGCCTCTTCGTGAACTTCCAAGCGACTCTCAACCGCCCGCACGCCGCGCACCGAGGCGACCGCCGCTAAAAGTTGGTCTACTTCCTGCGCCAACACCGGGCCGCTCACGGTCGCACAACCTTCATGAACATCCACATGGATGGCGTGTGGGTGAGAAACATATCGGCCAATTTTCGACCGGATGCGTTCGGTAATAACACGATCGTCGGCATGATCGCGAGAAAACAAGTGTGTGGTTTCGGCAACGACGCCTTGGGTCCGATGGCGAATGTCGCGCCAGGTAGCGTCCAGATAATCCCCAAACTGACAGGCGGCGCTAACCATTTGATCCCGCAACAACGAGCGTCGGCGGCGGCCCAGTTTCGGGTCCATCATGTACATCAGCCATGCACCAACGCCCATGCCGGTAAGAAAATTGAGTCCTCGCTTCATCGCATTGCTCCTTTTCCGTTTCAGGAACCACGTCACGAAACCGCGTCTTCCTCTCGCCTGGAGCCTCAATCCTGCCTGGCGCGCTGCGCCGGATTGTCCGTCGCGTGTTCGCCCGTCGGCCGTTTGCGTCCGTCCGTAAACGCGCCTTGGCTGGTTGTCATTCCGTTGGGGACGCTCAACATGCAAGGATGATGCCTAGCGACAGAAATTATCGCACAAAGGCCGGTCTCCCTACCGCTTCCCACCTTCGAGTAACGGCTTTGTTCCTAGAATCCATGCCCTAGCGGTGTCGCTTCGGTTAAGACCGTCCTTCCTAAGCGATGCGGCCTTGATCATGCACAGTGCATACCTAAGGCAAAAACCCCCGTCCTTCTTGCCTTTTGCGGCGTTCCCCAGCCCGCCGGCCGCGGCGGCAATGCAATTTCCCCCGGCGAATCTCAAATCGGAAGTTGTGGGTCGCCTAGCCGGCCCATCAGAAAACGACAATGCCCAATAGGCGCAATCTCTCGTGGGAATGAAACTTGCTAAAGCCCTGCACGTTAACGCGATATCCCACAAAAATGAGAAAACATGGAGCCCGACGCCAATCCATTTGCTGTTCTTTCGCTAATTGTCGCCCCAGCGATCCTTACCAACGCCTCATCGGTGCTGGTGATGAGCACCAGCAACCGCCTGGCCCGCGCCGTCGACCGAGCGCGCGAGCTTTCTAAACAGTTGGAAATGGCTCCCGCCGCCGCAGAATCGGCGCGCCGGTTAGACGAACTCGGAGCGACCGAACGGCGAGCTTTACTTCTCTTGAAAGGGCTGCGCGGCTTTTATGGCGCTCTAGGCGGATTCGCATTGGCGACCCTTTTCTCGCTACTGGGCGCTGTACTCGCCCCGGCGGGTTATCTTCTCCCCGTGCGCATTTTGGAAGTGGCGGGCGTACTCTCTGGAGTTCTGGCGGTCGCGGCGCTCGTTTATGGATCGGTCCTCCTTTTGAAGGACACGCGGATTGCTGTGCAAGTACTCACCCAGCGAGCCGCCAATGTGCGCGCCCGCACCGAACCCTAAGCAGACCACGGCGAGTTACCGCCACACTTCTCCCGTAATCGTCCGGTCGCTTCGACCTGCCCATGATGTGGTGCTAACAGGCCAGCAAAATCAACGCTTGGTGAAACGTCAAAATGACGGCGGCAACTACCAATAGCCTCACGTTGACCACCCTCGGGTAACGTGGCAACAAAACAAGCCAACTTGGCCGCGGCTCTTGCGGAGGGGTAACTCTACATCCACAATTGGGAGGAGTAGCCAAAAGGCCCCATACGTCAGCGCTCGATACGTCGCGGTCCTCAAAGCTTTTTTCACCTACGGTGTTCGGTCACGCGTCAGATCGCGTTGTGTTGATTAAGCACCAGAGCAGAAGCGGGCGATGGGTCATCCGTGCGGGGTCGGCCACCGTCGGCTTGCCAACCACATCGTCTTGGAGCCTGAACGTTCTTTGAGGAGACGTTGCCCATGATTGCTGGAGATCGCCAAGACGCGTCGCAAAAAGTCACAGGTCGCATCGGGGGCGCGCGGCGGCGCTGGATACTTTTCGCCGTGCTGGGCGGCATGGTTCTTCTGCGACCGGCGGCGATTCAAGCCGACACGGTCGAGCGCGAACTGCTGCGCTGCGCCCCCGCCATCTTGGACTACTGCCGAGAGAAGGGTTATCGGAATATTGGCGTGCTCAAGTTCCGCGTTAAGAAAGGCAACCAGCCCATCAGCGACAGCGTTGGCGCGTTCAATATGTTCCTTGCAGAGCGTCTGGAAGCCGCTTTGATTTTGCATAACAAGGCGAACGCCGCGAACTCCGTGGGCATCGTGCGCAACGCCAGCGCCGTAGCGGCGAAAACGCCCGGCGCAAATCACACAACGGCCCAAGGTCGTGAAGCGTTGTTTTCCGCCAGGTATCCGCTCGCTTGGGGCAACCCGCCGCCACAGGTGACGCCCGACACGTTCCTGACCGGATTGGTCATGGTCAGCCCCGACCTGCGCGATATGACCGTTGGCATCCTGGCGTTCGATCGAAGCGGCGGCGGGCTTCAGCGCGTGACGCCGGTGTTCCAGGCCGAAGTCAGTATCGACGCCCTGAGCGAACTGGGCGAAAGCTACGCGCTGCGTGGAGCCTTTGACGAGGGGGCTCCCAAATTGACTCCCGAACAGGTGGTAAAAACCGCGCTAGAAATCAAGACGCAAGCCGCCAAGCATCCCTTGCAGGATCCCCAGGCGCTGGTGTTGCTCGACGTCGCGTATAACGGCCGCAGCGTCCTCGTGGAGTTTCGCGGCGGCGAGGCCTTCATTGCTGAACCGCGCGAGGGAGATCAAGTTACGCTTACCCTTCGTCGCAATCCCCAGGTGAAAGAAGAGCGGCTGGCGGTGGTCCTCAAGGTAAACGGCGAAAACACCCTGTTCCGAGAACGCAAGCGCGACCTGGACTGCCGCAAATGGATCCTCGAACCCGGAGCGCCGCCGATTGTGCTCCGGGGTTATCAGAAGTCGGACCAAACTTATGAAGCCTTCCGGGTGCTTTCGGACGACGAATCGCGCGCCAGCGAACTGCACTACGGCGCCGATGTGGGGATGATCTCGCTGACGGTGTTCCGCGAGGCGGCGCCCGACGACCTCCCCCCGTCGAACCTTCTGGATGAAGAAGACGAAGACCTGCTGGCGATGACGCGCGGCGCGTTCCCCACGAAGGCGCCAGCGACGCTTGGCGCCCTCAAATCGCAGCTTCGGGCGGCCGCTCGCGATAGCGACGGAACGCGCGGCCTGCTTGACTCGGGCGCAGAAGCTCGCGGCGGTATCCGGATTGTCGAGTTCACGCCCAACCCCACACCGGTCATGACCGCCGCCATTCGCTATTACCAACCCAAAGGCCGTTAAGGGGTGCGTCGGAAGCGTGTCTCCGCCAGACTCCGTAAGGGACCGGTCCCATGTCCTCCCCGCGTCAATCTGTGGCGTGCTGGCTAGCCTCGTCGCTTGGCTGACCGCTAGCTTGACCGTGGCGGCCCAAGACACCGCGCCGCAAAGAGTGATCGTCGCCGTAACCGGCGCGCCGTTCCAAAGTGGCAGCCAGGTCATAGGCCGGGCCCAAGAGGGCGACCGGCTGACGGTCCTGGAAACTAACGGAGAGTGGCTCAAAGTTACGCTTCCCCGGACAGACGCGCCAGGGTTGGATTCACCGCAAGGTCGTGCGCGCCGAGCCGGCGCCGGGCAGAACCGCGCCGCCAAAGCCCGAAGGACGCGAGCCGCTGCTAACGCAAGCTTCGGCGTTGCAAACAAAGGTGGAGCAACTTTACCAGAACCGGCAATATGGCGAGACGTTTGCCGTGGCCCGGCAGCTTCTCGCCCTGCGGCGCCGCACTTGGGGGAATGAACATACCGACACCGCGACCCCCCCACAACGATCTCGGCATTACCCTCCAAATTATGGGCGACCTTGCCAGCGCCCGGACGAACTACGAGCAGGCCCTAGCCATTCGCCGAAAAGTGCTAGGGGAGAAAGACGTCAATACGCTCGATTCGCTCGACAGGGTGTGCGTGGTGCTGGAGTCCCTGGGCGAGTATGCAACGGCGCGGCCCCATTGCGAACGACGGCATACGCTCCTTAAGGAACTGCAAGGCGAGGGCCATGCCGACACGCTTCGTGCACTCAACACCTTGGCGCGCGTTTTCCAGGCCATACGCGACTTCGAGTCCGCGCGGCGCCATTACGAGCAAGTGCTTACTCTCCGCCGCCGAACGCTTAGATAAAAACACGCCGACACTCTAAGAACATTAGACGCATTAACCGAACTACTCTACACCCAAGGCGATTATGCGGCGGCGCGGGAGTACCTGGAACAGACGCTAGCCGTCGCGCGCGAAACGCTCGGTGAGGACCATCCCACCCCCCACACTTTGGAATAATCTGGGCCTGCTGAACCATACCGCGGGCGACTATCAAGCGGCTCGAGATTGTTTTGAGAAAGGCGTGGAGATTACCACGAAACGCCTGGGCAACGATCATCCCGCGTTGGCTGCTCCGCTGAACAACCTGGCCTGCCTCTTGCGGGACCTGGGCGACTACACCCCGGCGCAAGCGTTCCTTGAGCAAGCCTCGCAGATCTGCCGCAAACACTCGGGTGATTGGCCACGCTGCTTTACTTCGCTGGCGAGTACGAAGCGGCCCGTCCGCACGCCAAGCAAGCCTTGGCCATTCGCGCCTCGGCGCTGGGAAACGATCACATCGCCTTACAGCCGTCGTTCGATCTACTGGGCATGATCCTGGCGGCGGCCGACGAACGCGAAGCAGCAGCCGAGATAATGGATCGCGCCCGGCGATTGGTTCGCCGCCACGCTTTACGCGTATTGCCGACGCTCTCAGAAAGTGAGCAACTGGCGTTTCTTCAATACAACCAATCGGCGCTTCACGGCGTTCTTTCCTGGGGGTGGCGCTGCCGCGACGAAGAGAGACTATGCAGCCTCTCGGCCGGCTGGCTGATCAATGGCAAGGGCCTTACCCCAGAAACGCTGGCCCGCAGCTCCCACCTGTCCAGTCCTGAAGCCGCCGCACTGATCGCCCAGTTGCGGGCAGTGCGCGACGAACAGGCGCGGCGAACTGTCCAAGCGCCTCCGAGGGGCCAGGAACAAGCACATCACAACCGGCTCGCGGAGCTTCTCCGCGAGGAAGAACG
This sequence comes from uncultured Pirellulaceae bacterium, assembly GCA_964458385.1. Lineage (GTDB taxonomy): Bacteria > Planctomycetota > Planctomycetia > Pirellulales > Pirellulaceae > JAHWKS01. Next base: position 5,804 of record CAYWIS010000223.1, read on the forward strand.
GCTAACCCGGCAACTCGGCGACCTGACTCGAGAGCGAACCGATCAGGATGAAACGTGGACTTCCGTTGAAAAGGTGCGTGTAGCGCTGCCGCCAGACACGGTGCTGATCGACATTGCCCGCTTCTCCGTGTTCGACTTCCACCCGCAGGATCTAACGAAGCGCCGGGCGCCAGCCCGCTATGCTGCCTGGATCATTCCCGCCGCAGGCCAAGGGCCGGTGACGATCATCGATTTAGGTGAAGCTGACACGATCGACCACGCCGTAAAAACCGCCCGCACGGCGATCCAGAATGGCCCACGGCGCATGAGCGAACAGGGTGAACCGGCGGTGGAAAAAGCCGCCAAGGAGCAACTGCAAGAACTGGCGAAACTTCTCCTCCATCCGCTTCTGGCCCGTGTGGGCAAGGCCACCCAGCTAGCGCTCAGCCCCGACGGCCAACTATGGCTTGTTCCGTGGGCTGCATTGCCTCTGGAGGACGGTCGTTATGCGGTCGAGAAGTACGCGTTTACATATTTCGTTAGCGGCCGTAATCTGGCGGCGTCCTCTAGCGCCAAGCCGTGAAGCGGTCCGTTGGTGTTGGCCGATCCCGACTTCGATCACGCACCGGCAACGCAACAAGCAGCCGTCCCCAACATTCAAGAAACGAACGCGTCCGAGGCAGTCCGAAACCGTGGCGCCACACTTGCGAACTTGCCGCGTTTCGACCGACTCCCTGCTACTGCCGCCGAAGCCGCCGCAATCAAACTTAAGCCTTCAACAGTTCGCTGGGGTCGCCCCGCAAGTCTATCTGCGAGACACGGCGAGCGAGAGCGTCGTCAAGTCGGCTCGCGGCTCCCATGTGCTGACGCTTTCCACCCACGGCTTCTTCCTTCAAGACCAGGCGGTCGATCCCTCATCCACGTCACTTGGCTCAACTCCTACGCGTTCCACCGCACTCACATTAGACGGAACGCCTCTGGAAACCCCACATTTGCGTTGCGGCTTGGTGCTGGCTGGTTGTAACCGCCGTAATCAGACCGCCACCGGTGTTGACGATGGCGTACTCACGGGGCTGGAAATCGTGGGCGTTGATCTCCGTGGTACGAAGTTGGTTGTCCTCTCTGTCTGTGAAACGGGCGTGGGCGAAGCGCGCAACGGGGAAGGTGTGGCCGGCTTGCGGCAAGCCTTTCAATTGGCCGGCGCCGAAGTGGTGGTCGCCAGCCTATGGAGCGTGCCCGACCTAGAGACAGCCCGGCTGATGAAGTCGTTCTTTGAGCATCTGGCTCAAGGCAAGAGCAAAACCGCCGCCTTCCGGGCTGCGCAATTAGAACAAATCGAAAGCCGCCGCGAACGGTACGAGGCCGCTCATCCGTTCTTCTGGGCCGCGTTTACCGTAACGGGAAGATAGCCGCAACGTACCCGAGTGCGCGTTGATGGCGAAAACACTGGAAACGCTGCTTTTCGTGCCTAGCGTCCCGCTCCACAACGACGCTTACACTCGCCCTGGCTTTTAACGTCGTTTCCTTTGGCGCCGCATTGAAGACGCAGCGCCCCGTGCCGAGATTGGCTTTTCCGACTCGCTCGGTTCGACGACCTGCGGAAGGTTGATCCGCTCTCCACAGAACGGCGGTTATCCAACGGAACGCCAACATGGCCTTGTGACTTGTTTCGCTCGGCTCCAGCGCCGAGCCGGCCGATGGAGGACATTGAACAATGAACGTCCTCCACGAAAATGGTCACTCGTCATATGGTCCCTTGCCGACGTTGTGCGTGCTTAGGCGAGAAGCTCGGTAAGGACGCGTCCACGACTGATGGGGATGGGGCGCCCTTCGATATCGTGCACGATCGTATCTGGGGAAAAGCCGAGGCAATGGAAAACGGTCGCCAAGTAGTCGCAGGGACGAACGATATCGCTCTGCGGCTCGGCGGCCCGAGCGTCGCTTGAGCCGTAAACCACGCCGCCGCGAATTCCTCCGCCAGCCAGAGCGATGGAGAACACGCGTCCCCAGTGATCACGGCCAGCGCGGGCGTTGAACTTGGGCGTATGACCGAACTCGGTGGCCAGGCAGACAAGCGTCTCGGATAACAACCCTCGGTCCTCTAGGTCCGTCAGCAGCGTTGAGTAGACCTGGTCCAACACGGGCATCAGCCAGCCCTTGAGGCTCTCACAGTGCTTTTCGTGAGTATCCCACCCGCCGCCGTTGGGCAGACTCTTGTTTTGGCTTGCCCAATGCACTTGCACCAGCGAAGCGCCCGCTTCCACAAGCCGCCGCGCCAGGAGCACGCTCTGCCCGAACTTGTGGCGGCCATAACGCTCACGCAGCTCGTCGGGCTCTTGCCGAAGATCGAAGGCAGTTCGCGCCCGCCCGCCGACAAGCAATTCAAGCGCCTTCTCTTTGTAGAGATCAAAGTTGCGCGCCGCAGCGCTGCGTTCGATCGCATCGGCGCGGCGATTGAATTGCTCCAGAAGCGAACGCCGCGAGTCAAGCCGCAATTCGCTCATGCCCTCGGGAAATGCCCCCCCGGGAACGGTAAAGTCATCGGCCGACGGGTCGCATTGCAAGAGCCAAGGATCGTAACGACGTCCCAGGAATCCAGCATCTGTTCCCGGCCAAGGATCTTGGCCATTGTTATTCGCTAACCGGTGTGGAAGCGAGATCGACGCAGGAATCCCGCCAACCGGCGGTCGCAACGCCTGAACAATCGCCCCCATCGAAGGCCAATCGTTCGGCTTGCCCGGTCGAGCATTCTCGCGATTCAGCGGCGCGTGCGGCATTCCCGTGAGCATTTGGTAACCGCTGGTGGAGTGAGCATTATCGCCGGTCACCATGCTGCGAATCACGGCAATCTTGTCGGTCAACTGAGCCGTCTTGGGCATCAATTCTCCGACGAACAATCCCGGCGTGCGGGTGGGAATAGCACCGAACTCGCCGCGCACTTCGGCGGGCGCATCGGGCTTGGGATCCCATGTTTCATGCTGGGGCAACCCTCCGCCAATGAAAACCACAATGACCGAACGCGCCGTGGCGCGTGGTTGCTGTTCGCTGGCGCTCGCCTGCAGGCGGAGCAAATGCGGAAGCGTTAGTCCGCCAAGCCCGATTCCACCAATACGGAGCCATTCGCGCCGCGTGAGGCCGTCGCACAACCGCAGAGCATCACTATGAAGTCGTAACATCGCTGCACCTTGTGGTGTGATTGCCAAACCGCCTTGCAACCGTTGCCGCAGCGTGGCTCCGATTGGGCTTGTCGCCTTCCTTTCTTCGCCATGCCTGGGCCGCTCCCAAAATAGTCGGCGCCTTGCGGCGTTCAACAGGTTATCATATCAACACACGTTGATAAATACCTTTTGCGCGAGCGGAGGCGTTATCGGCGGTGGAGCAAAACGGCCGCCTTGCAGGGCCGCACCGCTGGCGCGAAGCGAGAGGACGGAGCGTTGTTGAGATAGTGAGCCCTAATCGCGTGGAGGCCCCTTCCCACTGACCAAGCGTTAATTCTCGCCTGTAGATCAGGGCTCTACCCCGCGTATCCGATCTTAGGCGCCAAAAGCGGATTTCTGTGTGACGGCGGAATTTTTTTCGTGGATTCTGTTCGTTCGCTGCGTTGTTCGCGTTTGCTCAGATACAGGCGAAGCGATGTCCGCGATACACCAGAACGAGCTAGCCGTGAATAAGATCGGGATAACTGGCATTTTGCTGTTAGCGATGGCTGCCGTCTTTGCTCCCGCCGCGTCGGCGCAATCGCTGCACGTCTCCTCCGATAGCTATGTGGCGATCGCTTATTCGCCCGAAACC
>CAYWIS010000224.1:0-311 GCA_964458385.1 uncultured Pirellulaceae bacterium
GGCGCTTTCACTAGCCACTGCTCGCCCCCTTCATTCACCACAAGCAACACGCCCGGCTGTAAACCTTGGAGCGTGCCATCGAAGCTTAGGGGTTGCTGCGCTGCTGCTGGCGGCCGGCCTTGCCCCAGAACGGCAGTGGGCGTCAACACCGCAAATGCAACAAGCGATTGAAGAAGTGCCGGTCGCAACATAAGCACTGGACCTGCGTGGGTGAGCTGTTAAAAGGCGGGAAGTACTGCTCCACTAATAAGATACCGAAACGTCAGCTCGTTTGCCAACGCACCCCCCTTCATCAGAGGGAACAAAATACC
>CAYWIS010000224.1:321-9545 GCA_964458385.1 uncultured Pirellulaceae bacterium
TGACGAAACTCGGCGACAAGCCCTCCCACGCCGCGCTTCCCCTTGTATGGAGCCTACGCACCGAAGCGATAAACGGCCCGCCTCTGCGCCTACCTCAGAAATGAAACTCGGCCAGCGAACCCGCTTGCGTTTCCGAGCATTTCTTCAACCAATCCGTCAGTTAAGGGCGCGTAGTCCCGTCAATTCACCGAATGCTCAATGCGCATGTGTGTGACCATGCGGATCGTTATCCAAATGCCGTTGGTCAAGATGAACGTGCAGCCCTGGCAGTGCTTTGATCAGTTCGCTCAACCCTTCTTCCGTCGCATTTCCGCCATCAAGGTAGAACGATTCCAAATGTTTCATGCCGTGCAAGTGTTTCAATCCGGCATCGGTAATCGGTGTGTGGATCAAGTGCAGAAAACGAAGATTTTTCATGCGTGCGATATGCCGCATACCTTCGTCCGTCACCTGGGGACTGCCAAAGCGAAGCAACTCCAAGTGTGGCAATTCGGCCAGCGCCGCTAGCCCTTCATCGGTGAAGCGAGCCTGTGGCAAGTTAACTGTCCGAAGTTCAGCAAGCCCCACCAAGCGCCGTACACCGTCATCGCCAATCGCTCCTCCTCGGATCTTGAGTCGTTGCAAGTTGGGAAGTGAAGCCAGATGCGCCATTCCCGCATCAGTCACTTGCGAATGCTCCAACGTCAGAATGCGCAGGTTGGACAGGCCCTGGAGTTCCGCCAAGTCAGCGTCGGTCGCTACGTAGCTCTCCATCACGATCTCGTCCGACTGGCCCGCAGCGACGGCCGCCACCTGCTCGCGCCACGCCGCAGCGCCGGCCGTATCCGGGGAATCCGACGAGGCGCAGCCGCTGAAGGCCAACGCCGCGACAAACGCAATTAATAAAACACGAAACAACATGAAACTCGAAGGAATCCAAGAACGCCAAAACCAAGCGAAGCGACTCAACGCGTATTGAGAGGCGAGCCGACAGGCCCTAGCTTCTCTTCCATGTACTCTTGAACGCTGCGCGACGTATGCATGCTGCGCGTCGTCAGAATCATATCGCGCGGCCCCTGTAACTCGTCGTTCACGACGGCGCCGTAAGGCTCCGAAGCGATGCGCTGAATCTGCTCAACAAAATCTTCGCCGCCACGCAATGCGAGGCGCCGCGGCTTGCGCGGTTGCATCGTCCGTCACCCCGTCCAAGGTCGCCATCAACTCCCAAGTCGTATCCTGAACTTGTAACTGCGCAACAACGAACCCCGAGGAAGCATCACCAGCGGGCGCAGCCGGGGCGTTCGAATCCGTTGCCGCCTCGGTCGGGGTAGGGCCGGGCTGCGGCAGTGAAGGAGCGCCGGGTTGTCCGTGGTTGTCGGCCTCCGGCTGTTCTTCGGACGACGCGTTCGCAGGCGGCGCCGCCATACGTTGCGCCGTTGGCTGAGACGTGGACGAATCGCATCCGACCGCCGCCAGAAAACTCGCCACGATCGGCACATGAGTGAAAGTCGATTGCATAGGCGCCGCCAGAAAAGCTGGAGGATCCGGCCGTCAATTCGGCCATTCCTCTTGGGGAGGGACGCACATCAGTATCGCCGCAGCAACCGCCAGAAGCAATTACGCAGCCCGTCGACGAGGCGTTCGCAACGGGCTTCCAAGTGTCGCCCCTCGCGCTTGCACCCACTTTCGACTTGGGCCGCTATTGCTAAAACGCAGTGCGACTTGCTCTTGCAACAAGTCGAAAAAAAGTCGTCCCCGCGCCGCTTGACTACGGGATGTTCGCCTCTAACATTCGTGCGACGCCCACATGGAGGACCGACGTAAGAAGCGTCGTCGCGCCAGGAAGCGCACCCGGTGGAATAGTCTCCTGCGGCCTTGGGGCACGTGAGCCGCATAATACAACCTTGAATTTCGGGTCGCACCGATGGTGAGGGTTGTTGGGGGCAAGTTTTCTTCGGGGATTTTTGACCGAGGGCATTTCGTGACCTATATTCGAGGGTCGGCTGGAAACCCACCTAGTTTTCCTGCCCTCTCGCTCTTTCCTTGCCCTTGTGATGGATCCGCGTATGCCTCTTCGCGTACTCTCCCGCGCTTTGGCTGTCTGGGCCGCTCTTACTGCTTCGCTTGTTGTCACCTCTTGGGCGCCGGCGCAGCAGGTCATCATTCCCGCCGCCGCGTTGGAGAATGGTTATTCCGTCGCAGCGGAAGTGCAAGAGGTGCTGGCCCGCGGACAAGTTCTGGAAGCTGAACGCAAATGGGGCGAAGCGCTCTCGGTTTACGAGAAAGCCCTGCGACAGCACCCCGAACTGGCCGCGCTGAAGCAACGGGTGAACATCGCCCGTATGCATTTGGATGTCGCCCGGCGATACACCGACAAGAGCTTTCTCGCCACCGTCGATCAGATGACCGAGCGGCAAGCTCTCGACCTGTACGCCGAAGTGCTGCAAAAGATCGAAACCAACTATGTCCAGCAGCCGAATTGGCGGGAACTGGTAGAGAACGGCGCCGCGCAGATTGAAGTTGCACTGACCGAGCCCGTGTTCATCAACTCACATCTGTCAGGCGTTCCCGCCGAACAACGTGAAGCGTTCCTGCGCGAGTTCCGCCCTACTCTGGCGCAGTACCGGGCCATTGACCGTACCGAAGCGAGGAACCTCGCCGCGTGGGGCGCTCGGTTCGCGTCGGAGCGATTGGGCGTTCCACCGCAAGTGTTCCTGATGGAGTTCGTATGCGGCGCCGCTGGCAACTTGGATCGTTACTCGACGTTCCTCACCGCCGCACAGTTGGACGACCTCTTCTCGCAAATTGAGGGGAACTTCGTCGGTCTGGGAATTGAGCTGAAGGGAGAAGAAGACGCCCTGCGCGTGGTGAACGTCATTAAGGGCAGCCCCGCAGAGAAAGGCGGCTTGCGAAGCGGCGAGCGGATCGTGGGTGTCGACGGACAAACGGTCAAGGCTCTTACCTCCGACAAAGCCGCCGACATGCTCAAGGGGCCAGAAGGCAGTATCGTGCAACTCGACGTGGCCGATGAGCAAGGCCAGATCCGCCGCATCAGCCTGACGCGGCAACGCGTCGAACTGCCCAGCATTGAGGATGCCCGAATCATCGACCCCGAATACGGCGTGGCGTACCTGCGTCTGCCGGCTTTCCAGAAAACCACCAGCGCCGACCTGAACGACGCTTTGTGGAAGCTGTACCACCAAGGGATGAAAAGCCTGATTATCGACGTGCGGGGCAACCCGGGTGGTTTGCTGGACGCCTCTGTTGAAGTAGCAGACAAGTTCATCTCGGAAGGCAAGATTGTTTCAACCCGTGGCCGTAACGCCCGAGAGGATTCGGACCGTTTTGCGAGTCGGTACAATACCTGGCGGGTGCCGCTAGTGGTGCTGATCGATCACGATTCGGCCTCGGCCAGCGAGATCTTCGCCGGAGCTATTCGCGACAGCCGCCGCGGCGTGGTGGTGGGCGAACGCAGCTACGGCAAGGGATCGGTGCAAGGCATTTTCCCGCTAAGCACCACCAAAGCGGGCTTGCGTTTGACCACGGCTAAGTTTTACTCCCCCAGCGGGCAACCGATCGCCAATGCCGGCGTTGCGCCCGATGTAGTCGTGCACAGCACCGCCAAGCCGGTCACGGAAACGGGCGAAACGGTCGCTCCTGAAGAAGACCCCATTCTGAAAGCTGGCCTTGAGATCGCCCGTCAGCGGCTGAGCCAGCGATAAGCGAACAATCTTGAGCACATGTATATCCTTGGGCGGGGCGTCCTGGCGGCGCTCCGCCCTTGTGCGTTAGGTCTGCCGCTACTTGTCGCCCCGGCGCCGCGATCCTGATATGATGGCCGCAGCTCTCTCTGGGCACGGGAAATCGAACAACCATGCGAAACTTACGTGCAGCGGCAGTGCAGTTTCAACACGCGCCGGGAGATAAAAGCGCCAACTTGGCGACCGTGCGGCGGTTTGTTGAACAAGCCGCAGCAAACCAGGTGGAGCTGATCGCTTTTCCGGAATGTTGCATCTCGGGCTACTGGCATCTGCGCAACCTCTCTCGAGATGAACTGGAGGACCTGGCCGAGCCGGTCTTCGACGGTCCCGCCTCGCAAGCTCTTCAGGAAATGTCGCGGCAATACGGCATGACCATTGGGGCAGGATTGGTGGAGAAAGACGCCGCCGGGCGGTTGTACAACACCTACGTCGTGGCGATGCCCGACGGCCGCTTCGCTCGGCACCGCAAGCTACATGTCTTTGTGAGCGAATATCTGACCTCCGGCGACGCGTACACGGTCTTTGACACCCCGCACGGTTGCCGCGTCGGCGTATTGATCTGCTACGACAACAATCTGGTCGAGAACGCCCGCATTACAGCGCTCCAAGGCGCCGAGGTGCTAATGGCGCCGCATCAGACCGGCGGTTGCGCGTCGGGCAGCCCCCACGCTATGAGCCGGATCGATGTCGAGCTGTGGGAGAACCGTCAGCAAAACCCCGAAGCGTTAGCGGCCGAATTCCGCGGCGACAAAGGGCGCGGCTGGCTGATGCGCTGGCTGCCTTCTCGCGCGCACGACAACGGCATGTTTCTAATCTTCGCTAACGGTGTTGGACGCGACGATAACGAAGTGCGCACGGGCAACGCCATGATCCTTGACCCCTACGGCCGCATTCTTGCTGAGTCGACGGCGCTGGAAGACGACCTGGTGTTCGCCGACCTGGACGCGTCGCTTCGCGACCGCTGCACCGGCGTACGATGGATGCGCGCCCGGCGACCAGAACTTTATCATCCTTTAGCGCAGCCCACCGGGCATGAGCAAGACACACGCACGGTACGGTTCGAGTACGGCGGAAAGTAGATTGAGGATTCGTTGTGCTTCGCGCGTATTTGCTGCTTGCCTTAGCGATTCTGGCGGAGGTCCTGGGCACGTCCGCCTTAAAGGCGAGTCAAGGTTTTACACGCTGGGCGCCCAGCCTTGTGGTTGTGCTTAGTTACAGCACAGCGTTTTACTGCCTGTCGCTATGCCTAAAAGCCGGCCTGGGCGTAGGCGTGGCCTACGCCATCTGGTCTGGGGTCGGCATGGTATTGATTGCGGCAATTGGCGTAGTTGTCTTTGGCGAACGAATCGACTGGCCAGCGGTCATAGGGATTGCGCTCATCATTAGCGGCGTACTGGTGTTGAACTTGCTTTCTGACGCAGTCAAAAGCCATTAACGCTCTGCGGTAGCAAAGGCGCAACGTCCGCTAAGCGAGCAACGCGGCGGCCAGCCCGGTCGCCCCGCAGATTCTTTCTAAGATCGCATAAAGAAGACCGTTGCCCATTTGGCCGGCAACGGCCGTTGTCCGTTCATCGCCACATGGAGAACATTACCATGGATGACGATGGACGATTTCTTCCGTCACGCGGTCGCTCGCGACATTGCGGTCATGCACGTCGCACCCACCATAGCGACGAAGCACCGTGGCCGCTTCGTCATAGCTGCATTCGGCGCGAGGTGACTACAACCCGCCCTCTTGGAATTTCCTTTCGTAGAAGCGTGCTTCTTCCTCGAGAATGCCCGCGTCCGTTGCCATGGTGATCACCTTGCCGGAACGTGGCGGCTGACGCAACATCGCAGCGTCAGCCTACAGTATCCCGCGCCATACGCCCGCAAAGAAATACACCGCAAACTAAGTACCGTTCATTTCGCGGTCAGGTCATAGCACATGAGCTTATCCTGCTCGCGCAGATAGAGGCGTTTGCCAACCACCACCGGATGGGCCCAACTGTTGTCTTGTTGGTAAGCGGGCATGAACACGCCTTTCAAACGGTATTCTTCGGGAGTGGCTTCAATCAGCGCGACTTCGCCCGATTGATAGCGGAAGATCAAATCGCCGTCGGCGTAGACCACCGCAGCCGATCCGCGGCCCGGCCCTCGTTGTTTGCCTCCCCAAACGATTTTGCCGGTCTTGAACTCCAGACCAGTCGGGACTCCATTGTTATGGCCATGCCCGGCATACAAGTAATCACCCACCAGCACCATGCCGCCGTGGTGATTCTGGAACTTATCGCCCGAAAGGAAGTAAACTTCTTCGGCCTTAACGCCATCGCCGTCTTTCGCCAAGCGCAGAAGCGCCGCCCCGGCGCCATAACCGGTGGAAGCGAACACGTAGTCGCCACTTACAATGGGCGTGGGGATATTCGCGGTGCGGTTAGCTACATCGTTGTAGGTCCAGAGTAACTTGCCATCCGCGGCTCGCACCCCCAGTACGCCTCGCCCCACGACCTGCACATACTGCTTCACCCCGCCACCGTGACTGATCACCAGCGACGAATATCCCGCACCGTCGCGGCCTTGAGCGTTGCCGGGCAAGTCGGGAGCGGCGCTCGCCCAAACCTGTTCTCCGGTCATTTTGTCGAGAGCGACAATCATCGCCTCCTTGCCGCCAGGCGTGCACACGACCCAGGGACCGTCGACCAGCGGCGACTCCGAAAAGCCCCAGCCCGACATCATCTGCCCGTTCCACTCTTTCGAAAAATCTTTGCTCCAAAGGATCTTTCCGTCCGCCGCCGCCAGGCAGACAATGCGTCCGCTCGACGCCACCACGTAGAGCCGGTCACCGTCAACCGTCGGCGTAGAGCGCGATCCCTCATATCCGTGACGCGGCGAGCGATCAGTAATCGGCGTGCGCCACAGCACGCGCCCATCGGTCGCATCAGCCGCCACCACCGATTGCCCATCGGAGAAGTTGCCCGTCGTGTAGATGCGTCCCTCGGCAATGGAGACGCTAGCGTATCCAGCCCCTACGCCTTCGCTTTGCCACAACAATGGCGGGGCTTCGTCCCACCGCTCAAGCAGTCCCGTTGCGGCCGAGCGTCCATCGCGATTCGGTCCGCGCCACTGCGGCCAATCGGACGGTGAAGCCGAACGGTCATTCGCCGTAGCCAGCACCGGAAGAAAAACAACTCCCAAAACCCATCCCCAGAAGAAGCGTCGAAGCATAACGGTACAACCGTGTGCGAAGGAGCGAAACAATCCATCCTACCGCCGGGACGAAACCAACCGACATTCAAAGTAGCCCGACGAGAACGCCGCTACAAGATTACTGCCCCAGCAGTCACGTCAAATCTGGCGTCAGGCGGGCGTCCATTTCCATCTGACGCCGATTGCGTTCATTCGCTCGTTACGTTTTGAAAGCAGTAAAGGCGCCGCTGAGTTCGCACGTACAGACAACCGTCAGCAATTGCTGGCGAGGCGAGAATCTCTTCGTCCAAAGAATTCTCCGCGAGTAAGCGAAACTCCGGCCCAGCCGACAGCACGTACACCGTTCCCGATTCGGCCGCCAGATACACTTTGCCATCGGCCGCAATCGGCGACGCCAAGAACTTTCCTTCTAGGCGGCGCTGCCATGCGATTTCTCCTGTCTCCGCCCGGCGACATGTGACCACCCCCAATTCATTAGCGACATACAGATAATCGCCATACAGCAGCGGCGAACTCACATAGGGAGCGCCGCGACGTTCGCTCCAAACAACGTGCGTTTCGGTCACATCGCCACGGCCGCCCGGGCGCACGGCCAGCGTAGGCCCATCCTTGCCCGACGCCGCAAAGATCAACCCTTGCCCGAACACCGGCGAGGGCGCCACCCATCCTGTCAACCCTTCGACACGCCACAACTCCGCGCCCGTAACCGGATCATACGCCCGCAGCGCGTCTTGGCCGGCCACAATGAGTTCTTCCCGAGACGGAACCTGCTTCGTATCAGCCGCCCGATGGGTTTGCACCCCATCCGGGAGCTTCGCCGAAGCACAATCTGGCCCTACCGGAATCACAAGAGGCGTACTCCACGAGCGGTAAAGGCCCTGCCGCAGAGTTTTCCAACGGGTTTGGCCAGTTGCTACATCCAATGCAATAAGGAAAGAGTCAAACGACCCGAACCGATCCCCGTCGTGGTCGCATACCAGCAAGACCTGGTCGCGATGGATAACTGGCGAGCTAGCCAGCCCCAACTCCGACTCAAAGTCTCCCAGGTCTTTCCGCCACAACAACCGTCCCTCGGTATCGCAGGCGATGGCGCCAGCGTTGCCAAAGAACGCCACAACGTGCTTGCCATCGGTAGCCACTGTCGCGGCGGCGTGACCGGTCAAAGACGACGTAATCTCGGGCCAGTCGTCTTCAATCTCATAGGTCCACAGTGTACTTCCATTCTTGCAGTCCAGGCAGTGCAGCGTTCGCCGTGTTCCCCCGTCAGAAGCCGAAGTCAGGTACAACCGGCGTTGGCAGATAACCGGCGATGACGATCCCTGGCCGGGAATCTCCGCACACCAGCGTACGTTTTTGATTGTGCTCCAGGTTTGGGGCAAACCGATCTCGCTAGAAACGCCGTTGCCTTGAGGACCGCGCCATCGTGGCCAGTCGTCGGCCGAGCCCAACGAGCCCCACGCCAGAGAAATCAGCGTCCACGCCGTAGCCCCGATAAGCAGCATTTGTACGCGTCTCGGCACAAGGCGCACCGCCAGAGTTTCAATCATGCGCATCGTTTTTCCGTTGTCGTCTTGTCGTGGGCTCGGCGCACCGAACGCATCTCCCAACGCCATGCGCACCCCTTTAGTTATGACGCCCTGCTAACCCGCTGTATAGAGCGAAGAACCTCACGGGCGCTTGCTCTTCCTGACAAGCGCGGTAGGATTCCCCCAAGATGGACCTTTTGGGTCACTGCTCTTTCACCCGTTGAATGCTCACCGTTTTCGAGGTTCAACGCGTTTTGCTCAGGAGTCCCCCATGCCCGCCACCCGTTTTACCGCCGACGAACTAGCCCAATACGAACGCGACGGCTATTTTCTGGTTCGTTCGCTCTTTGACGCCGAAGAAATGGAGCGGCTTCTCACCTACGCCCAGAATGACCCGAATTTGTCCCAATCGGCCTATGGGCGCAAGGACGCCACCGGGCACGAAACCAAGTTGGCTCTTTGGAACACCGTTGGCGACAACCTCTACAGCATGTTCGCCCGGTGCCCGCGGATCGTCGACCGCATGGAGCAGATGCTTGGAGGGGAAGTATACCTATATCACATGAAGATGATGCTCAAAGAGCCGCGCGTCGGCGGGGCTTGGGAATGGCATCAGGATTACGGATACTGGTACAACAACGGCTGCCTGTATCCGCTGCTGGCCAGTTGCCTGATCGCCGTCACCCCGTCAACGCGAGAGAATGGCTGCTTGCAGGTGATCCGCGGCTCGCACCACATGGGCCGGGTCGACCATGGCCGCAATGGCGACCAG
>CAYWIS010000225.1:0-9489 GCA_964458385.1 uncultured Pirellulaceae bacterium
CCAACGTTGAGCCGAAGACGCAAGGCGTTGCGACGTAAAGCGATAGAGCAAACGAAAGCGTTGACTGAAAATCCGTGTGTCGGCGGTTCGATCCCGCCCCTCACCACTTGCGAGAAGCCCGGATTTTCCGGGCTTTTTTTGTTTTAGGGCCTAATAGGACCAAAGTATCGGGCGATTTCAGGCCAATTGGAGAGCGGAAGGACGCTCACTTTGGATTCGGGGGGGCCATGGCGGCTAGGTTGTTTTTGGCGGGGTGGTAACGCGTGTATTGATTCGTCACGGTCCGCTAAGGTTCAAGAAACCTTGAGCCTACTGCTCGATACTGGTTGTCCGTGTTGTCGCGCAACCGTCTAGACGCCAATTGTCGCCGATCCTCATGGCGTGGAGCGCTCGCGGAATTGCCGCGTATTGCTTGCTATTGATTGGCGCCATCGAAAAGTAGGTCATCGATCACGGCCCGCCATGCCGATGAGTTAGCGGTAGCGGAAATGGAGAGAATGTAGAGTGTGGTGTGTAGCGCGCAAGGCTTTACGGACTTGCAGAGGGAAGGGCGACGGGCGTCGACTTACGATTGGGGGGCGTCGGCTTGGGTGGCGAGGAGGCGGGGAAGTTGGTCTTCGGCGACGATCCAGCCGCGGCAGGTAGGACTGCCGCATAAACACGGAATGGCGGCGGTAAAGGGCCACGCGTAGTCAATGGTGAGTTGTTCACCCACCACAATCGCCGTGAGCGCCGCCAGCCAGGTGACGTGGTGGAGCGCGCCGCGCTCGTCGTCCCACGTGGTGCGGCCGGTCAATTCGCAGTTCGGTTCACAGCTATGATTGATGAACCGCATGGGGGCGGCGGGCTCTAAGACTTCGCCGGGGCCTAAATCGATACAATAGTCCGACCCGTAATCGGGATCGTTGATCACTTTTCCCCGGATCTCAGCAATAACCTCGCCCGCGGCAAAACGGCGGCGGGCGAATAGGCCGCGGCCATACGGCGTTTGCCCCACGCGCACCGCGCGGCTGGCGCGCTTCATGACCGTGCGTCGAACCATGGCAGCTCCTTTGCAAAAAGGCCAACGAGTGTCGGCGGAAAATACGCCCCGAACCGAACCTTACAAGGAGCGGCAAAACGCTGGGGAAACGAAAACGGGTGGGCTGTGTAGGCGGCCCGTGGGTGGACGCCTTACGCATTCTAGCACGAAGTGGCCATCAACACATTCCCATGTGGCGGGGCGTGTTTCGCAATTTGTGGCCTTTTGGGTATGTGATTTTTTGGGAAAAGTCGTCGCGAAAGGGCAGCAAGGCGACTGAAGCTGCCAATCGCCGCCGCTGTTTGTTGGGCGGCGCGCCACGTTGTCCGGCTTGGCGGTCTTCTTCTGGCTCCTTCAGCTTGCGCTTGCGTTTCCGCCTTGGCCATTCGCATCACGATTGAGAACGACCTGAACCGAAACCTTCCACACTGCACGAGCGAGATACTTGAGGCGAACTCTGCGAACACAGGGGCGCTGCGCCGAAGGGGCTGGCGAGGTGTCTCCGGTTGACCATGGGCGGGGGTTGTCTAAACTTACTAGCGGACGGGGGCGCCTGTCTGCGCTATCGGGTTGGTAGCGTTCTCTCACCGACGATTTCGCTTTTCCCGCACGCATCTATGTCTGATCCTCCGCTTCGGGAGCCGGCGCCATCGCCGCCGAAACCGTCGGCCGACATACCCCCTGAGATGCTGCCGAATGTCACGCCGCCGAATGCGTCGTTCATTCTGCAGTTGTTCTTCATACCCATGGTGATTGTGACCATCATTGTGGTGTTATGGATGGGGTTCAGTTGGCTCGCCCATATGGGCACGAATCCCGAAGACTTGGTGACGGACGTCGAAAAGCTGAACGAAGGGAGTTGGCAGCGGGCGCTCACCTTGGCCGATTTGCTTCGCAATCCTCAGTATGACCGCCTTAAGGATGATCAAGAGTTGGCCCAGCGATTGGCCGACGCTTTGCAAAAGCAGTTGAGCGAGCCGGACCCGGAAAAGGATCGGGACAATCGCATCAATCTGCGATTGTATCTAACGCGTGCATTAGGAGAGTTCCGCACACCGGTTGTCCTGCCCGCGCTAGTGCAAGCCGCCACCACCGAACGCGACGCCGCGAGGGAACGCACGACCGACCCCCGCCAGTGGTTTCCTAAGGAAATCGATGTGCGCCGGGCGGCGTTGGAGTCGTTAGCTGTTTTGGGAGGCGAGGACAGTTTGGGCCCGCAAGCCTTGCGAGAGCGTGCGGACGTGATGGAGGCCGTGCTTGCCGCATCGCGCGAGCGTCCGACGGGTCCGGATCCAAATGACGATCGAGCGAAACTTCGCCAAACAGCCGCGTTTACCCTGGGCGTGATTGGCGGGCCAGAGGCTCTGGATCGGTTGGCGCTATTGTTGGCCGACCCTTTCCCCAATACACGTTATAATGCCGCTGTGGGACTGGCGCGGCATGGCGACTCTCGGGCAATCGAGGGGCTGGCGGAGATGCTCGATCCGACCAACCAAGAGGCGGTTGCCTCGGAAGCAAGCGAAAGCGAACAACATTGGAAGCGCGGGCTGATCATGATGAATGCCCTGCGCGCCGCAAATCAATTGGCCGAGAAGAATCCTCAGGCGGACCTGACGCCGGTACGTCAGGCGGCCGAAAAACTCCTTCGGCCCGAGTACGATCAAGCGATTTACCTGGAAGTGCGCGAGGCGGCGCAAGAGTTCATTGCCGCGCGCCAGTAATACTCGCCGCGGATTGGCGAAAGAGAAGGTCCCTGTTGAAAATCATCGAATATCCCCATCCCACATTACGCTATAAGTCGAAGCCGCTCCGCCGCGTCGACGCCGAGTTACGTGAGACGGTGCGTACCATGTTTGACCTGATGTACGAAGCTCGCGGTGTTGGCTTAGCTGCGAATCAGGTCGATCTGCCGGTGCGTCTGTTCATTGTGAACCTTGAGGCCGAGCCGGGGAAGGGCGAAGAATTGGTCTTTCTCAACCCGGTCCTCAGCCGGCCCAAAGGACAGGTCGAAATGGAGGAAGGCTGCTTAAGCCTGCCGGGATTGTACGCCCGCGTTCGACGGCCCGAGCGGATCCACATTAGCGCATTCAACCTGGCGGGGCAGGAGATTGAAGCCGATCTGGATGGCATGATGGCCCGCGTCGTCCAACACGAGGTGGACCACTTGGACGGCGTCCTCTTTATCGACCGTCTGACCGAGGGGGGTAAACTAGAGGTGCGCCCCGAGCTCGAAGAGTTCGAAGCGACCTTTTTAGCCCGCCGCGAACGTGGCGAAATCCCGGATGATGAGGCCATCGCCGCCCGGTGGACGGAGATTGAAAAGCGGTATTGTTAGATTGCGGTCGTGTTCTTGCCAAACTGGTTGGCGGGCGTATCGGATATCTCGAATTGTTATTGTCGCCGCTAGGACTGTTGGGGGCGGCTGCTGACCTCGTTTCCGTACTTCGTGGAGGGCTGGCGTCTTCGCTTCGGAACAACCATCGCTGCGCCTTGTGATGATGGGTACGGGACCGTTCGCCGTGCCCACCTTTGAAGCGTTGTTGGATTCGCACCACAACGTCGTTGCGCTCATTACGCGCCCAGCGGTTCCGGCGCCCGGCAAACATAAGCCGCCGCCGCGACCAATGTACGCGGTGGCCGAACGGCGCGGCCTGCCGATTTTCGAACCTGCCAGCATCAATTCGCCCGAGGCCCATCAGATCCTCAAGTCACTAGCGGCCGACTTGTTTGTGGTCTGCGATTACGGGCAGATCCTCTCGGCTGAGACGCTTGCGCTGGCGCGCTTGGGTGGAGTGAACCTGCATGCCTCGCTATTGCCGAAGTATCGCGGCGCAGCGCCCATCAACTGGGCGCTGTACCATGGCGAACAGGAAACGGGCGTAACAGTGATCCACATGACGCCCCGGCTGGACGCTGGCCCTTCGCTGGTGCAGCGGAAGACCGCGATTGAACCCCAGGAAGACGCGGTGGCGCTGGAGCAGCGATTGGCGCAACTCGGCGTAGGGGCGGTGCAAGAGGCAATTGCCATGCTTGCGGCATGGGATGGCCAGTCGCCGATTGGCGAACGGCAAGATCCCGCACTGGCGACGAAGGCGCCGCGTTTGAAGAAGGCGGATGGCGAAGTGGATTGGTCCCGGTCGGCGGTGCAAATTGCGAATCAGGTTCGTGCGCTCAAACCATGGCCGGGAACCTTCACCCATTGGATTCGGAGCGGACAACCGCCACTGAGATTGATCTTGGACGCGGTTACGCCTCTGCCACAACAACCGACCAATGCCCAGCCGGGGGAAATTCTGGCAAGTGGACCACAGCACCTGCACGTGGCGACGGGCGACGGTGTGTTGTCCATTGACCGGGTGCAGCCGGCCGGAAAGCGTGTTATGGATATCGCCGAGTTTCTCCGCGGGCACGAAGTTCGTCCCGGCGAGCGGTTGGGAAGCGTATAGGGGCGGCGCCCACGTCTTGGATTCGGTGAACTCTCATGGCCCCGTTGGGCCTTGACGGGGTGCGGCTTGAATTGTTGGCGGAATCCACCCCAAAACGAATCGCGGCGATTTACAATCGAAGTAATCACGCCTGTAAACATCGCCCGTTTCTGTTGCGCCATCGTATGAACGCACGCCTGGTTTCCGCGTTGTTGATTCTCTTTAGTGTGTTTGCCGCTGCGCCGGCACAGGGCCAGCGGCGTGAAATTCAGGACGATCGTTTCCGCCAACTCGAGGAGATACTGCCCACGCCCAATATTTATCGCACCGCTTCGGGCGCGCCGGGGCCGCAGTATTGGCAACAGCGGGCTGACTATGTGATCGACGTAGAGCTGGACGACGAGAACCAACGGATCATCGGGCGAGAGACGGTAACCTACTACAATCACTCGCCCGACACGCTCACGTATTTGTGGTTGCAATTGGATGGAAACCTCTTTACGCCCGATAGCGACGCAGCGTTGATTCGCACTGCGCCCAATTTGGACCGGCTGTCGTTTGATGCTCTTCGCAGTTTGTTGACCCGCGAAACCTTTGACGGCGGGGTGAAGATTGCCGAGGTGTTAGACGCCGCAGGGAAGGCGCTCCCCTACACCGTCGTCAAAACGATGATGCGCATCGACTTGCCGCAGCCTCTTAAGTGCGGCGATTCGATCCAGTTCTCGGTTGCCTGGAGTTATCGGATCAACGACGCCAAAACATTGTGGGGACGCACCGGCTACGAGTACTTTCCCGAAGACGGCAACTACATTTACGAGATCGCCCAATGGCATCCACGCATGGTTGCGTACACCGACGCAACCGGCTGGCAGCACAAACAGTTTCTGGGACGAGGGGAATTCACGCTTGAGTTGGGCGACTTTCTCGTGCGCATCACTGTGCCCGATGACCACATTGTGGCCGCCACCGGCGAACTGCAAAACCCAGAAGAAGTGCTTACCCCTGTGCAACGTCAGCGGTTGGCGGAAGCCCGTGAGGCGGACCGACCCGTCTTTATCGTCACGCCCGAAGAAGCCAAGGCGAACGAGAAAAGCCGGTCGCGCGGCAAGAAGACGTGGGTCTTTCGGGCCGAGAACGTGCGAGATTTTGCGTTTGCTTCGTCTCGCAAGTTTATCTGGGACGCCCAGGGGCACGATGTCGAAGGCAACCGCGTGTTGGCGATGTCGCTTTACCCGAACGAAGCGGAGCCACTCTGGAGTAAGTACTCGACGCGGGCCGTGATCCACACGCTGAACGTCTATTCGCGGTACACGTTTCCCTATCCGTACCCGGTGGCGATTTCGGTGAACGGGCCCGTGTACGGCATGGAGTACCCCATGATCTGCTTCAACGGTCCGCGACCCGAGAAGGATGGAACATACTCCAAGCGAACCAAGTATTCGCTGATTACGGTCATCATCCACGAAGTGGGGCACAACTATTTCCCGATGATTGTCAACTCGGACGAGCGGCAATGGACGTGGATGGATGAAGGCTTAAACACTTTTCTGCAATATCTGGCCGAGCAAGAGTGGGAGGAAGGGTACCCTTCCGAACGAGGCGAGCCAAAGCATATTGTGCCCTATATGCGCAGCGCGCAGCAAACGCCGATCATGACCGACTCGGAGTCGATCCTCCAGTTCGGCAACAACGCTTACGCCAAGCCGGCGACGGCGCTTAACATCTTGCGCGAAACGGTGTTGGGGCGAGAGTTATTCGATTTTGCGTTCAAAGAGTATGCCCGCCGGTGGCGATTCAAACGTCCGATGCCGGCTGATTTCTTCCGCACCATGGAAGACGCGTCGGGAGTCGACCTGGATTGGTTCTTTCGCGGCTGGTTCTACACAACCCAGCACGTCGATCTGGCGATTGAGAACGTGCGGTTAGTTACGCCTGCTCCGAAGGCTCCAGAGAAGGCGAAAGCACTCAAGCGTCAGGAGCGCGATCAGGCGCCCAAGACGCTCTCGCAGCAACGCAATTTGGACTTACCAAAATTTGTCGATTCAGCGCCCGACCTCAAGGATTTTTACAACGAGTATGATCCGCTCGATGTGACCGACGACGACCGCAAGAGCTATGAAGAGTTCCTCAAAGGTTTAACAGACGAGGAAAAACAACTACTAGAGACAGATAAGAATTTTTATGTCATTGACATCAAGAATGTCGGCGGGCTGGTCATGCCGGTCATTCTAGAAATCGAATACGAGGACGGCGAAAAGCAGGAGCTAAGGATCCCGGCCGACATTTGGCGGCTGAATGACCGGCAAGTCTCCCGTCTGGTGATTACCGATAAGACGATCAAGAACATCGTGCTAGACCCGCACTTGGAGACGGCCGACGTTGAGCTAGAGAACAACTATTTTCCTCGCCGCATTGTCAAGTCGCGCTTTGAGTTGTTCAAAGAGCAGAAATCGCAAAATGAAATGCAAAAGGCGAAGAAGGCGGCCAAGAAAGAATCTGAAACCATGGCGGTCGAATCGCCCTGACGTAGAGTACGCCGAGGATGGAAATGCAGCGTTGCAAGCCGCAGTAGACTAAACCCGACCCGGACTGATCGCTATTTCGAAACATGCGAATCCTCTTGCTGTCTTTTCGGCGCCGATGGACGATACCCGCGTTTCTCCGCGTGTTGGGTGCGCTGGCATTTTGCTTTGCGACGGCAGTGGCGTGGGGGCACCCCTTCCACGTGAGTATTGCCGAGGCCGAATACAACGCCGCGACGAAGATGCTCGAAGTGGCGCTGCAAGTGCATCCGACCGATTTGGAAGCTGCAGTGCGGCGGCAGTCAGGCCAACGGATTGTACTGGAAACATCGGCTAACGCGGATGAGCAGATTGTCGCCTATTTGCGGCGTTCCTTCGTGGTCAAACCCAAGTGCAGCGAACCGACCACTTTGCGCTGGGTCGGCAAAGAGGTGGCCGTGAAACATGCCTGGCTTTACTTCGAAGTGTCGCTGCCGCAAGGATTGGAAGGCGTCGAGATTACGAATAGTCTCTTTTTTGAATTGCTCCCTGACCAGGTGAATACAATGACCGTGCGCGATGGAAAGCGCCGGGCGACGCTCCATTTCACCCGGCGTAAAATGACCCAAAAGCTGGTCTGGGAGTAACGCCCAACAAGCGGCCTTTTGTTCTTCATCCAAAAATGGGGCGGTGACGCTAGCCGGCCATCCCTAAGTGGGGCAAAGGATGCCGTTCGTGGCGCTAGTCAAGGAACCTGTCTGGCGGGGGCATTTTCTGGTAAATTCGCGGATTGCTGCTTCTATTGGAAACGTCAATGAACTTTGCCGCCCTCCTGGACCTGGAAAAGACCCCCGCTGCGCTTCCGTACGACGCGCGTGCTTACGATTTGGAGGGCTTTCGCGAGTGGCTGAATGACCTTGGATGCCCACATCAGGGGCAGTGGTTCGTTCACATTGCGGGGACCAAGGGTAAAGGGTCGACGGCGGCCTTGACCGAGGCCCTCCTGTTAGCTTTGGGGTACGACACAGCCACCTTCACCAGCCCGCATTTGGCGCACTTTGGCGAGCGGTATCGCATCAATGGAGTGGCGTGGACTCCCGACGAGTTCGAAGCAGCGCTGGAACGGTTGAACACCGCGAGTCCTCCGCCCTGGCGTGATGCACTCAAGTCGGCTCATCGGTTTCGCACTGCGTTTGAGTTCATGACGATGGCCGCGCTGGTGGAGTTCGCCCAGCGCCAGCGGCGACTTCAAGAGCAAACGCCGCCGCGCCGGCAAGTTGTGTGTTGGGAGACAGGCCTTGGAGGACGGTTGGACTGCACCAACGTGGTTGATCCGGTGGTGTCGGTCATTACCACGTTGGGGCTCGACCATACTGCCATCCTGGGCGACACGATTGAAGCGATCGCCGCCGAGAAAGCCGGCATCATCAAGCCGCAACGGCCCGTGGTCGTGGCGCGGCAAACACCCGGGTTTGCTGATCGTGTGTTGCCGGTGCTGCGCCGCCGCGCCGCCGAAGTGAACGCGCCGTTGTTCTATGCGTGGGAAACGTGTCCGGTTGTCCATGCTCAAGAAACGGCCGCAGGACAGGCGGTGATCTTTCAACTGCCCGACGGTTCACGCCATTCGGCCTTGCTGCCGCTCCATGGCGCCTTCCAGCGAAGCAACCTCGAAGCAGCCTTAACGGCGGCATGCTTGGTGCGCCAGCATGACATCGTATCTTCCAGCAGTAAGGCCGATGGCGCTGCGTTGTCTCTGGGAACGGGATTGGGGCCGACCTTGGCTCAAGGCGTTGCTGCGTGTCGGTGGCCGGGGAGGTTTGACGTACAACGTGCGCCGTCGGGACAGATCTTGGTGTTAGATGGGGCTCATTGTCCCTTGAGCGCCGCGGCGCTCGGAAAAGCGCTAGAGGAATGGCGCGTCGCCGCGTGTAATGACGGTTCGTGGGACATACTCTGGGGGATGCAGCGCGACAAGCAGCATCAGGAGTTCTTGGCCGCCCTGTTGGATTCCACAAGGCCCGGGGCATTCGGTTGCGTGCGCACGTACCGCGTTACCGGCGTACGCGGCGCCGAAGCAGAAACCTTGGCCGCTGCGGCGGCTGGCCTGGGGATTTCGGCGCAGGCTCATGCTTCGCCGCAGGAGGCGCTGGCTGGCGCCATGCGCACCGGGCGCAACGTGCTTGCCGTCGGTACGCTGTACACGTTGGCCGAGTTGCGCCAGTGTTGGGCGGAACTTCACTCTCCACAGCAAGGGCACAACTGCGGCACATAGACGGTAAGCGTGGCCGAGTACTGCGTGCGGTCGTAGCCATCCCCCTTTTGCTCTGGCTCGGTGTGATGAACCACCACCAGATAGTAGTTGCCTTCTCGGGGCGTAAACTCGGCTTCCCCTTGCGCGCTGGTCTTGCGCTCGTACTCTTCGTCAAATCCTTCGGCTAGCACCTGTCCCCGAGGAATAAACGACACTCGAACGTCTTCGAGCGGCTGACCTTGGTAGAGCACTTGCACGCGGATGGGTTGGCCTGGCCCCATTGGCGTCACT
>CAYWIS010000226.1:0-9468 GCA_964458385.1 uncultured Pirellulaceae bacterium
AGTTGTAAGGTCCTCGCCTCAGTCCTACCCTCCGCAGCTCCCCGCTGCGGAGAAGAGTTAGACCTATTGTCGTGAGACCGTGTGTGCGTTTACACCCGGAGCGTCTCTTGCCAGAAGCTCCTTGGTCGACAACCCTAGGACATATTGAATCACTGCGAACGCAAGACGCTGGAGTTATCGGTTACGCCAGTATTTCTTTTACCACGCGCCCATGCACGTCGGTCAGTCGGAAATCGCGGCCGGCGTGACGATAGGTGAGACGGGTATGGTCGAAACCAAGGAGGTGCAAAATCGTAGCGTGGAGATCGTGAACGTGGACGCGGTCTTGAATGGCGCGGTAGCCAAAATCGTCGGTGGCGCCATGAACGTGGCCACCTTTGACGCCGCCGCCGGCCAACCAAATGGTAAAACCCCAGTGGTTGTGATCGCGCCCTAGTTTGACATTCCCCGTACCGGGTTGCGGAAGTTCAACGGCGGGAGTGCGGCCAAACTCACCGCCGCAAATCACTAGCGTCTCTTCTAGCATTCCTCGCTGCTTCAGGTCGGTGAGGAGTGCGGAGATCGCTCGGTCACATTCGCCCGCCAGCCGGCGGTGTTCTTTTTCGATTTCCGAGTGGCTGTCCCAGGGTTGAACGTCGCCATGATAGCACTGTACGTATCGCACGCCGCGTTCGACGAGCCGCCGGGCAATAAGCAGTTGCCGTGCTTGCACGCCGGGGCCGTAGGCGTCGAGTATGTATTGTGGCTCATCGCGCACATCGAGCGCCTCGGCGGCAGCCGTCTGCATGCGGAAAGCTAACTCGAAGGACTGAATCCTTGCCTCCAGCGCCGCATTCTCTGGCCGCAATTCTTGATGGGCGCGGTTGAGTTCGGCTAACAGGTCGAGTTGCCGCCGCTGAGCCTCCAATGGAATCGCTTGGTTCCTGATATTCTCAACCAGCTTGTCGACTTCTGAATTGCGGGTGTTAAGGTGGGTTCCCTGGTAGATTCCCGGAAGAAAAGCCGCCCTCCAATTGGACACATCAGCAACGGGCAGCCCCGGGCACATGGCTATGAACCCTGGCAGATTTTCGTTCTCGGTTCCTAGACCGTACATGAGCCAAGCGCCCAAGCTGGGGCGAGAGAGTCGTTCGTCGCCACAGTTCATCAATCGCATCGACTGCTCATGGTTCGGCGTGTTGGCGTACATTGAGCGAATGACGCACAAATCATCTGCGTGACGGGCCGTGTGAGAGAAAATCTCGCTGACCTCGATGCCGCTTTCCCCGTACTTCCGAAACTTGAAGGGCGAAGGCAGCGCTGCGCCGGTAGGGCGTTCCGTCGACAAATTACCTGTTGGCAGCTTTTTCCCTTCGTACTTGCGGAGGAGCGGCTTGGGATCGAAGGTGTCGACGTGCGATGGGCCTCCGTTAAGGTAGATGTGAATGACGCGTTTGGCCTTGGGAGCAAAGTGAGGCTGTTTAGCGGCCAGAGGATTCCTGCGGCTGGCAGGAGGGGCGCCTGGCGCTCCTTCAACGAGCAACCCGGCCTGGGCCAATACGCCAAACAAGCCTAACATTCCCGATCCGGCGCCCATTTGACGCAGCAGTTGGCGGCGTGAGGGGCGGGCCGTTGACGGCGCAGTTGGAAAAATAGTCATAGTTCAGCCCGAGAAACGCGGTGCGGCAACGTCCGTTATAATGGGCGCGCCGGCTCAGAGAAAGCGCAGACCTTGTTGGCCGAACGGTTAGCCTCTGGCCCGATTGGGGAGTAAGGCAGGAGGCCGGGCGATACCTTCCGGCGCGTCGAGGGTTTAATAGAAGGGTTCGCGCCTTTTCCGGGTTGGAGTTGCGGGCTGCCGAGAGGATAATAAAGCTCGTCTCTATTGTATGTTCGCCTTTCGCGAAGGGAGATATCGCCCATGAACCTACGAGGACCGGCCATTCTTGGCGGAGCGTTGGGAACGCTGCTTTGGGCCGGCGCCCTGGTCTTTGCCCAACCGGGCGGAGGAAGCTTTTGGGCCCGTATGGACCAGAACGGCAACGGGATGCTTGACCCCAACGAGGTATCGGATCGCATGCGTGGGGTCCTCGAGCGGCTTGCGCAGTCGGATCGTTCGATTAATTTGTCGCAACCCATTCCTCTCGATCGCTTAAGCCAGGCAATGGAGCGCTCTCGAGGCTCCAGAGGAGGCCGTAGCGAAGGTGGACGCGATGAGCGTGATCGAGGAGGCCGCGACCGCGGTTCAGATTCGGGACGGTCCTCGGGCGGTGGTTCCAGTAATCTGCAGCTGCCGCCGCCGCTGGTGCCAGGGTTCGCCACTCCCGATTTGCCGCCGGTGTTAGGCTTTGGTGAAGATGCGACGCTGGCGGTGACAATAACGGAGGCCGATCGTCGGGAAGCGAGTGAACGTATGAACCGCTACGATCGCAATAAAGATGGATTCCTCGATCCAGGAGAAATGGCGGGGGGGCGTTGGAGCGGCCAACCGTTCGAGTACGACCGCAACCGTGACGGCAAGTTATCGTTGGACGAGTTGGCGCTCCGTTATGCCGAACGTCGGATTGCTGAAGAGAAGGAACGGGCAGGCCAAAATACCGCATCCTCAGGAGGAAGTTCGCGCTCTTCGAATTCTCGTGGCGGTTCGTCTTCGAACGACTCCAGTGGCAGTGGCATTGATCCGCGCATGGAAGGTATCGTCAATAGCATGATGAGCCGCTACGACAAGAACCGTAACGGCATGCTCGACCGCGACGAATGGGGCGAGATGCGCAGCGATCCGTCGGCTGGCGATAAAAATCGCGACGGCCGGATCACGAAAGAAGAAATGGCTGCTTGGCTGGCCGAGCGGTCTCCAGGCGGCGGAGGCTTTGGTGGTGGAGAACGCGGGCGAGGCGGCTGGGGTGGCGGTGGTCCTGGCGGAGGTCCTGGCGGCTGGGGTGGTGGTGCTCCTGGTGGTTGGGGTGGGCCTCCTGGCGGTGGACCGCCTGGCGATGGTGGTTCGGAACGCGGCGGCGGCTTCTATGCCATGCGAGGCGGTTGGGGCGGCGAGCGCGGACGCGGCGACGACGATGGCGACCGACGTGGCGGTTCACCTCGGTCGGGGGCGTCTTCGCGATCCGACGAACGCCGCGAAAGCAGCGGCAGCGCCACAACGGAAACTCGAACCTATCGTTTCCGTTCGGCCCTGGAACGCGTAACCAGCGAGTATAAGAATTTGCCCGATTGGTTCGCACGTAGCGATGTAGATGGTGACGGGCAACTTCTTATGAGCGAGTACGCGACCGAATGGCCCGAGTCGAAGATCAACGAGTTTCTCACGCTCGATCGGAACGGCGATGGCGTGGTCACCGCCGCCGAGTGCATTGCCGCTATTCAAAATGGATTCAAGCCGGGGGCGGTGGCGTCTAGCCGTCCAGCTGCGGCGCCAACTTCTCCCGTAACTGCCAGCTCGACGGCTAGCTCAGGGGCTACTGCTTCGGCGGCTAGTTCTGTGGCGACTGCCTCGCCAGCTTCTGCTCCTACTTATACCGAAGCGCAAGGACCCACGACCTCGAGTTCCTCTACCGTTGACGCGCGTTACCTGGGGTTTGCGCAGCGGATGATTGAACGCTACGACACCGACAAGAATGGAAGCCTCAGCGCCGAAGAGGCCAAACAGGTCAGCGTCGTTAAACCTGATACCGACGCGGACGGTGACGGACAAATTACCGTTGAAGAATTGGCGCGAGCCCTGATGAATCGCTAGGCTCGCCCCGCATGTCGCATAGAGTGGCGCCGCGTACTCGCTCGCGGCGCTCGAGTGACGGAACGGCATCCGAAGCGGAGGGAGTGGACTCCACTCGCTTGGATGTCAACCGACCAATTCGGTTTTCTCGTACGCGCCGAGGACTTCCACACGCACCGTTTTGCGGCGGAGGTCATCCAAGGCTTTCTTTACTTTGGCTTCGTTGGGATGCCCTTCAAATTCAACGAAGAACAGATACTCGCTCTTGGTGGCGGGCATAGGGAATGATTCAATCCAAGTAAGATTGAGCCCCGCCTTCTTGAACACCATCATGGCGTCGGCCAACGCGCCGGGCTTATGCGGCAATTCAAACATGACCGACGTTTTGTCCCGTCCGGTGCGGGGGGCCATTTGCCCTCCTATCACCGCAAACCGGGTGATGTTGTTTGGATTGTCCTCAATGTTGGCGGCGATGATGTCTAGCCCGTAACTGATGCCGGCCTCGTAGCTGGCAATGGCCGCCGCTCCCTCACGCTGAGCTGCAAGCTCTGCTGCCGCTGCGGTGCTGGTCATTTCTACAGCGCGCGTGTGCGGCAAATTGCGCGCTAGCCAATTGCGGCATTGTGAGAGCGCTTGCGGCTTGCTGTAGACCTCGCGTACTTCGCTCAGGGAGCATTTACCAAGTAAGTTATGGTGTACTCGCAGTTGCACTTCACCGCAAATTTGCACCGGTAGCCGGGCGAACATACCCAAAGTATCGACAATGCGGCCATCGGTGGAGTTTTCGATGGGAACAAGGCCAAAGTCGACTTGCCGGCGGTTAACTTCCTCAAAAACCGCGGGAATATTCGCCACGGGAATCAAATCGGCGGCCGTTCCGAATCGCTCCACCGCCGCAAGATAACTGAAACTGTATTTGGGCCCTAAATACGCGACTTTGATTGGCCGTACGAGGCTGCGTGTTGCGCTCGCCAATTCACGCAGGATGCGGCGGACGTAAGGCTCGGGCATCGCCCCTGGGGTACGCGCTAAGGCCTCCAAACGCTGCCGCTCGGCGGCGTCGTCCAGCGCCGACTGACCATCTTGCTTGGGCAATTCGCCGAGGCGGCTGACGAGTTCCGCTCGCTGGTGCAGAGTTTGCACCAGTTGGCGATCGAGCTGTTCTAACTGCTTTTGGAGTTCGCTCGGCGATGCACTCCGGGACGACTTTTTCTTGGGTCTCACCATGCAGCAAGCTCGAATGTCAAAATGACAGCCGCCTTACGGCCGATCATGTGCGGATTTCAGGCGAGGCTTGGGCTTGTTTTTGCAACTTGTTTTGTACAAACGAGTTGCGTTTGTACGGAAATCTGTTTTCACGTTTGGCGCCCCCTTTGCTTAGGGATACTTTCGCATAAGTTTGCCGGAATTCAACCCGTCTGTTCACTAAATAGGCCAGTTTTCCGAGCTGACGACTTTCGCCGCGGTTTCTACTGGTTTTTGGGCAACGGGCCATTCACGACAACTGCTCGTACGCGTGTTCCCCGGGACAAGGCAACGCAACTCTACGGTCTTACAACAAAAAGGATAACACTATGGCGCAAGGCGAAAAAATTATTGGCATCGACCTGGGCACAACCAACTCGGTTGTGGCCGTAATGGAAGGGGGCGAAGTCAAAGTTATTCCCAATCAAGAGGGCAACCGACTCACTCCAAGTGTGGTCGCGTTTACCGACAAGGGCGAGGTTCTGGTGGGCGAGCCGGCCAAGCGGCAAGCAGTCACAAACCCGCATCGAACCGTCTACTCGATTAAGCGCTTCATGGGCCGCCGGCACAATGAAGTGCAAACCGAAGAGAAGATGGTTCCGTATCAAGTCGTCGGTGGGGCCTCGGAGTACGTCAAGGTACGCATCGATGACAAGGATTACACGCCCCAGGAAATTTCGGCGAAGGTGCTGCGCAAACTCAAAGAGGCCGCCGAAGCGTATCTGGGCCATAAGGTGAACCGCGCCGTCATTACGGTGCCAGCGTACTTTAACGACGCCCAACGCCAGGCTACTAAGGACGCCGGCCAAATCGCTGGTCTGGAAGTGGCCCGCATCATCAACGAGCCGACCGCCGCCGCCATGGCGTACGGCTTGGACAAGAAGAAGGACGAGAAGATCGTCGTTTTCGACTTAGGCGGCGGCACCTTTGACGTGTCGGTGCTGGAAGTCTCGGGCGCCGAAGGTGAAGACGGCGACACCAAAGTCTTCCAAGTGATCTCCACCAGCGGCGACACCCACTTGGGCGGCGACGACTTTGACGAAGAACTGATTAACTACGTCGCCGAGCAATTCAAGAACGAGCAAGGAATCGACCTCCGTAAGGAGCCGATGGCCCTGCAGCGACTCCAAGAGGCGTGCGAGAAGGCCAAGAAAGAACTTTCCAGCCGCCCAGAGACCGATATCAACTTGCCGTTCATCGCCGTTGGTCCGGATAACACTCCCAAGCACTTGCAGATGACGATCACTCGCTCCAAGTTTGAGGAGCTGATCGATCCACTGCTGGAGCGCTGCCGCAAACCGGTGCTTCAAGCGCTGGAGGATGCGAAGCTCAAGCCGAGCCAGATCGACGAAGTCGTGCTGGTGGGCGGTTCAACTCGCGTGCCCAAGGTGCAGAAGCTGGTTAAGGAGATCTTTGGCAAAGAGCCGCACAAGGGGGTTAACCCCGATGAGGTGGTGGCCGTTGGCGCCGCGATTCAGGGCAGCGTGTTGGCGGGTGACCGTCGCGACGTGCTGCTGCTGGACGTAACGCCGCTGTCGCTGGGCATCGAGACCCTGGGCGGTGTGTTCACCAAGCTTGTGGAACGCAACACCACGATTCCCACCGAGAAGAAAGAAATCTTCAGCACGGCCGACGACAACCAAACGGCCGTTACCGTGAAGGTGTACCAGGGCGAGCGCCCCATGGCCGCCGACAATCGCCTCTTGGGCGAGTTCAACCTGGAGGGCATCCCGCCGCAACCGCGGGGTGTGCCCAAGATCGAGGTCAAATTCGACATCGACCAGAACGGCATTCTCAACGTTTCGGCCAAAGATCTGACCACGGGCAAAGAGGCTTCGATCCAAGTGAAGCAATCGGCCGGCTTGTCTGAGGCCGAGATCGAGCGGATGCGCAAGGATGCGGAATTGCACGCCTCGGAAGACAAGCAGCGTCTGGAGTTGGCGACGGCTCGTAACGAGGCGGAGCACCTGTGCTTCCAGCTCGAAAAGCTGATGAAGGACCATAGCGACAAACTGTCGGAAGCCGACAAGGAGCCGCTCACTCGGTCGATCAGCAAGGTGCGCGAAGCGGCCAAAGGCAACGACGTGCAGGCGATCAAGTCGGCGGTGAACGACTTGGAGCAGGCGCAGCAGGCCTTCAGCAAGGTGCTGTACGAGCGGACCCAAAGCGCCCCGACTGGCGAAACGTCAAAACCCGCTGGCGGCGATGACGACGCGATCGACGCCGAGTTTGAAGTGAAGAAGGATTAGCGATTCGCCCATCGCGAATTGCCAACTGCCTAACCGGGGGCTAATAGCCCCCGGAACCAGGCCCAACCTTCACACTTCAACTCGCATAGGACTACGCCGACGCGCAACGCGACGCCGCCCTTGGCGATCGGTTGCGCGTCGTGTTTTTTCCCCCTGGACTTTGGAATCTCGGCTTGTCGTCCTTTCTCTTCATTTGGCTTGCTCTCTTGCTCGACTGCCCGTAACCCATAACCCACACGAATCATCATGGCCTTTCGCTTTGACAAACTCACGGTAAAAGCCCAAGAAGCCGTGCAACGGTCGCAAAACCTGGCGGCGGACCGCGGTAACCCGGAAATCACGCCGCTGCATTTGTTGGCCGCGCTTCTGGACGAATCGGAAGGGGTCGTACGGCCTCTTTTGGAGAAGATCGGCGTACGCCGATCGCAATTGACCGGCATGGTCGAGTCCGAGATCAATCGGCTGCCGCAGGTTTCTGGCGGATCGCAGCCGGGGATCGGTTCGTCGCTCAAGAAGGTGTTTGACGCCTCGGCTGAGCAAGCCGCTCAAATGAAGGACGAATTCGTCTCAACCGAACATCTGTTGTTGGCGCTGACCCTGGTGGATTCACCCGCCAAAAACCTGTTGCAGGTGAATGGCCTGCGCACCGACGACGTGCTGCAAGCCTTGGCTGCCGTGCGCGGCAGCGCCCGTGTGACCGACCAGAACCCCGAGGACAAATATCAGGCGCTGCAAAAGTACGGTATCGACCTAGTGGAGCGAGCCAGCCAGGGCAAATTAGACCCCGTCATTGGCCGTGATCAGGAAATCCGCCGCGTCATCCAGGTTCTCTCGCGGCGCACGAAGAACAACCCGGTGTTGATTGGCGAACCGGGCGTGGGCAAGACGGCTATCGCCGAGGGGTTGGCTCTGCGCATCTGGCAGGGCGACGTGCCGCAAAGCCTCAAGAATAAGCGCGTGATCGCCCTTGATATGGGCGCCCTGGTGGCTGGCACGAAGTTCCGCGGCGAGTTTGAGGAGCGCCTTAAGGCGGTGCTCCGCGAAGTGCAAAGCTCGGGCAACATCATTCTATTTATCGACGAGCTTCATACCGTGGTCGGCGCCGGCCGGGCCGAAGGGAGCGCCGACGCGGCCAACCTATTGAAGCCGGCCCTTGCCCGTGGTGAACTGCGCTGCATCGGCGCTACAACGCTGGACGAATACCGCGAGCACATCGAAAAGGACGCCGCCTTGGAGCGCCGCTTCCAGCCGGTCTACGTAGGCGAGCCGTCGGTGGAAGACACCATTTCGATTCTTCGCGGGCTTAAGCCGCGTTACGAAGCCCATCACGGCGTAAAGATCAAGGACTCGGCTCTGGTGGCCGCGGCCGAACTGTCGGAGCGGTACATCACCGATCGTTTCCTGCCCGACAAGGCGATTGACTTGGTTGACGAGGCCGCCAGCCGATTGGCAATGGAGTTGGAAAGCGTTCCCGCCGAGATTGACCAGGTGCAACGGCGCTTGCGTCAACTGGAGTTGGCCGCCCGTCAACTGGCCGACGAAACCGAAGAAAGCGCCCGCGAGCGGCTGGCCGAAATCGAAGAAGAGATCGAGCAGCTGAAGAAGCAGGAAGCGAGTCTGCGCGAGCAATGGGAAGCGGAAAAGCTCGGCATCGGCGGCGTCCAACAGATTCGCCAGGAATTGGCGCAGGTGCAGCTTGAGTACGAGCAACTGGAGAAAGCCGTTAAAGAAAAGCAATCGCGCGGCGAACTGGTAAGTGAAGATGATTACCAGAAGATGTATCAGCTTCACACCCGCCGGCAACAGCTAGAGAAACGCATGGAGGCCGAAGACCAGGCCGCCAAGGAACAAGACGAGAAGAAGACGCATCGTCGCCTCTTGCGGCAGGAAGTGACCGAAGAGGAAATCGCCGAGGTGGTCAGTTCTTGGACCGGCGTGCCTGTCGCACGCATGATGGAAACCGAACGGGCGAAACTGTTGGTGCTCGAGGAACGCATCCATCAGCGCATGGTCAACCAGGATGAAGCGGTCGAGGCGGTCGCCAACGCCGTACGCCGTAGCCGAAGCGGTTTGCAGGATCCCAACCGGCCGATCGGCTCGTTCCTCTTCCTGGGCCCCACGGGCGTGGGCAAGACCGAACTGTGCAAGGCCTTGGCCGAAGTGCTGTTTGACGACGAACACGCCATGGTTCGTCTCGACATGAGCGAATACATGGAGCGGCATACGGTCAGCCGCATGATCGGCGCCCCGCCGGGCTACGTCGGCTAC
>CAYWIS010000227.1:0-9440 GCA_964458385.1 uncultured Pirellulaceae bacterium
AGTGACGGCCGCCCGATGCCTTGGCTTCCACTGGCCAGGCATTCTTCATCCAGCACGCTTCGTCGATGTTGTGAATGAGGAAGTCGCTAACGGCGCCGCCGCTGGCCCACAGGAACGCGTGGAAATTGCGAATCTGATAGAGCAATTCGCTCACATTGCTCGGTTTGGGACCGCACGCGGCCGAACCCGTCGGGCCCGCCATGCGGTAGGCGCGGAGCATGGTGATATCGCCAATTTCGCCATTCTTAATGCGATCGTATAGTTCTTCGCGGGCCTTGCAGTGACGGCACATGAGGCCCACGCCGACCTTCAGGTTCCGTTTGCTGGCCTGCTCGCCCAGGTCGAACATTCGCTTGCTAGTGGGACCGTCGACCGTGACCGGCTTCTCCATGAAGACGTTCAGACCCTTTTGGATGGCGTAGCTGAAGTGGACCCAGCGGAAGGCCGGTGGGGTGGCCAGAATCACCACGTCGCCCGGCTTGAGGCAGTCCATGGCGGCCTTGTAACCGTCAAAGCTGATGAACTTCCGGTCGCTGGGCACATCCACCTGCTTGCTGAACTGATTGTTCAGGTTTTGGTAACTGCTGGTGAGGCGATCTTCGAACACATCGGCCATGGCCACCAACTTGATCGGCCCATTCTTGACTGAAAGCGCGTTCGCAGCGGCGCCCGTGCCGCGTCCACCGCAACCGACAAGCGCTACCTGAATGGTGTTGTCTTCGGCCGCGTGTACGTAATGGGCAGCGCTGGCCAGCATCGTAGAGGCGGCAGCCAGAGCGCCTGCGTCCTTCAAAAATTCGCGACGGTTGTTGGCCAAAGGCTTTTTGCTCATAAGAGGGCTTCCTGAGTGGGGGAAATGAGGAGCGGCGTCGCGCGGGGCAATGCCAGCGCCGGCGTCACAGGACATTTTGGTTCGCAGGGGAGGGCCTGCGTTGGGAACAAGCGAAGACGTTTTCGCTTGTCAATCCGCGGCTTGCTAGGCCGCGGCCAACCCGGTAACAGTGTAGTTGTCTTGTTGGGGGCACGCTACTGCGGACGCGGCTTGCGAGGGGCCTATTGTTTCATCCAGTTCGCGGCGTTGTCGCGGTCCACTTGGACCGGCTCCGACTTATCCCACTTGGCGGCTTTCTCTTCGTCGCTTGGCTCGGTTAATGGCCGAACGATGCGGAAGCCCACGTGCAGGGCGTCGGTTAAGTACCAGATACTGTGCGGCACTTGCGGATCTTGTTCGATCCATTGTTCTTCCGAAAATTGCCGGGCCGCACTGCGGAGACGCTTGGCGCTGTTGCTCCAGCCGCCGCCACGGACGACGCGTCCCCAGAGCTTGGTGGGAATCACAAGCGGGTCTTTAGCGCCGTTCTTGCGGTCGCTGTAATCCGGGGTGTGCTGATCAAGCAC
Organism: uncultured Pirellulaceae bacterium; assembly: GCA_964458385.1. Taxonomy (GTDB): domain Bacteria; phylum Planctomycetota; class Planctomycetia; order Pirellulales; family Pirellulaceae; genus JAHWKS01. The sequence goes on from CAYWIS010000227.1 coordinate 1,399, forward strand.
CCACTCGGCCACATTCCCATGCATATCGTACAGGCCCCAAGGATTGGGCTTCTTCTGGCCGACTTTCTGATATTTCTCGTTGCTGTTCTCGTCGTACCAGGCGTACTCGTCCAAGAGCGCTGGGTCGTCGCCAAACGAATAGGCCGTGGTTGTGCCGGCACGGCAGGCGTACTCCCATTCGGCTTCGGTCGGCAAACGGTAGTAACGCCCGGTCTTGGCGCTTAGCCATTGGCAGAACGTGCGCGCCGCATGCTGCGACATGCAAATCGCAGGGTAGCCGCGCTTGCCCATGCCAAACGACATGTCGGTGTACGGTTTGGTGGGCCGGCTGAGTTGGAACACCTCGGCAAGGCGGTCGCGTTCGTTGGGGGCGATGTTGAACACCTGGCGTCGAGCGATATCAAGGTCCGACATCCACACCTCGTATGCGTCCCAGGTGATCTCGTACTTGCTCATCCAAAACGGCGAGATTTCGACTTCGTGCTGGGGCCCTTCGTCGTCGTTCCGATTGGGCTCGCTCTCGGGGCTGCCCATAAGGAACTTGCCGCCGGGAATCGGAACCATTTCGATCTTGGCCGTGGTGTGCTCGATGACTTCCGTGTACGGCTTCATCTCGGCCTCGGTCGTTGCTTCCGAGTTGGGAACCGGCAAAGGGGCGGGATGCGCCGCCAAAGCGAACGAAGCAGCCGTGAACAGCCAAACAAAGAAGATCCCCGCAGCTACAGGGCCCCAAAGTTGTTGCGAACGAGAAAAAATCTTCATGAGAACGTGAAATCTTAGGCGAGAGCCGATCTCCCGGGGGCGGGCGCCGCGGCGCCACAGCCACGCGGCAAGGGCAGGAGTCGTGAAAGGGAAACTTGTGCGCAAAAGGAGGGATATTACGGCACTTTAGATCCGATGATCGCCCAAGCCAAGGCGCACGTCAAGCAGGGCGTTGCATGGGGGCGGTTGTGGAGGAACGCCTCGTCATGATCTGCTACAGGGAACAACAGGTGCCTTGCGTATTGTATTGGCGGACTGAATTCACCCCCCAACGACCACATTTCGTGATTGTTCCACTCGAGAGAATCGTCACACCTAGGACGCTGTGTCCCCCCGCGCGGCGACGCGAGTGGCGGAGGACGTGGCGTGATAAATTCATCCGAAAGATTGCATCGCGCACCACGCCCGCCTATTGTATGCGCATAGGTGCGTCGTGCGTTCGTGTGACGTCTGTTGATGCGGGAAGGCTGATCGGCTACAGCCCGCGCCAATTTGGATGATGGTTGCGTCCTTCGGGCGTATTGTGCGGCCAACTCGTTGTGCGATCGAAAAGACACGACTGCGGCTGATTGTTGCTGATTTTCCCCAAATGAAGAGACCGACAACCCTGGCGTGGGGAAGCCGTGGTATCAGCATAAACCGGGTGAGCGGACTTTCGATTGCGGGCGCCAAGGCGCCGTGATGCTCTTAACTCACTTTGATAAGGATGCTTTCTTATGCATCGTCGTTTGTTCTTGCAGGGTACGTTGGGCGCTTCGGCGGCGGTTTGGGGGATGTCGCTTTCGCGAGCGGTTAGGGCCGACGAGCCGCGGGGCGAACGGATTGGGTTTGGCCTGGTCACGTATCAATGGGGTAAAGACTGGAAGCTGCCGGAACTGATCGAAAATTGCCAACGTGGCGAAGTGCAAGGTGTCGAGCTGCGCACCACGCACGCTCATGGCGTTGAACCGTCGCTGAATAGTCGCCAGCGCGAGGAAGTGCGCAAACGCTTCGCGGATAGCGGCGTTGTGTTAGTCGGCTTGGGCAGCAACGAGCGTTTTGATCACCCCGATCCGGCTGCTCTGAAGAAGGCGATTGAAACGACCAAAGAATTTATTCGCCTCAGCCATGACGTAGGCGGAACGGGCGTTAAAGTGAAGCCCGACTCATTCCATAAAGACATTCCGCGAGAGAAGACCATCGAACAAATCGGCAAGGTGCTCAACGAAGTGGGCGAGTACGGCGCCGGCTTCGGGCAGCAGATCCGCCTGGAGGTTCACGGGCAATGTGCTGAGTTGCCGACCATCAAGGCGATTCTTGATGTTGCTGATGACGAGAACGTGGCCATCTGCTGGAACTCCAACCCTCAGGATCTGCAAGGCGAAGGGCTCAAGCACAACTTCGGCCTGGTGCGCGATCGCTTTGGCGCTACCTGCCATGTGCGGCGGCTGGATGACCCCGGGTATCCCTGGCAGGAGTTGATGAACCTGCTTGTCGAGACCGACTACGACGGTTGGGTCATGATCGAAGACGCCAGAATCCCCGAGGATCCGGTCGCCACGTTGGCCGAGCAACGGCAGTTGTTCAAGAAGTTAATCGCCAAGGCTCAGCAAGGATAAGACCATACGACGCTCCGCGGTTGGCATTGATCCAACCTGGGCCGTTGAGTACAAGTTTCGCCTAGCGGCCCAAGTAAGATGCTTGGGACGCATGGGGCAAGTCGGCAACTTGCTCCGGGGCGATTCTTCTCTTGAGCCTGGGGTAGTCCTATGCGGATCGCGGGCGCTTTGCTGGCGTTGTGTTTATCGCTGCGCGCCGTCGGCGCCGAAGAAACCTTTCCTTACCGTGCGACCGTTGCTGATCCTGCAGTCTTGGTGCGTAGTGGGCCCGGCGAAAGTTATTACCCCACAAGTCGCCTGCTCCAAGGCGAGGTTGTGGAAGTCTATCGGCACGATCCAAATGGCTGGTGCGCCATTCGTCCACCCGAAGGCGAATTCAGCTTGATATCTGCCGATTGCGTCAAGCTAGTGGCCGGTGATGATCTGGCCGAAGTGATTGAGCATGAAGCGCCGGTTTGGGTGGGATCGCACTTGGCCAAGCCCGATCCCCATTGTTGGCAAATTCACTTGCAGCCGGGTGAACGGGCGGTGGTGCTTGGAGTACGCAGCGCTCCGGCCGGCGATGGTCAGGAGGCGCAGCTCTGGTACAAAATTGCGCCGCCGGCGGGCGAATTCCGTTGGATTCCGCGTGCGGCGTTAAAGCCCGTGGGTGAAGAAGCGCAGGTTACAGACGAGTCAGCGAGTGAGCAAACGCGGAACTCTGCGCCAAACGAGCCACCGCCGCAAAAGTCGAGTCCTGAGGCTCAGGACAACGCGATGCCGTCGACGGACGACGGCGCGGATCGCCCGGTGCTTCCGGCTCCCGCTACGACCACCGACATGGTCGCTCTCGCAAAGTACGAGGCGCCTGTTCCCGAAGATGATGCTCCGGCGGCTGTTGTGCCAGCGTCTCTAGAGGCCGAGCCGGCTCCTGTCAAACCTGTTATGCCGGCTTTTGTTGAAGCCGATCGAGAGATTGTCCCTCGGCCGCTTACGACCGAGGGGCAGCAGGCGGTCCCTGCTTCGTTTGAGTCGGAGGTAACTTCGCTGTCTCCTGAGTTTGCCGCCGAGGCTGCCGCGATTCAGCTCGATGTGACGCTCGCGGTAGCGAAGGATTTGAATCTCTGGCGCTTGGGGCCGCTGCGCGACCGAGTCGAAAAGCTGAAGGCCGCCGCTACGACGGCAGCGGAGCGGCAAGAGGCACAGGCTCTGGATCAATCGTTGACCGGATTTGAGAATCTTTACGAGCGTTATCGACGCTTGGCTACGGGCGAAGGTGTTGCGGCGACCGCCTCACCAGCGCCGTTGCCGCAAAGGCGCCGGCCAAATGCTCCACCGTCGTCTCGAGCGGGCCAGGATGTCGCGGCAGGTGTTTTGACGCCGTTGGCGGCAAATGGCCGTACGCCGCCGCTGGCGCTCTTGGATCGCGAAGGCCGTATTACAGCCTATGTCACACCGGCTGCCGACGCCAACCTGACGCCCTACTTGGGGCGACACGTTCAAGTCCAGGGACAACGGGCAGCGCAGAATGACGCCGGTCCGGTGCATCTCGTTTCGGCTCGTGCGGCGTCGGTGCGGTAGTCCGAGCTTATACGTCGAAGAACCGGCAGGTTGCGGCGGTGTCGATCCGTAGCGTTCGGTTCGCCTGGGGCGTTTGCCGGGTAAAAGTCCACTGCGATTTTCCTACTCGCCATTGACCCGTCGCATCGGGACCAATTTCTACGCGCAAAGCGGCGCCGTGCCAACCGCGTTCGCCGCCATCGCCACGCGCAAAGTTTCCGAGCGAGTACGCTACCAGACGTCCCTGTTCGATGGCGATTGGCTGCGGACAGTGAGGATGATGACCGACAATGAGGTCCCACCCCTCCAGTAGCCGCCGCGCTCTTTCCACCTGCCGCGGCGAAGGGTAGAGCGCCATCTCAAGGCCCCAGTGAGGGCAGAGTATGCGGAACTTCGCCCCATGACGGTCCACCACGGCGGCCTCATCAAGCCGTGTAATGCAAGGGCGTCGTACGTTCAGCCACTCCGAGCCGTTCGCCAACTGCACTCCTTGTGGAAGGAGGAGGAACGGCTCGTCACGCCGCCCGACGACATGGAAGCCACGAGCCCGCAGGTCTTCATAAAAGCGATCGAACACCGATACGCCGCAATCGGCCGCATGATTGTTGGCGCACAACAAGACGGTTTGCTCGGGTGGGAAAACGTCGGCCAGGAACGTCAGGATCCACGGCTCATGGCGCAGCGCGTTAAGCACAGGGCTACGGTCCGCAACTACGCCTTCCAGGTTGAGCACCAGGTAATCGGCTCCCGATAGGAACTCGTGTAGGTGCTCTCCCAATTGGTAGCGATATTTGTGTCCAGGCAACAAATCGCCCAGGAACGCCAGACGCAACTGTGGTTCGATTTCCGCTAGTTGGCAATTCCGCGGTGCGAAAGTGGTAAGTGCTTGGTGTCGACGTACGGGCCCAAACACCTTGTTCCAGAAGACGACCGCCTCGAGCGGCCAAGTGTAAGCGTGCCCGATCCAAGGAAGAGGGGGCTCGACATTAGCTTCCGCCTGGGGGATGGCGCTGCCCGACGTTAATTTCGTGGTCGTGAGCAAGAGCGGGACTCCGAAGCAGGATTCAAGCGGCGCGATTCCGGCCGCGCGAGGGCATCCCGCTCCTTCGGGCCACCGCTGGTTATCGGCGCCGTTGGCGAGCGCGGCTAAAGAGGTCAATCGGCCGCGCTGTGTTTTACGTTTATGCTCAAAGCGCCGGTCCGATGCTTTCGCTAGCGCCGGTGGATTGGCGGCCCGTATCGCAAACGTGGTGGTGCTCTGTCGAGCCGCAGCGGCAGGCTTGGGGGGACGCCTTTTGCCCATGGCCGCGATAGATTCTTTCAACGCGTTCGCGATTCAAGCCTAAGACGCGGTCAAAGCGGCTTAGTTTCAGGCCTTCCAGGAACGGTCTCTTATCGGCCAAACCGTCCAGAACGCGCTTGTCTTCGTTGACTTCCTTGTTGATGGAATGCCGCATAATGGGGCGAACCACATGCAGCAGCGGATAGAGCTGGGGGTACTTCAACTTCATGTACGAGAAGGTGAAGATCCGGGTGTTTTGCTCGTCCATCGGCGTGAGGAAGTGGGCGTTTCGCACCCCTACCCAACTGCGCTGCCCGTTGCGCGGGTCGGTCCAGTGGTAATCGCCGAAGGTATGGACCGGCGAGTAGCGCGTAACACCGCGCACGTGAAAAATCGGTTGGCGCGGCAGACGCATGAACATGCGAAACAGCCACGGATAGGTCTTCGACGGCCCGTCGTACGAAATGGCGACTTCGTTATCGCGCGGCTCGAAGTGGGCTTCTACCTCATGCATCCGGTCCAGCGGATAACCGAACATGCCGTGCGTGGTCGGAGTGTGCTCTAGCTCGTTGAAATTGTCGAGCACGACCTCCAGCGGCGCTGAGACGTCATGCGTCAAGAGCGCCATTAAGCGATAACCTTGGTCTTCGCCAGCGAAGTCCGGGAATTGCGTGGTGGCGCCGCGATTTCGTACCCACAGCACGCCATGAGCCTCGCGCGCTTCATAGGCCTGAGCGTGGGTGCGTAGCTTGGGGGTGCCGGGGCTTTCTCCCGAACCATCGGGGGCAAACGTCCACCCATGGTAACAGCATTCCAGGCAGTCGCCTTTGACCTTTCCCACGCTTAAGCGCATGCGCCGGTGGGGGCAGACATCGGTTATGGCGGCGACCCCGCCCGACTGTGGCCGAAATAACGCGATTTCCCGGCCGTGCAGACGAACACCCAGCGGCTTCTTACCCAAGTCGCGCGCCAACGCTACTGGGTGCCAATGGTCCAGAACAGACATGCGAAACAACCTCACGAGCGGGCGGCGGCAAGAAATGCAAAGAAGCACCTCCCGTGCGGGACGCGCTTCTCATCTATATCGGCTAGCGTGTAGTGGTTGCTCTAATGGTCGTTATGGTTTACCGCTTTTGCCTGCGCCAGCGCCGTCTGTGGGCCGTGGTCCAACCCCAGAATCAGCGAAAGACGCGGAAAAATGCGGCCGGTGCGTGCGATGTACTCCCGATACTCGGGATAGCGCGAAGCGATCGACGTTTCTTCACTATGCATGGCGACCTGGTAATACACACACAAAATCGCCAAGTTCAGCAGCATCCATAACGAGCCCGACGCCAACAGAACGCCGGCTGTCATCAAAAGATTGGCCGTGTAGACCGGGTGGCGGATGTAACGATACGGCCCCGTCGTGACAATCTGCGTCGGCAAGTGGGCCGCATGGGCTGGCGTGTACTGCCGATCCAGGTTCCGCATTGCAAAGCAAAAGAGCGACAACCCTCCTCCGGCGATAAGCAGTCCCAGCGCCAAAAGCCACGGATTATCGTGGAATTCAAGCAGCGCCGGATGCGAGCTGACGATTGCCGTTACTCCGATCACGATGGTGCTGATCTGCAGGTACCAATCAATGAATTCGTAGAACCGCCAATCGGTGACCCGCTCGCGTTCACCGGGCGTCATGCGGTTCATCCGAAAGTGGTAAACGTACACGACCACGGAGGCGCCAAGTATGAGCAGCACCGCTGCAATGCCTTGAGTCGCCATATGTTCTAGTTGCCTCGCTAATTAACGTATGTTTTCTAAGCTATGTTGTCGGCCTAAATTAACTTGAGAGTGTATAAAATGAGGAGCGAGACGGCAATAATCGCGGCGTTTTTGGGCGAGTACCAAGCGCAAACTTGCGATTTCCGTTACCCGTTATCGCAGCCTTTGCGGGTGTCCGCAGATTTCGAGTGGGCAGTCGTTTCTCGCTGAGAGAAATGGTTTCAAGGGCGGAGTGTGTGTTGCGTTGTTGAGGTGGGACTGCCTGCCTACGTAAGGCACGGTTGCTGAGGCCTGTTTTATTTTAGCGCGAGAGAGCACTCTGGAAAGCCTGGTGACCACTCTCGGGTGGGTGCATTGTTATGTTTGTGGTAGAGGCAGTTCAACGCGGGCTGATTAGTTCGTGAAAGAAAAGGGTGGCCAGGTCTCGCAAATGGCGCGAAAAATGGTAAGCGTCATCAGCTTGCCCTTGGGGGATCAGGTGGCTTGGCGTCCGAAAACCGGATGACTTAGGTCGCGGGAAGTCGCGTGCGAATCGCGATCACGCTGGAATTTGCTGCCGGGGCGTCGCACCCTTGGGCGCCGTGCTGACGGCGACTGGCTTGCGTACTGTTGCTTCAACTCCGAATGTCGAGACGCCTAAAGGGTTCCACGGCCAAGCGTGTTTGTGAGTGGAAGGGCCGCGCGTTTCCGCTTGTTCGTCTGTGGTTAGGCAGGGCGCTGGGGGCAATCGGTTCTTCGGAGCCCGGCGGTTGTGCGCGGACGAAAAACAGCGGCAATGTACGCGCCGAATTCGTGGCCAATCCGCATGCGAAACCCCGGGATTTTCTTTGCGATCTCCGCGCGAAGCGAAATTTTTGAGACTCCCCTTGCCGCGATTCCGCAAACGCGTATCATTTCCTATGTCGATGGCGGCAATCGCCACCATTTGACCTCTGCAAAATCTTTCCCCTGCCCGGCATTGACGGGCCTTCGGCAAAGGGTTAAATTCACCCTTCCCACTTCGGGGAAAGCAAATTGTAGTTTCCCGAACCTTTTGGTTTTCTCCCCGTTATAGAAAGCTGTCGCTCCTGGGTGAGTGATGATTTCTTTCGGGTGAAAGC
>CAYWIS010000228.1:0-9429 GCA_964458385.1 uncultured Pirellulaceae bacterium
AGAAGGCGTTGCTGCTGGGCCGGAACGTGCCGATTTCGTCCTTACCGTCGCCGTCCCAGTCTCCAACAATCGGCAGGTCGCCCGCGGCGCCGAATGTGAATTGGAGATCGGTGCCGGGGTCAAACACGCCGTTGCCGTTGACATCCAACAGGAACTGTCGCGTGCTGGGTCGGTAAACGCCGACATTCGTTAGGCCGTCGCCGTCCCAATCGCCCGCAATCGGAATGTCGCCCATCTGGCCAAACGGCCCGAGCACAAGATCGCCGGGGCTGCCGAAGACTCCATCGCTATCGGCGTCCAGGTAGAACCGCTGGTCGCTGGGCCGCCAAACGCCGATGTTATCAGCCAAGGCCGGATTCGCCCCTAATTCGAAGGCGCCAATATCCACGCTGCCGCCCACCGGTCGCGGCAATCCGCGCTGGTCGATCGGCAGCAGGAAGTCGGGCGTAGTGCCATCGGGCGCCACAAAGTTCCGCGCGGGGCTGCCCAGCGTCAAGGCGTGCGTTTGCGTCGGTCCGCCGTTATCGGCCAAAGGCGCCAATTGCGGATCGACGTTCGCCAGAATCGTCGCCGTATTGCCGGTGAAGTTGCCGATCGTGCTCTCGATCAGGTTATACCCCAACGAGTTCACCGTGCCCGAAGCCTCGCGGCCATTGGGGTTGACCGTGACGCTATTGGCCACAATGGTCGTCCCCATGTCGACCGTCGAAGCCGGGGTCGCAAACAAGCCACCGCCCGTATGGGCCTCGTTGCCGCTAAAAGTAGAATAGAGGATCTCCGTCGGGCCGTTGGTGTACAAGCCGCCACCCTCGTCGCCCGCCGCGGGCGCTCCGGCGCCAGCTCGGTTACCGCTGACGGTCACGTTGTGGAGTCGAATACTGCCGAGATTGTAGATACCGCCACCGTCGTTCCCGGCGTCGTTATGGCTGAAAGTGGACTGAAACACCGACAGCGCGCCAGCATTCCACAAGCCGCCGCCATTGTTGGCCGCCGTGTTGCCGTCCAGGGTCGTGTCAACGATCGTCCCCGAAGCATTGCTCCACAAGCCGCCGCCATCGTTGCCGCTCGTGTTGTCCGAAATGACGCCGGTCTTAATATGGTAGTTGCCGGCAGCGTAGAGACCGCCCGCGTTGAAACTGGCCGCGTTGCCACTGATGCTCACATCCTGGAGGTTCGCCTGGCCCACCACGTACGCGCCGCCGCCCTGGCCGACACCCGCCACATTCGACGTGGCCGTGTTGTCGTCTATTGAGCTAGAAATAGCGGTCAAATTGCCCAAGGCGTACAAGCCACCGCCCCGTACAAGCGAAACCGGCACTGGGCCATTGGCTGTGGCGTTTGCCGTGTTGCCGTCGACACTCGAGTTGTTGAGCACAAGATTGGTCAGAGCCAAAATGCCGCCGCCGTTGACCGACGCCGTCGACGTGCCGGCTGACGTGGCGGTCGCGGTAACCGTATTGTCAGCAATCAGGGTGTGATTGGCCGTCAGATTACCGGGGGCATATACCGTCCCCACCAAGGAACTTGCCGCGTCGTCCTGAGCACTGGTGGCCGTCGCCGCATGGGTGTTGTTCTCCACCTGAACGTCCGACAAGCGCGTTGTGGACAGGAAGCTGACCAATCCTTGAGCAGAATTAGCTTCGGCCAAGCCGCCGTTGGCCGTTGCAGTTTGGGTCAAGCTGTTGCCACTGATGGCCACGTCGCTTAAGGACGCGTCTAATCCCGCATACAGCAGGCCAGCCCCACCGTTCAGGTTCGCCACGGCGGAATCGGCCATGTCCGCGCCGGTCGAAGTGGCCGTAGCCGTGACAACATTGTTACTCAAACTGCTGCCTTCCGCGGTGAACTCGTCGTTAACATATAATACGCCGCTGGAGGTGGCGAGCGCCGTCGCGGCTATGTTCTGCGTGCTCGCGGATATAGCAGTGATCGTATTGTCATCGAGCGCAACATCCGTTAACTGCACCGTCTCGTTCACGTACCAGAGGCCCGTTTCAAGATCGGTGACGGCAGCGCCGCCGTTCGCCGTCGACTTAACGGTGACGGTGTTCGTGTTAACAGTACTGGCGATGGCCTGCGCCGATTGAAGACCATATATCAGGCCAGAGATCTGAGTCGCCGTCACCGTATCGCCGGCATCGGTTCCGTTTGAGCTTGCCTCGGTCGTCACTGAGTTACTGTCGACGGCGCTGCCGGTGATGTAGGTCTGCTCGCCGATATCGAATAACCCTGCGCCGGTGGAGGCGAAGGCGCTATTCTGATTCGTAGTCGCTTTTGTGGTAATGCTGTTGCCCGTGACAAGCGAATCAACCATGTTCAAGTTATAGCCAACATCCCATAGTCCGGCCGTGGACAACATCGTGGTGGACAACCCATTATGAGTAGCGCTTAGGACTTCAATGGTGTTATTCACGTGCTGGCTATTCACCAGGATCAGTTCTTCGTCGGAATAGCCGATCCCCGCGTCAATGAAGGCGCTTGCCGCACCGTTGCCAAGAGCGCCCAGGCTTGTCGCCGTGACCGAAATATTGTTCCGATTGACGGTGGTATCGGTGAAGAACACCCCTAACCACGCGTAGAACAGGCCGTCTACCAAGCTGGCGTTGGAGCTCCCCGTCTGGCTGACGGCGCTTACACCAACGATGTTGTCGTCAAAACTACTGGGATCAGCCGCCAGCATGCCCCAATTAAGGTACAACAACCCCGCAGTGAGAATATGTGCATCAGCTTGGCCGCTGGTGCTATCCGCGTTCGCGATAATGGAGTTGGAGTCCATGTCGACGTTCGCAAACGCCGCATTTTCGTCCGCATAGATGAAACCGTAATCGTAGGTCGTTGAGGCAGCTCCCGAGTTACTGGTTGCTACGCCAGATACGGTGTTATTGCTTACACTGCTGTTATTGGCCACAAGATCGTAGGAGTTAACGTCAATAAAGCCAACAGCAAAATCTACGATCGCCGCATTGCTAACGCTATCCGCCGTAGCGACAATCTGGTTATTGTCGAGCGTAGTATCATTGAGCGCTAGGTCGTAGCTGCTGATGTACATCATGCCCGCTGCGTCAACGGTGGCGATGGCTGTTCCGCTGGTGCTGTTGGCGTCAAGCGTTGCAGAATTCCCAGTGATCGTCGTATTGTTCAGCTGGGCGTTTTCGCTGACGTACCCGAACAGACCGTAATACAATTCAGCGGCCGCGGAATTGCTAGAGCTGGTGGCGGTAGCGGTAAATTCGTTGTCGGTGAAAAGACTATCGTTTACCGTCAGCTCCTCGGAAATGTAGAGCAGACCGCCGTCGTCGATATCCGCCGTAGCCGAACCGTTCGTGCTTTGCGAGGTCAGCGAGACCTCGTTACGGCTGACATCTACGGTGCTCAACAGCGCATGGCTGCCGGAGTAGATCAGAGCGTCCTGAAACCGCGTAAGTGTATTGCCGTCTACACTGGCGGCCATCAACGTAAAGATATTATCGGTCACACCGACCGACTCCCACACCGTTACTCCGCTGGAATAGATGGCGCCAGCTGAGTTGACAAGCGCTTCGGCGGAACCCGTTGTGCTTGCTTGCGCATCCAGCGAGATAATGTTGCCAACAACATCAACATTAGACAGAACGCTGTTGTCCGAGTTTCCATAAACGAGGCCGTAATCCCACTCGGCTTTGGCCGCACCGTCGACGGAGGTGGCGTTCGCTGTGAACTGATTGTTGTTAACTGTCGCATTACTTAGCGCAAGTTCCAGGTTGGCGTAAATGGCGGCCGCTCCATCAAAATCGGCCGTGGCGTTGCCCGCGCCGGTAGCGTTGGCCGTCAAGGTCAGGCTGTTGTCGTTGACAGCTAAGTCGGCAGCCGTCAGCTCTTCTAAAGATACGGAAATCACGCCGCCATCGCCGATTCGGACCAGGGCGGGGCCGTCCACGGTTTCGGCAAGGCCTGTGACCACGTTGGCGTTTGCTTCCACGTCTGCCAAGGTGGTCTCCTCCGGGTTGTAGATCGCAACGCCCGCGATCCCAACAGTGGCGCCGTTGGCGCCAGCGGCGGTCGCTTCGGTATCAATGCTGTTGCCGCTAAAGGTGCTGTGGGCGATGGCGATCGCACCATTAGCGATGAACAATCCCGCGCCCGCGTTATCGGTCGTGGCGGTTGAAGCCGTACTGCTCGCGTCGGTAACGATTTGGTTATTGTTGACTGCTGCGTCTGCCAGCACACCGCCGTCAATCAGGTAAAGACCAGCGCCGTACGCGTTCACCGTGGCGGCGCCGGCGCCCGACGCAGTAGCATTCAAGGTGTTGGCGCTAAAGCTGGCGAGCGAGTCATCCACTACCACGACGCCAGTGCTGTACAAACCGCCACCTTCGGCCGTTGCGGTGGAGGAACCAGCGCCGTCTGCGGCCACAGAGATTGTATTCAGATTCGACGTTAATTCGGTGAAGCTACCTCCCGCGACGGAGTACACACCGCCGCCAAAACCACCGCCGGTAGCCACCGACGTATTCGAGGTGGATGAGATGTCGATCGTGTTGGAGTTGGTAACTGCCTTCACCAGCGCCAACTCTCCACCGACGTAGATACCACCACCCCAGCCGTTCGCGGTTGCCGTCTGATTATCCGCGTCGGCGGTAAGCAGCATATCGTTATCGCTTACATTCACATTCCGCAAAGCGGCGTTGGAGGCAGCGTAGATGCCGGCGCCAAACCCCTCAGCCGTCGCGAAGGTCGCTCCCGTTTGTTCGTTCGTAACGATTAGCTCATTTCCGGTGACGGTCGCGTTGAGCAGGGTGACGACGCTGATAAAGTAGGCGCCCGCACCGTAGCCTTGCACATTCGTAGTGCCCGCATCGGCAACAACGTTGAGCGTGTTATTCGTAACCGTCAGATTGGAGTACGACCCCAACCCCACGGCATACAAGCCGGCGCCTCCCGAGTTGGCATCGGCGTTGAGAACGTTGTCGCTAATGATCACATTTTGCAAGTCCCCGCCAGCGTCCAAATAGATGCCAGCGCCAAAACCGCCGACGCCGTCGTCCGCGGTCAGGTCATTCCCGGAGACGTTGCTGTTATAGATCAAGCTATACGCCCCCAGATATAATCCGCCGCCCACCGCGCCGTTCACGAGGTCCACCCCGGCGGAGTTGCCCGTCACGTTCACATTGTTGAAAACGCCGCCTGCGGTAGCGTAAACACCACCGCCGTCGTCATCGGCGTCATTATTGGAGATCGTGCTGTTGCCGATGCTCAGAAATTTAGTGGAGTAAATACCGCCGCCACTCGCACCCGCGGAATTGTTGGTTATGACAACATTATTGAGACTTAAGCGGCCGCCGCCCCCCACGCTGTTACGAATACCACCGCCATCGCCGCCGACTTGGCCGTTACTGATTGTCAGATCAGAAAACGTAACATTAGGCGTACCAATAATATCGAAAACACGGTCGTTCCCGTTCGCATCGATGATCGTATTCGCGGCTCCCGCGCCTCGAATGATCAGGTTGTCGGTAATGTCAAAGTCGCCGCTGACGTTATTGTTTTCGCCTGCGGCGCCATTATCGCCGAACGTGCCAATGATGTAGTTGCCCGGCGCGAGAATAATGGTGTCTTGACCGGGAGTGGTATTGGCCGTCGTAATGGCGGCTCGCAATTCGTTGATGTTCGAGACGTTAATCGTCGCCAAGAGCCGACGATCCTCTAACTGTTCCAGCCGACTACGACGCGAAAGAAGTCGATTCGATTTCGCCTTACCTTTAATGGCGCGCTTCGACTTATAGGCGGGCTTCATTGCAAAAACTCCCGATTCAAGGAAAGAAGTAGGACCAAGTGAGTGGTAATCGTGGCTACAACTGCCGCTTTGGGAGCATCCCTGCTGAGAATTCCCACGCCATAGATTGGGAAAAGTGGGGAACTTTCGCCCCCGCGTCATTGTGATGGCGACCACCGGGACGCACTACGGAGAGTCTCGGGGCGCTCTCGGGCGCTTCGGTGAAACAAAACCGCTACCCAACGGCCCCCTTGCGCTCAGCAGCATGTTGATTCACCCCCCCATCAGAAGGGACACGACGGAAACTTGGGGCGCCTACAAGCGAAGCCAATATTTTCCCAGCGTCTTGAACACGAAAGCGGTCGCCGGTCCTGAGACGGCCAATTGAACAGGGACGTTGGAGGAGGGCGGAGCCGTCCAATTCGAAGAGGAGCTAACGCAAGGAAAACGTGGCTGAGTTCGAAAGTTATCCGCGGACGGTTACGTCACCCCCCTCGGCAAATAGAATATCAAGAGCGCCCGCCAAGAGTTGGGGGGCGTGATCCGCCGTGAAATCGCTCTCGACACGCGTAAGAGAATCACCCTCGGAGAAACGCGGGTTGTGTGGACTCGGAAATCGGCTGGCCATCATCAACGGATGAACGGATAAGTCGCTATGGGGCTGCTCGTCGTCCCGAAGTGTTGGCCCGAAGTCACTTACGGACTCCCCCTCTGCATAGGTTGATGAAAGGATAAGCGAGTCGGTGGGTTGCGTTTGATCCTTTTCTAAGGGGGAATTGGCCGTGATCGGCGCAGCGCGGAATAGCGAGATGGAACTGTCGGGCGCCACATCGGCAAACGCGCCCACCTTCACATCGACCAGGGTTCCCAGCCCGCTCCAATGGCCCCAATGCGCATTGACAAATTGCGTACCCGTTGAGAGCGCAACCCACAAGGCGTTATTGGATTGGGTGCGGCCAACGAGATCACTTCTCCCATCACGATCGAAGTCGCCGGCCTGAACGTCAAGCCAAGGAGTATTGGTTGACCAGCGGCCCCACCGAGCATTTTGGAACTGGCCGTCTTGGGAAATCGCAACCCACCAATCTCCGGTATGGGCGACTCTCCCTGCGATGTCGGCCGCCCCATCGCCATTGAAATCCGCAACGTGCACGTCGAGCCAGTTGCTGTTCGACGACCAACGCCCCCACAGGGTATTGTGAAAGGCGACGCCGTTGGATCGGGCACCCCACCAAGCTCCCGACGCCGCGACCCGGCCGGCGATGTCGGCGCGGCCATCGCCGTCAAAATCGCCTACGGCAACATCGCGCCAGTCCGAGCCGGACGACCAGCGTCCCCATTTCTCCATGACAAACCGCGAGCCGTCAGAAATTCCGACCCACCAATCGCCGGTAGCGGCCACGCGACCAATCAGATCATCCCGCCCGTCGCCGTTCACGTCGCCCACCAGGATCTGGTCCCATTGCGAACGCGGCGACCAGCGTCCCCATTTTTGCATTACCAGCTTTTCGCCGTCGGATAGGGCCACCCACCAATCACCTGTGGCAGCGTTGCGTCCTGCGAGGTCGCTAAGTCCGTCGTTATTGAAATCTCCTACCAGTACTGGCCCCCAATCAATCTGCGCATTCCAGACGCCCCAGTGTTGATTCTCAAAGCCCGCGGCGGTAGAGCGAGCAACCCACCAATCGCCTGTGGCGGCGACACGTCCCGCTACATCGGATCGCCCGTCTCCGTCAAAGTCTCCATGTGACACGTCAACCCAAGTGGCCGTTTCCGACCAACGGCCCCAAGCGCGTGTATGGAAGCCAGACTCGGTCGAAGTAGCGCCCCACCAAGTTCCCGTTTCCAAGCTACGGCCAATAAGATCACTCTTGGGACGCGGCCCACAAGGCGAAGGGACAACATTCCAACCGATGTCGACTAATGCCGCAAAATCGAGAGTCGTAAAGCGTCGCTGGTGCTTTCTTGAGCCAAGAATGTCGGTGATGGCCGCACTCATCGACGCCACACGTCCATTACTACGGATGTGCTGGCCCCAGTGG
This sequence comes from uncultured Pirellulaceae bacterium, assembly GCA_964458385.1. Taxonomy (GTDB): domain Bacteria; phylum Planctomycetota; class Planctomycetia; order Pirellulales; family Pirellulaceae; genus JAHWKS01. The sequence goes on from CAYWIS010000228.1 coordinate 7,795, forward strand.
AACCCATTCGTCGATGAAGGCGCCATCGTCACCGGCGTACGATGGGCCTGCACAGCACAGGCGCCGCGGAAGCTCCCGTTTTGTACCAAGGAAGTGGCCACAGCATTATGGCGACTAATCCCCAAGAGATGGCCAAGTTCGTGCAGAGCCGCAGTGACGAAATCGGTTTTTCCTGGAGGCGCGTCGCCCTCGAGCCCGAAGTGCCAGTCGATGTCGGTGTTGAACGTAATGGAGCCTCCCCAGGTGCTGCGTTGAGCCTGGCCGCGATTCAATACCAGGTCTTTCCAGTCATCGGCCACGAAGCTCAATCCGCATGTCGGGCCACCACTGAACTGGTCGCAGGTTTCCGCGGCGGCCTCATTTCCTAGCGACCGTCCGCCAACAAAGACAATAAGTGTATTGGCGGGAATATGTTGGTCTCGCATGGTAGCGCGTGCGCCCGTTGCCGGGTTGACATAGTACGCGGTCCACTTGTGGGCGCCATTCGCGGGAATGGGAATTTCGGCCAAGTTATTGGTTAGCCGCGACGTAATCTGCTGCGCCGCGCTAGTCAACACCTGCTTTGTCTCGTCGTTGAAAAGGTCGCCGACCCATTCAAACTCAATTTGGACCGCTAATAAGCAGCGTTCCTCAAACTGTTCCAACATCAGAGGCCTTCGGAGGGCGTACCGGCGCTGCTTTCGCGATTTAGGGCGGTGTTTCTTCCGAGAGCAGGTCTTCATTGTGGTCGTTCGGAGCATAAGATCAAATTTGCGCAGATGGAGAACGCTCCCGTCCTTAGGTACACCAACCGTTTTACAATGCGGCGATCTACTCCCCCAAAACTTCAGGAACAGAAAACCTTCTATTCATCCAAGTAATGAGCAGGATTATACCCAGTCGGCGACAAAGATTCTTGGCAAAACCACCAAGAGTCCCCCAACAACTCTGATGTTGCGAATAGCCTTAACACGTCGCGAGATGACAGGCACCATGTGTTGGGCCTCAGTAGCAATCGCACATTTCGACAATGGGACGCCTCACAACGACATTGATCCAAGGAAAATAACGACGCCTGGATTAAACACCCGATCCCACGGGAGCTATTGATTGGCGATCTTGCTAACCAGGCAGCGAGCTTCCCCAACGAAGTCGGCAGGAACTGCATCAGATATGCACACGAAGTGTGTGAACTTGGACGCCGTTCGCCGACAGAGGCGGCCACTTGAATTCCGCTTTACGCTGCAAGAGGGCAGGACAGTTTCTCTCTGAGTTCCCGCACAAAGAAAGACGCCTGGCTAGTCATTGGGGTCAGTGTCTGTAACGCCCCCGATTTAACCAATGTCGTGTTGGGTTTAGTTGGCTCCGAGCGAACCTGATGCTCACTGGCTCGACCGGCAAAGACGTGTCGCACGCCAATTCGTTCCGTTACAGCCTTTGCGCTGCGCCTCATGCGCTAAGGGTACGTCAGCCTATGAGCAGCACAGAGCGCGGAAGGAACCTCAAGATGAATTGGCCCCCATCTTCACCGATGATTTCGGCTGTTTCGTCGCGGTGCTGTCGATCGATACGCCCGACGCTGAACGTGGCCTTAAGGGCAAGCTACTCTTACTGGCCTTTCGCGAACGAAGTCTCGCATTGAGGGAGCTTGATCTC
>CAYWIS010000229.1:0-2147 GCA_964458385.1 uncultured Pirellulaceae bacterium
TCCTGCCGGTGGCGAACGATCGTAAGTTACTTCGGCGGCGAAAACCTCCCCGACGACCGATGTGGCCATTGTGACCGCTGCGCCCCACAACGCTTTGCCGCCGTTCTGTCACGCGAGGCGCCGGCTGCCCGTTGACACCGCAAGACGGTGGCGCCCCTACGAACGCAAACTCTCCGCACAAAAAATAGGACGCCAACGCAATTTGCGGCTATGCCAACAAAAAACGCTTGCCCTTCAACGTGTTCATAACCCGTTGAAATGCAAGCGTTTAAGAGCGGAGGGCACGGGACTCGAACCCGCAACCGGCAGAGCCGGCATCTGATTTCGAATCAGACTCCTCACCAATTCGGATACCCTCCGGACGCACTTAATTAAAGCCGGATTCACCCGATTCGGCAAGTGGCGTTTGAATTGGTTTATTGGGTGAGATTTTGCCCTTGCTGGGCCTTGGTTCGAAATCGAGCCAGCGGGGCGGCATTTCCTGGTGGAATGTCTCCCGTTCTCACCGTTGGTAGGGAATGGCGCGGGGGCTTGGTGTCTGCGGTGGGCGGGGAAATGGACTCATGGGAAAGAGATACGTTTTCCGTCGGATTGCGGCGTTGACCGTATGCTCTTGGACGCCGGGGTTGCTATGCTGTGGCAGTACTAGGTTGACCACGGTGTTCGCAACGCCTACCTGAAGGAGCAAGGGATGACGCCTCGCTGGTGGTTCGTGTTCGTCGTTTCCGTGGTGACTCTCTTTCCGTCCTTCGGGACGATTCCTGCGCACGCCGTGGAGCGGCGTTGGGTTTACTTGCAACTCAATTTGCAGGTTCCCCAGAACGTCGAGAAAGCAAAAGACATTCTTCGGCGGGCCGCCGACGCAGGTTACAACGGCGTGGTGTTGGCGGATTACAAGCTGAACATTCTTCATCGCGTGCCCGAGTTTTACTTTGATCATGCGCGGCAATTCAAAGAACATGCCGAGGCTTTGGGGCTAGAGATCATTCCGGCGGTGGCGCCCTTTGGTTATAGCGATGGGCTGTTGGCGCACGATCCCAATCTGGCGGAAGGCCTTCCTGTGCGCGACGCCGAATTTGTGGTCGAAGGGCGTGTTGCCCGCTTGGCCAGCGCAGGAAAGAACTTGTTGCCCGGCGGTGGATTTGAGGAGCATCGGAATCACCTTACCGCGGGGTGGGACTTTCAAGACGCGCCCGGGCAGGCGAGTTTCGTCGATACCGACATCAAACACCAAGGGCGAAGCTCGCTACGTTGGGAAGACCCCGGCAAGAACGCCGTAGATTCCCGCGGCAATGGCCGTGTGTCCAAGAAAATTGCAGTGGCGCCGTGGCGGCAGTATCACGCTTCGGTTTGGATCAAGACGCAACGTTTCGAAACGGCCGGCGACGTACGGTTGTTCGCGATGGGGGCCGATGGGCGTGTCCTGTCGTATTCTCACCTAGGCGTAAAACCTGACCAAGATTGGACAGAGCACCATGTGATCTTCAATAGCCTGGAGAACGAGCATGTGCGGATCTACTGCGGCGTCTGGGGCGGGCGCAGCGGCACGTTGTGGATGGATGACTTACGGGTGGAAGAGACGGCGTTTGTTAACGTGCTGCGCCGCGAGGGCTGCCCGTTGACGGTGCGTGATGCACAGGGAACGGTTTACATCGAAGGCCAGGACTTCGTCCGGTTAGAAGACCCGCAAATGGGTCAGGTTCCATGGGCGGGCGCCTATGAGGTATGGCGCGAACCGCCTCAATTGACGCTTTTGCCGAACTCGCGGATTCGTGAAGGGCAAAAGCTGCGCGTCTCGTTTTTTCACACGGTAACCATTTATGACAATCAGGTGACTTGCTGCCTTGCCCACCCCAAGGTGTTTCAGATTCTGGAAGATCAAGTGCGGCGCGTGCAGCAGGTATTTTCGCCGAAATGCTACTTTCTATCGCACGACGAAATCCGCGTGGCCAACTGGTGCGATTCTTGTCGGCAAGAGGACCGCACGGCGGGAGAGTTACTCGCGCTGAACGTGCGCCGGTGTGTTGCCGTGATACGCAAAATCAATCCGCAGGCGAAGCTTGCGATCTGGTCCGATATGTTTGATCCGCATCATAATGCCCGGCAGGATTTTTACCTTGTCAACGGCGACCTGACGGGATCGTGGG
>CAYWIS010000229.1:2158-6694 GCA_964458385.1 uncultured Pirellulaceae bacterium
AAGGATTACCCGCCGAGATGATTGTGGTGAACTGGAATCACGAACACGCGGCCCAAAGCCTTCCCTTCTTTGGCGGCCGCCGACATGAGCAGGTGTTGGCGGGATACTACGATAGTCAGCCGCGAGAAATTGCTGCATGGCTGAACATCGGGCGCAATACGCGTGGCGTTACGGGGGTCATGTACACAACGTGGCGAAACGATTTCAGCCAATTGGAGGCTTTTGCCCAAGCTGCGTGGGGCGCACCGGGGCAAAAACAACCTGACCGCAACGCACCTTAAATCCCGTAAATCGGCGCCGGGCTACCGTACCGGGCGCACACGGTATCTTGTGGGCTTTGTTCTTACGGGCCCTCTTGATCGCCGAAGTCTCCGCCATCGCGCATATTCCACGCGCGGATCCAGCGTTCATCGACAAGTTTCATGCCCAAGTCGCGCTGGAGTTTTTTCTCCAGATCAGGCATGTGACCCGCGCCGTAAAAGATCGCAATATTGCGTTTCCCTTGATCAATCTGCTCTCGAAGCACCTTGAGCGCCGTGTCGTTACGTCCCGAGAGCAACGACGAGCCTTCCGCTCCCTCGAACAAGGCGACAAAACCTTCGACATCCTCCATTTGCCCGGCCATCGCGCGGCGCAACGTCAATGAGGGATTCTTGGCGAAACGGAACAACATCAACACCAAGTCCTCCTCGCGTATTGGGCGGTCCTCGGCCACCGGCGCATTCTGGGCGTTTTCCAATATCTTCAGGAACATCGACAACGGAGTTTCTCCACGTTTCTTCATCTCCGCGGCAAGTTCCTCGGGCGTCATGTCGGCGTGTACGAAATTTTCCGCGGTGTAATCAATCACATCCAACTGGTGCTCAAACTGGAGCACGTCGCGAATCAGCCGCTGAATGTCGCCGACCGTACTGCGCGATGCCCGGCCTGGTTGGGGAACGGCTTCTTCTTTCGGCGCCACCAGTTCGTAAAGGACCGCGTCGTACTTCTTGAATTCCGCGTTTAACGTCTCATAGTACCCGCGGTCCGCCACATGAACGGCGCTGACCAGAGCAACGTTCACGGGGAGCGAAGCATCGGTTGATTCATACCGGGCAATCGACGTCTCGAGCGAAACCGGTTCGCCATTTCGATTACGCAATACGCGCACAAAGCGAGGGTTTGCTACACGTAAGTTGCGTAGATGCTCGCTTGCCAGCCGTTGGTCGGCGCGCGTCAGTGAATCGAACGCGATAACGTGCACCTGCTCCTGGCCTCGCTCTTGCAAGTGGAGTTGAACCCCTGATTTTTTGAGAAGCACCCCTTCAATGGTCGTGCCGTCCTTCAAGGTCCAAACACGAGGCGTCGTGACGGTCACAAAGGCGCGATCGGCGTCACTCAAGACATCCAATGACACGACCAGCGTTTCGCCGTCTGCCGTCCTCAGTTGAACCGTGCTTCCTTCGGCCTTGACCAAGACGGCCTCGGCGATTTTCTCCCCTTGTTTGTCAAGCCAAACCCGTGGCGCCGCATCGGCGCCTAGCAACAACGAGATCCAAACCAGGATTTCCGGGACCATCGCCAAACCTCACAAAAAGGATTCACCCCACCACCGGTGATGGAAAGTCGCCTTTCCCTTATTCGCCGCTGTGGTTGGAATCTTGGGAAAATACCGACTTTTTCAATCCGGTTGTCGGCTAGCCAGGACGCGACCATACTCGAAATTCATAACCCCGGTCGTTGATCCCCCACGGAGACAAACCATGCCCCAAGGCCCCGCGGCGCTCGTCACAGGTTCATCGCGCGGCATCGGACGCGCCATTGCCGAGAAACTTGGCGAGTTAGGGTTTGCCGTGGTGGTCAATTATGTAAGCCAGCAGGAAGCGGCCAATCAGGTGGTGGCGGCGATCGAAAGCCGGGGGGGGCGGGCTATCGCCGTGCAAGCGAATGTCGGCACGGGGGATGACCGACGCCGTCTGCTTGAGGAAACGCTGGCCTCGTTCGGTCGCCTTGATGTGCTCGTCAACAACGCGGGAATCACGTCGCAAGGGAGAAAGGATCTCTTGGAGGCGACGGAAGAAAGCTGGGACGCCGTTTTTGACACCAATCTGAAAGGCCCCTTCTTTCTGTCGCAGGCTGCCGCGCGAGCCATGATTGAGCGTCAAAAGGCCGGCGCCCAAACGGGCGGAAAAATTATCAACATATCGTCGATTTCGGCGTACGCTGTTTCCACGAACCGGGCTGACTACTGCATGGCCAAAGCCGCCCTGCAAATGATGACGTGGCTGCTGGCTGATCGGTTAGCGGGCGAGGGAATTCAGGTCTTCGAGGTATGCCCTGGGATTATCGCCAGCGACATGACCGCCCCCGTCAAGGAGAAATATGACCGCCTGATTGCCGAGGGGCTCACGCCGATTCGTCGCTGGGGAACGCCGGAAGATGTGGCCAAGGCCGTCGCGGCGATCGTCTCCGATGCCTTTCCTTTTAGCACGGGCGAGCGTTTCAATGTGGACGGTGGTTTCCACCTTCGACGGTTATAAACGCTTTCCAGCTCAAACGCTTGGCAATGTACCACTCCCGTTTTGCCCGGCTTTTGGCGCCTTCCCAAATTTTCCCTCACTTTTGGAACTGAATTCGCGTAAGGAGGGTGCGCTTCTCAACGCAGCCGTCCTTTGTCGGCCGCCGATCGCCGAAACTTGAGGCGAATTGACGCAATTTTCAAGGAAATCGGGGCGACGGCGAGACATTGACCTTGTAAGAATTACAAAACTTGGGGAAAGTCCCCGGGCGTGGAGACGCGACCGTGACTTGCAACCTCATAGGATGGAGGTTGTAAGCGGCGAAAAGGATTTTGCCGCTTCCACGGAATAAGCGATTTTCCATTTGCAGTTTCCAGGGAGGGAAACATGCTCAACGTATCGGCGTGGACGCTTTTAGCTGTCCTGGGGGCAGGCGGCGAAACGACTCTTCTCGATTTCACAGCACCTTGGTGCGGCCCCTGCCGCGCGATGGAGCCGGTCATCCAGCGGCTTCAGGCGGAAGGCTACCCGGTTCGAAAAGTCGACATCGACCAACACCCGCAACTGGCGGCTCAGTACGGCGTGACGTCGGTGCCCTGCTTTGTCATGTTGTCCGACGGTCGTGAAGTGGATCGTGTCGTCGGTGCGGTAGGATATGATCGCCTGGCGAGCATGATCACGGCCGCTCGCGTCCCCATCGGGTCGGCAGCGGCCGGCACGCCCGAAATTCGCGGTCAATCTCCGGATCGAACGGGGCTAGGCGGCCGGCTTCGCCAACTGGTAGGCGGTCGAAATGACCATGGCGCTCCGCCTCAACCTTCGACGACTCCACCCGACGTTTATCCGGCTATTGAGAATACATCGACCGCACCGGCCTACGGCGGCCCCGAACCGCCGGCAGCGCTAAGTAGCGACCTTGGCGCCCCCAGTGGATTGGACGCTTCGCCGACCGCGGCCCCGGTTCCTGCAATGGCGCCCAGTTTCGGCGCTAGCCGGGAAATGCCCCCTGCGGCGCCTACGGCGATGTCGACGTCGATGCCCGCCGCCATTCCGGCCGCGATTCCCAGCTTATCGCCCGAACAGCAAGCCTTAGCGGCCTCGGTGCGGCTGCGTGTCGATGACGGTAACTTCTTTTCGTACGCTACGGGAACGATCATCGCTCTTCGCCCTCAAGGGGAGGCGCTCATCCTGACCTGCGGCCACGTCTTCCGCGACTCGCAAGGACGTGGCGCCATTACTGTCGATTTGTTTGGCTCGCAGCGTCAGGGGCCAATTCCTGGCCGGCTTGTCGCGTACGACTTGAATCGGGATCTTGGTCTGGTGAGCGTCACCGGGGTAAGCGGTGTGTCTGCGGTTAGGATCGCCAGCCCCGATTCTTATCTTCGCGAAGGACTCCGCGTGTTTTCCGTCGGTTGCGATCGCGGCGCGGAACCAAGTCTTCGTGAATGTCGCTTGGTGGCCATCAACCGTTACTTGGGAACGCCCAATTTGGTCGCCACCAATCGGCCCGTGGTTGGTCGCAGTGGAGGCGGTTTGTTCGACTCGCAAGGTCAACTGATCGGCGTATGCCGCGCCGCCGATGGGCAGGTGGATGAAGGCGTGTATGTGTCGTTCCAGGCCATTGCCGACCAATTGAAGGAATGGCGCATCGACGACGTCCTGCAAACACAGCCGCAGCCTCTGCCACTGGCGCAAGGAACTTCGCCTTCGGCGCCCATTGAACCTATGTCGCCGGTGGCCGTCTCTCCGGATCGCCCAGCCGACTTCGATTACACACAAGTTCCCCCCGAAACGGCTCGCCTGGGAGTCTCCACGGAGCCCGCCTCTGCGTCGTCCAATTTCGACGCAACCAGTGAGCCGGTCTTTATCGTTCGTGGACGCTCGCCCGGCGAAGGCGACGTGATGATTCTCGAACGTCCCTCTCCGGCGTTCCTGGCGCAGTTAGCACGGGAATCGGCAGTTCGCGTACCAGCCAGTGGCCAGCTTACTGCGGCGGTTCGTTCGGTGGCCGACGCTGCTCGTCTGTCTCAGGCGACCT
>CAYWIS010000229.1:6704-9420 GCA_964458385.1 uncultured Pirellulaceae bacterium
CGCACCGCTCAACAAAACCGTTAACACAGTCCCAACGTACAGCCGACAAAAGCCGCTGGCGATTCCAGCGGCTTTTATCATTACGGGGAGTTAGTGGAGTCTCGCCTTAACGGCTTACGTAACGTCTAGGCGGCGCCTGCCTTGGGAAAACGCAATGGGCTACGGCGCCAACGGCGATCCTGCTTGCGGCCAATTCCTAAGCTATGCTTGCTTACGGGTAGCGTCCTCTTGGTCGGCCGAAGGGGCTACCACCGACGCGCTCTCTTTCGGCCAATGGGGTCCCACGGTGCTATTTCTTGCGTTTTTTCTTATCGTCGCTGTTGGTAACGCGGGCTTAGGATACGCCGCGTATGTGATGTTGCGCCGATTTGCAATGCAGCGCCACCAGCGCTAAACGAGGCGTGGAGGGTTGAGGAGCCATGCCAGCGACGAGCCATCCCGCAACGTTTGACGGCACGCTTTCTCCATCGTTGTCCGTAACGGACCCCATGGCGGGCGCCACGCGCACCGAACGGCGGCGTGCGGCGCTAGCCGAAATCGCGCAGGAAAGTTTTGCTGCAACCTCCTGCGAGGCGCTCTACTTGCGTGCGGCCCACCTGGCGGCGCAAGCGCTGGGCATTGAGTACGCCGCTGCCGCGTATTGTGAAGACGGATGGATCTTCACGCGGTTACAATCCACGCAAGCGGCGTCCGAAACGTGGTCGCAAGTACATCACGGCATTCTGCCGCAGGATCCTTCCAAGTCGGTTTGGGCTTCTGCGATATCCCAACGGCGCACTGTTGCGTTGCCGATCGTCGCTGGCGATGACCGGCTGGACGCACTGGAACTGCGTCAGGCCGGAGCAGTGGGCGGCGCTATTGCGCCGGTGGTGGCGGGATTGACGCCACGCGGCGCCATTGGCGTATGGAGCGTCTGCGAAATCGGCCTCTCCGATGAAGACCTGGCGTTTCTCGACTCGGCGGCGATTGTGCTGGCGTCAGCTACGGCGCGTCGCGATGCCGAGCGAGCTTTGGCTGAACAATCGCGCATCCTGGCCGAAGTCGAACATCTGGAAGGATTGGTGGCCGTGCTTTCGCCTGCCGGCCACGTCGAAATGGTCAACGAATCGTGCCGGCGTTTGACCGGGTTCAACGACGACGAACTGCGTGGGAGATACTTTTGGCAGTCGTTGCTTGCCGACAATCAGGCCGTTGAGGTTCAAGACGCTTTGGATCGCTTGCGTCATGGCGAAGCGGCCATGCGAATTGTGGCTCCGCTGCGCACGCGCGGCAAACCGCGGCGGCAAATTGAATGGACGTTCACCATCGTCCAGCATCAAGACGGCCGGGCGCGCGCCATTGTGGCCCATGGCGTTGAGTCGCAGACTCCTCCCGATCAAGGAGCGGCTGCGGCGCTTCACCAAAAGCAACAAGCGGTGCTGTCGCGGTTGGAGCAATGTTTGCGCGCGGGGCGGCTCCCGTCGCGGGACTTACTCAACGAAATGCTCGAGCTGCGACAACTTGAGCAACAGACTCCGCTTCATGGCCGTGAGCGGCGGGCTCGACTCCGGCGCCCCTACCCCTACGTACAACAGATTGCGCCCTGGAATGGTCGGCGATTGCCCCGCAGCCGCGCGTTCTTTGACGTGCGCTGCCGAGATATCTCGTCGGGCGGGTTCTCGTTCTTTCTCGAGCGTAAACCTCCGTTCGACCAATTGATTGCGGCCTTGGGGGCTGATCATCCGAAGGTCCACGTTGCGGCGGAAGTGCGCCACGTGACCCCCTTTGACGTCGAAGGACCGACCGCTTTTCTTGTTGGTTGCGAGTTTCTAGCGCGTGTGGAGTACTAACGCCCTAGAACGACGCTTGCAGCGTTGAACGGTGGCGAATTGCGTTGTGTCGGCGGCGCAATTACCTTGAGGGACGCTGTTCTGCTCTCTCCGCTAGTCGTTGAGCGTCGCCGATGAATGCTCGCACCGAACCACCGTTTGCTGATCCTCTCCGGCCTCCACCCCCGCCTAAACCTTCTTCGTCGGGCGAATTACAGTTTCTGCGGCCGTGGAACTATGTGTTTGAAAGCTCGCAGTGGCCGTTGACTCTCTTGTTTGGCTCCATGGCCATGTGGGTGCCTGTTCTAGGGCCGCTCCTTATGAACGGCTATCAATTTGAGGTAACCGAAGGACTGCATCGCAGCGGCGGGCGCACCTATCCCGACTTTAACCTCGAACGGTTTGCCGACTATATCGTGCGCGGAGTATGGGTGTTTCTGGCGACGATGCTGGCAACGATTGTCGCAGCGCCAATCTTCGTGGCAATCTACTTTGGAGGCTTTTTGGCGATGGCGCTCGTGGCTGCGGCCATCGGCGATGAGGACGCCGCGGGCGTAATATTCGCCATGGGCATGCCTGTGCTCATTCTCGCGATGCTGCTCCTGGCCGCGCCTTTGGGAGTGGTGCTTACACCCGTTCTGATCCGCGTTGGCTTGGCGCAAGACTTCGCCACGGCCATAAACTTCGCCTGGCTCAAGAGCTTCGTCGCCAAGGTGTGGAAAGAGATGTTGTTGGGAACGTTGTTTCTCGTGGTAAGCAGCGCGCTGGCGAGTGTGGTCGGAACCCTTCTGTGCTGCATCGGCGTGTACCCGGCGGTGGTGTTGGCGATGCTCGCCCAAGCACATTTCAACCACCAGTACTACGATTTGTTCCTGCAACGCGGCGGCGAACCGATTCCGTTGAAAAGC
>CAYWIS010000230.1:0-9366 GCA_964458385.1 uncultured Pirellulaceae bacterium
GACGTGAGCCCCCGCCGGCAGCCGATAAAATTGGTGTATTTCGACGCCTCTGCGTGGCGCCGGCGGGCCGCCCGGGGCGGGGCGCTAATGCGTCGCGCCCGTCGGTGTTTCTGGATCAACCAAGTTTCAAAAGGCGGCGGGCATTCTCGCGGGCGATCTTGCGGCGCACTTCGTCGGGAAGATCCAATCTTGAGAACAGATCGAATTGGGGAACCGCTTGCCCCGGCGCCAGAAAATCTGTGCCAAATAGCAAGCGGTCGGCCCGACGAATGAGGACCTCCCGGCCAAACTCCAAGTTGCGCTGAATTGCGTTAGCGCCGCTTCCCGCCGAAAGATCGCCGTAGAGATTGGGATGCTTGTCCATCAGGGCGTCGATCGCTCCCCCGGGCGTTGTTGGGCTTCGCGGGTAACCGCCCAAATCTGCCTGCGTTGCATCTCCCGAGATGGAGGCCCACCAACCCGGCCCATGCCCAATCATGATCGCTTGAGGCACTTGTGTTAAAACGCGGTCGAGTCCTGGAAGCCCTGGTGCGTCGGTATTGCGCTGGTTGTCCATGTGGAAGAGAATGGGCAGCTCCAATTCAGCGCATGCCTCAAACAAAATGAGATTGCCGGGATGATCGATCGGTACGCCCGGCTTGTGTTCACCAAAGCCGCGCGCCCCGGCATCGCGATAGCGGCGGAGCATTTCAACGGCGCCTTTCCGCCCGCCCGAGTACGAGGTGCGGGGATCGATCGAACAAAACGGGATCAAGCGATCGCGGAAGGGCTTGGTCTGCTCTAAGACAAAGTCGGTCGTCAGGGGGAAGCTTGACGCTTCGGGCGAGACAAGAGGCAACACCACGGCTTGCGCCACATCGTGGGCGTCCATCCAACGCAGCAATTCTTCGGCGCTAAGCGGCTGGGTGGTGTTCCACGTCTGTCCCAGGTGGGTATGAACGTCAACGTACTCGCCCGCGATGGGATGCTGCTCGTCACCGTTGAGTCTAGATGTAAGCAGCGGCCAACTTGCAGCGGCGCCTAGCATTGCATGAAACTGGCGACGAGTGACAATGGGTGCGTTACGGCTCATGCTGTTGGTCCTTGATGCGGCCCCTTTCCACAACGAATGGCGAACATCGCCGTTGCCGCGGCGTTGCAACACGTGCGACGGCATGAAGTTATAGAGAATTGCCCACCGGGGTGCAAAGGAATTGTCCGCGGCCAACGGCGGCCCGGATGAACAACGATCAAGTTTTTTCCTAGTAGCAAGAACGTGGCCTTTGCCCTTGTAGCACTTGGCGCCAACCTTGGCGATCGCGCGGACACGCTGGAGCGCGCGCTGGCGGCTCTTCAGGAGTATCCAGCCTTGCGCCTCGTGACGCGGAGCACTTGGTTCGAGACAACGCCCGTTGGCGGGCCGGCCAACCAACCCGGATTCTTGAACGGGGCGGCGCTGTGGGAGACTTCTCTACCGCCGCATGAGTTTCTCGCGACGTTGCAAGCGGTCGAGACAAGCCTGGGCCGCCGCCGTGCGGTGCGGTGGGATGCGCGCACGCTTGATCTTGATCTGTTGCTCTATGATGAGCAGGTCATTGAGTCGCCCAACCTGACCCTGCCTCATCCGCGTTTGGCGTTTCGCCGCTTTGTTTTAGCGCCGGCGGTTGAGGTTGCTCCCGCGATGCGACATCCCTTGTTCGATTGGACCATCGCTAAGTTGTGGGAGCACCTGAACTCGGCGCCAAATTATCTGGCGATCACAGCGGCGCCGGGCATGGGCGCCACGGAAGTGGCGGCGCACGTTGCCGACCGGGCTGGCGTAGGGTTTTGTGCGGATTCTCTGCTCCCGGCGCTTGATGCAAACACAACCGACGTTGAACAGGAATGCGAAGTGATTCGTCACCGGCTTCAGGCGGTTCGTGCTGGCCTCCAACGCTGGCCGGGGGGAATGGTAAGTGACTTCTGGCCCGAACAGTCGTTGGCGTATTGGCGAAGCCGCCCGTCATCCGAACAACGTGCAGCCAGCGAAGATCCCTTGGCCGCGCTCCTTGCTGCTGCGCCGCAACCGAAGTTATTAGCGTTCCTTACAACGCCGCTGGGCGGCCGGTCAACGTTCGAAGAGGAATTGCGGGCGTGTGTGACGCGGCCCGGTCGCGGTCCCTACTTCGTTCTTGATGCGACCGCACGTGAGCAGGCGGTCGACGAACTTGCCGCGGCCATGTTGGCCATGCGTTAAATCTCCGCGACGTTGCCAACTTCTAGGGCCACGATCACGCGAATTAGCGGTGCTTGACCCAAGAACGCGGTGTTTGTCGCTAACCGAGTACAACGCTTGCTCATTGCGCCGCAACGGCGCTGGGAAGGCGACGCCAACCCTCTCGGGCGCTCTTACGCCGCAGCGGGGGGCGCCTGGGCGCTCTTCTTTTTGCGTGCGGGCGGTTCTCGCCACCGCCGATGCACCCACCAGTACTGATCGGGTGTCTGGCGAATGACTTCTTCCAGCACGTCGCTATACCATTGCGAGAGCGGCGTTACTCCTTGCAAGCGGGCCGGCGCGCTCAGCGGATCGAATATGTCGGCCAATCCCACCACGAACTTCAACGGGCCGCCGGCGCGCCGGGCATAACACACCAACATGGGAGCGTCATTCGTCAACGAAAAGAGTGCTAAAGCCTTGTGACACGAGGCAGGCCGGCCAAAAAACTGGACCCATGCTCCCTTGGGGCCGGCGTGCTGATCGGCCAACAGCGCCAGAGCGCCCCCCGATTCCAACACCGCCTGGATTTGCGGCGCACTGCCTTCTTTTGAAAGTAAATACTGCCCGGTGCTGCTGCGGAACCGCGTGACGTAAGCGTGCAGATAGGGGTTATCCAGTGGCCGGGCGATGGCGTAGGTTGGCACGCCCAACAAACCGGCCACAAAGCCGGCCATTTCAAAATTTCCAAAATGCCCCGAAACCAGCACCGTGGCGCGGCGCGATAAGAGCTGCGCGACAATTTCTTTCGCACCTTCAATTTGCACGTAATCGCGCCAGTTGGTGTCGTGAATGCGCCGCGGCGCGAGGGCGACTTCCGCAACCATCAGGAACAGATGGCGCCACATGTCCCGCGCGACGGCTTGTCGCTGGGGTTCGTCCCACTCGGGGAAGGCATGGCGCAGGTTCTCGTCAACCACACTGCGGCGCACGCGCGCCACATCGTAGACGACCCAGGCAAGAATTTTGGCCCAAGTTGCGCATGTCTCCAGACGCGACGCCTGCACAATGCAAACGACGGTCCGCACCGCGAAGTACACCAGCCAATCGACGATACGAGTGAGGTTCACCGGCAACCTGCGCTAGAGGAATAAGGCACGGCGATTGTGCCACGTACGGTCGAAAACGGCCAGACCGAAAATGGTGCGCGGGGGCGGAAATCGCCCTTGACGGGGGACGCACCGAAACCTATTATCCCGCCCCAATCTCGTCTGGATTCGAGGGTGCGGTTGTAACTGCCGCCGAAAATTTTCGGAATAATTGGTCTAGCGCGATTGTACCGGCCGAATAGATCATGCGGGACGAACTAGGTTTGTTGGCGCCCTTTGGCGTCGCCTGGTCGTCGACACCGTACAATTCGTGTCCTCGAGAGAAGGACGCCGGCGGGGCAGGGGCGGTTGCAGCGCGCCGGGCGCTCTCGTTCTCATTTCGTCTACTCAAGGGCAAGAGAGCTATGCGAATTAGCAAATCGCGATGGACCGTTGCCGTTGCCGCATCGGTGGCGATGTGCTTCGTCGGCTGTAAAGGCGGCTCGAGTTATAACGTGCCGGGCATGGCCTGGTTCACCGGCAAGAGCAAAGATGCCGACACCCAACTCGCCGCGAACACGCCGAAGCCTCCCTCGACCATGCAAACGCCAACCGGGGCTCCGAGCGATAGTGCTACCAGCGTAGCCTCGTCGACCGGCTCCAACTCCGGTTATTCGACCGGCTCCTCGGCTCCGGCCAGCTCCAGCTACCCCAGTTACGCCGCGTCGTCGAGCGGCTACACGGGCGGATACAACACGGGCAATTATCAAACGAGCGCAGCTTCGCCCACGGCCAGCAGCTACGCTTCGAGTTCGCAGCCTAGCTACGGCGGATATGGCGGCGCCAACCCCTATGGCGATGCGAATCCGTACGCAGGGGCGTCGGCCAGCGGTGGTTACCGCACCGCCGATGCAAGTTCGGCCTATGGCGGCGCCAGCGCCTATGGCGGAGCAACGGGCGCCGACACCAACGTCTATGGCGGCGGCGCTTACGGCGGCGGCTCCTATGGCGCCAATCCCTATGGCGGCGGCTCCTACGCGGGAGGCTCCTACAGCGCTACTTCCACCGCCGGAATGCCCGACGCCAGCTCGAACACGGCCGGGCAATACACCAGCAACCCGTACAGCACGGGACAGTACGGCGGCGCGGCTGCCGCGACGGGACAAGAAGCGACCTCGCCTGGTTATGGCGGCGCGAGCTACGGATATAACACGCCGACAACCTACGGCTCCGACACAAGCGGCAGCTATCAAAGCTCGCCCAGCAGCTACACGCCGAGCGGCGCTTCGCAACCTTCGACGCAACCTGCAAGCGGCGGTTATGGCGCGTCGGCTGGGGCCGCCGCCACGGTAGCGAGCGCCACGGGCGGATACCGACCGGGAAGCACGAGCGACTTGACCAGCTACGACAGTCAAGCTGCATCGGCTGGCGTCCAGCCTGCAACGTATAACACGAACGCCACAACCTACGGCGCGTCGTCGACCGATGCGAACGCGATGGGCACGGGAGCGTCATCGGCCTACGGAGCGGGCGGGGCCTACGGCGGCTCGAGCTACGGCGCCAGCGCCGCTTATCCTGGCGCGGCTTCGACACCCACGCAGCCTCCGGCCAATGGCGGCGCCACGTTTGGCAGCTACAACACCAGCAACTATGGAGCTACGGCGCCGGGCGCCGCTCCTAGCAGCAGCTATAACACGGGCGCCACGGTGAATCCCGGAACGGGTTACGGCGGCGCAACCTACGGCGGCTACTAATTTTGCCCGCGTGGGACATCTCGGAAACGTTCTACATTCCCACGCGAAAGCGTGGGAATTTTTTTGGGCGAACTGTGCGAGATTGACGTTCGCCGCGCGGCGGCGGTTTGCTACGATCCGCGTCGCGCTGCATCTGCGGTGGATTCCCAACGGTGGGGCGAAGGCGGGCTTCGTCGTCGTGAGTCTGCACACTCTTCCTCCTTGGTCTCTTCGATAAGGAACGGATCCTCATGTGCGGAATCGTAGGATACGTCGGCTTTCGCAACGCCACCGAGTTTCTTCTGGAAGGGCTCCGTCGCCTCGAATATCGCGGCTACGATAGCGCGGGGATTGCCGTAATGGACAGCGCCCGGCAGTTTCAGATTGCCAAGGCGGTTGGGCGGATTGCCAACTTGGAGGAAGCCATTGCAAAAACGGCCCCCACGGGCACGATGGGCGTGGGACACACGCGCTGGGCGACACACGGCCCGGCCACCGAAGAAAACGCGCACCCGCACGTGGGCGGCGACCGGGTAACGGCCATCGTTCACAACGGCGTGATCGAGAATTACCAGGCGATTAAAGAGCGGCTGGAAATTGAGGGGTACTGCTTTCGCTCTGCAACCGACACCGAAGCAGCAGCTCACTTGATTGCCGCCTGTCTCGAGGCGGAAGAACAAAAAGGTCCACCGCCTGCGGGCGATCCTTACGGAAAGTATGGTCGCCTGGTGGCGGCGGTCCAAGCGGCGCTGGGGCAGCTTCAGGGCACGTACGGAATCGTCGCCATGTTCCGTGACTATCCCGACGTGATGATTGCCGCGCGGCTTGGCAGCCCACTGGTTGTGGGCGTGGGGAAGGGCGAGCATTTTGTCGCCAGCGATGCTTCGCCGCTGGTGGGGTACACCGATAAGATCGTCTACTTGGCGGACCATCAGATGGCGATCATTACGGCCGAGTCGCTCCATGTGACTCATCGCCGCCAAGGACGCGTGCAACACAATGTTGAGGTCTTAGAAACCAAAACCGCTACGACCACGCTCGACGGCTACCCGCACTACATGCTCAAAGAAATCTTTGAGCAGCCCGAATCCCTTACCAACGCGATGCGGGGCCGCTTGTGCGAGCAGGACGCAACCGCCGTGTTTGGCGGGCTGAATCTCACGCGTCCTCAATTGCGAGGCGTTAACCGCTTGTTGTTGACCGCGTGCGGCACCAGTTGGCATGCGGCGCTGGTGGGCGAGTACGCGATCGAAGAGTTGGCGCGGCTGCCGGTGGAAGTCGAGTACGCCAGCGAATTGCGGTATCGTAATCCGCCGGTGGATCACGATACGCTTGTGTTTGCAATTAGCCAAAGCGGCGAGACGGCCGACACCCTTGCCGCGCTGCGCGAAATGCGCCGCAAGGGGCAGCACACCCTCGCCATTTGTAATGTGGTGGGCAGCACGATTGCCCAAGAGGCCGATGGCGGAATCTATTTGTACGCAGGCCCCGAAGTGGGCGTGGCCTCGACCAAAGCGTACACGTCGCAATGCATGATCATGGCGATGTTGGCGCTTTACTTTGGGCGAATGCGCCACCTAAGTTACGACGCCGGCCGGCGGATCATCGATCAGATGCACGCACTGCCCGATAAGGTGCGGCAGGCGCTGACCGTTAACGACGAGGTCCGTCGCGTGGCGATGAAGTACTGCCATGCCCAAAATTTCCTCTACCTGGGCCGCCAGTACAACTTTCCTACCGCCTTGGAAGGCGCGCTGAAGCTCAAAGAAATCAGCTACATCCACGCCGAGGGCTACCCGGCCGCCGAGATGAAGCATGGGCCGATCGCCCTGGTGGATGAACACACGCCCAGCGTCTTTATCGTGCCGCAAGGGTTTGTGTACGACAAAGTGCTGGCGAACATGGAGGAAATCAAAGCTCGCGGCGGTCCCGTGATCGCAATTGTTGAGGAAGGCGACACCAAGGCCGCCAAGTTGGCCGACGATGTGATCTTCACCCCTTCGGTCGAAGAGTTCCTACAGCCGATTGTGAGCATTGTGCCGCTGCAGTTGCTGGCCTATCACATCGCCGTGCTGCGAGGATGCGACGTCGATAAACCACGGAATCTTGCTAAGAGCGTCACCGTTGAGTAAGCGCGAGGGCGCCACGTTCGCAAGTTTTCAACCTCACTTCTCTCTACACGGAGTAGACGCACATGCCTGGACCTGCTCTTTCCTTCAACACACGCAAGGCTCTGAACGTGCACCTTGGCGACAGCGCGGGGCAAGAGATTGCTAACTTGCTTCAGAAGCTCGCCGCACGTGTGGAGGAATTGGAACGCACCAAGGTCAGCGTCACTCCGGTGGCGCCCGAAAATAGCCGCGTCATTGCGTACGATGGCAAAAAGCGCGCCGCTTAAAGTCGCGTGAATCCGCCGCGGACGGACTACTTCTCGCCACGGCTTGAACACGTAGCCGGCCGCCCGACGTGGTACGTCCGATCGTCGCGGCGGCGCCGGGCCATTAGGACCGACTTGACGGCGCCTCGGCAAGGACCGGTTGGCGACCAATCGAGAAGTAGGTGAAGCCTGCCTCTGCGAGCGTTTGCGGCTCATAGAGGTTGCGGCCGTCAAACACGACGGGCGATTTCATCCGCCGCTTGATCGTCTGGAAGTCAACGCTGCGGAACTCGTCCCACTCGGTATTAATTGCCAGCGCGTCGGCGCCTTCCACAGCTTCCAGCGGCGTTGACGCGTAGGCAATTCGGTCACCGTAGCGCGCTCGCACGTTGTCCATTGCTTCGGGATCGTGAACACAAAGCCGCACGCCGCGCTCGAGCAATCGGTCGAGCAGCACAAGGGCGGGCGCTTCGCGAATATCGTCGGTCTTGGCTTTGAAGGCCAGGCCCCAGACCGCAATGAGCCGGCCCGGCAGCGAGTCGCCAAAGTACTCGATGATCTTCTCGCTTAGCACCTGCTTTTGCCGTTCGTTCACCGCGTCGACGGCCTGAAGCATTCTCGGCTCAATGCCCACCTGTCGGGCTAAATGCTCCAGTGCGCGGACATCTTTGGGGAAGCAGCTTCCGCCGTATCCCACGCCGGGGAAGAGAAAGGCAAACCCAATGCGGCGGTCATGCCCGATACCGCGGCGAACGGCGTTGACATCGGCCCCCAAGCGCTCGCACAGATTCGCCATCTCGTTGATGAAGCTGATCTTCGTGGCCAAGAGCGCGTTGGCGACATACTTGGTCATCTCGGCGCTTTCGGGCGACATGGTGAGGAACGGCTTGTCGGTGCGCAGGTAAGGCGCATACAAGCGGTGAAGCGTTTCTCCCACTTCCTCGCGCCGCACGCCAACGACAACTCGGTCGGGATACATAAAGTCGCCAACCGCCGCGCCTTCTTTCAAAAATTCCGGATTGCTCGCCACGTCGCAGTCACGGCCGGTCAACTCACAGAGCCGGCGGTAGACCTCGGCGTTGGTTCCCACGGGAACGGTGCTCTTCACGACGACAATGGCCCCGGGCGCCAAATGCGGAGCCAATTGCTCAACGGCGCCAAAGAGATACGACAAATCGGCCGAGCCATCATCCCGCGAGGGCGTGCCGACCGCCAGGAAGATAATTTCGGCGGGGGGAATTGCGGTCGCGTAGTCGGTGGTGAAACGCAGGCGTCCCGCCTCGACGTTCCGTTTGACCAGCTCGGACAAACCGGGTTCGTAAATGGGGATTTCGCCCTGTGTCAGCCGTTCGATTTTGTTCTGGTCCACGTCGACGCAGGTCACCTCGTTCCCGCTTTCCGCCAGGCACGTGCCGGTGACCAAGCCAACGTAGCCCGTTCCGATCATTGCGATCTTCATCGTTCTTCCTTCGTGCCGCGGCGTCTCGGAGCGAGGGAACCGCCTCGATACTGGGGACGCATCGTACTACACATCTTAGCTTTTGGTGCGGCGCAGGCCAAAATGCTTCGTTTTCAATTCGACGCGCGAAAGGTGAGAACCGCAGGCGTTGGGAACGTAAGAGCTTCGACCTTCCCAAGGGATGGCCGGCTATAATCCTCGTCAACCTTACAGAACCTACGGCCCACCCCAGCGGCAAATCTGGACGAAACGCTGGAATGCAACCGTGATCGTTCACTAGCTCCCGCTGGCCGGGGCGCCGTTACAGGACGAGTAGCCAATTGGTCGCGGCTAGGGGAATGTTAAAAGCCGCGTTTCTTGCCCAAGAACGCATCGGCGCACTTCTGTTGCGCCTCAGGCGTCCGCACGAAAAAAAACGTAAGAATCCAGCCGTCCCGAATGCAAAAAACCTCTGCCAAGGCAGAGGTTTTGCAGCAATGTGATTCAGCTAACGAGAGTAGCGGAGGAGGGACTCGAACCCCCGACACGCGGATTAT